>NZ_JBXAKU010000004.1:0-434775 GCF_058798735.1 Caulobacter sp. GW822-FHT07D08
GCCGAACGCCGGCTCTCGCCAGCCTCCACCGCCGCCACTAGACGCTCTCGCAAGTCCATCGAGTAAGGTCGAACCATCCGAGCTGGCCTCCACCCAGCTCGCATCTTGAATCACGATCCGCCCAAAATCGGAATCCCGCGATTCAATCAAACCCAAGCACGCTCTAAGCTGAAGCTTGGCTCAGGCTCGCCCGCGCCAGCGCCAGGAAGCCGGCCAGGTCGATGACCTCCGCGCGGGCGTCGGGGCTGATGCCGGCCTTTTCGCACAGCTCGCCGCCGCCCAGCCCCTTGAGGCTGGAGCGTAGCATCTTGCGGCGTTGACCGAAGGCGGCGGCGGTGACGCGTTCGAGGGCGGCGATCAGGTCGGCCGGCGGCGGGTCCGCCTTGGGCACAAGGCGAACCACGGCCGAGGCGACCTTGGGCGGCGGTGTGAAGGCCTTGGCGGGCAGGTCCATGACCGTCTTGGCGTCGCACAGCACCTGGGAGATCACGGCCAGGCGGCCGTAAGCGTCGTCGTCGGTATGCGCGACGATGCGGTCGGCGACTTCCTTCTGGAACATCAGGGTCATCGACAGCGGCTTGAAGGGCCCCGTGAGCCAGTTGATCAGAAGCTGGGTGCCGACGTTGTAGGGGAGGTTGGAGACGACGTGGGCCGGCCCGCCGGCGGCCTTCAGCGCGTCGACCTTCAGGGCGTCGCCCTCGACCAGCTCCAGGCGGCCGTCGGCGACCTCGGCGAGGTCGGACAGCAGGGGCAGGAAGCGGCTGTCCTTCTCGATGGCCACGACCCTGGCGCCAGTCTCCAGCAGGGCGCGGGTCAGGCCGCCGGGGCCCGGACCGACCTCGACCACGACATCCCCTTCGCCGACTTGCGCCAGGCGGGCGATCTTGCGGGTGATGTTCAGGTCCAGCAGGAAGTGCTGGCCGAAGCTCTTGCGCGCCAGCAGGTCATGGCGCTCCAGGGCCTCGCGCAGGGGCGGCAGGTCGGCCAGGCTCATCGTCTCTATCTTTCAGCCGCCGCGGCGGGCGGCGATGTCGGCCGCCAGCCTGATGGCGGCGATCAGGCTATCGGGACGGGCGAGGCCGCGTCCAGCGATGTCGAAGCCGGTGCCGTGGTCGGGCGAGGTGCGTACGATCGGCAACCCCAGGGTGATGTTCACGCCGCCCCAGAAGTCCAGCATCTTGACCGGGATCAGGGCCTGGTCGTGATACATGCACAGCACGCCGTCGTAACGGACGCGGGCTTCCGGATGGAACAGGGTGTCGGCCGGGGCCGGACCGAAGGCGTCGACGCCCTGGTCCTTCAGGGCGCGGACGGCCGGGGCGATGATCTCGATCTCCTCGCGGCCCAGGGCTCCGCCTTCGCCGGCGTGCGGGTTCAGGGCGGCGACGGCCAGGCGGGGCCGCTCGACGCCGAAGTCCTGGCGCAGGGCCTGGGCGGTGACGAGGCCGCTGTTGACGATGCTCTCGACGGTCAGGGCGGCCGGGACCTTGGCGATGGCGGTGTGGATGGTCACCAGCGTCGCCCGCAGGTCGCCGGCGGCCAGCATCATCACCGGGCCGCGCGCGCCGTCGAAGGTCGCCGCGGCGGTCAGCTCGGCCAGGAACTCGGTGTGGCCGGGGAACTTGAAGCCGGCCTCGTAGAGCGGGGCCTTGGCGATCGGCGCGGTGACCAGGCCCGAGACGGCGCCGGACAAGGCCAGGCCCACGCCGGTCTCGATCCAGCGGATCACCTGCGGCGCATAGGTCGGCGAGGGCTGGCCCGAGACGACCGGGGAGAGCAGGGGGATGTCGATGACCGGCAGGGCTTGCGCGAAGACGCCGGCGGCCTCGTGGGGACCCGTCACGGCGCGGACCTTCACCCCGCCGCCGGCCGAGGCCAGCAGTTGGGCGTCGCCCACCACCACGAAGGCGGGGCCGTCCTGGCGCAGGGCGGCCCAGGCCTTGGCGATGATCTCCGCGCCGACGCCGGCGGGATCACCAGCGCTGAGGGCGAGCGGGCGGAGTGTCACTGGGTTCTGGCCTATCGGGTCTCGATGGTCGCCTGGTTGCGCAGGTCGCGCAGGTAGCGCTTGGAGATCAGCGCCAGCTGCTGGCCGCGCAGGCGGTTCTCGATCTGGTCGTGCGACGGGGCGTTGGCGCCGCCCTGGCGCTTACCGCAGACCGCGATCAGGTGCATGCCGGCGTCGGTGCGGATCGGATCCGAGATCTGGCCGACGTCCAGCTTGTTGGCCGCTTCCTGGAAGGCGGGGGCCAGGTCGGTGATCTCGGCCTCGCCGAGGTCGCCGGCGACCAGGCCGTCCACCTTGCCGGCGGTGGCTTCCAGGCTCGTGCAGTTGGCGATCTTGGGCTTCAGGTCGGTCAGCAGCTTGGTGGCCGCGGCGACCTGGGCCTCGGTGGCGTCGGCGGCCAGCGGGGCGGCGACCTGCTTGAGGTCGACGATCGCGGTCTTCGAGCCGGCGCGCTTGTCGCGCAGATAGACGATATAGACGCCGTCCTTGACCGCGATCGGCTTGGACAGCTGGCCGGGGCGCAGTTCTTCGAGCGCGGCGTCGACTTCCGGCGGCATCTCGCCCGGGCTGACCCAGCCCACGTCGCCGCCGTTGGCGGCCGTGGCCGAACCCGAGAACTGGCGGGCGACGGCGGCGAAGGGCGCGCCTTGCTGCATCTGGTTGATCAGCTGGGCGGCGCCGTTGGTGGCTACCTCCATGCCGCCGACGCGGGCGGCGTCGAGGAACACCTCGCTGACCTGGTACTGCGGCTTGGCCGCCGCGTCGGCCAGGCGGCGCTGATAAGCCTTGATCTGGTCTTCGCCGATGCGCAGGCGCGAACCGTAGCGGCCCTGGATCCAGCCCTGCCACGAAGAGTCGGCGCGCAGCTGGGCGCGCCAAGTGTCCAGGCCGATACCTTGCTGGACCAGCGACTGCTTCAGCTGCTCGGCGGTCATCTTGTTGGACTGGGCGATGTCGCCGATCTGCTCGTCGACTTCCTTGTCGGTCGAGATGATCGTGATCTTCTGCTGCTTCTCGACGCGCTTGAGCTCCTGCATCTGCAGGTGCTCGTCGATCAGCGAGCGCAGGGCTTCCTGCTCGATCTGCGGCAGGTTCTCCGGGGTGGCCTGCATGCCCGAGGTGGCCATCAGCAGGCGCATGCGCTGCATCAGGTCATAGCTGGAGACGATCTCGTCGTTGACGACCGCCGCCACGCTTTCCGAAAGCGGGTTGGCGGGCGCCGGCGGCGCGGCGGCCGGAGCCGGCGGGGCCGCGACCTGAGGCGGAGCCGCCTCTTGCGCCTGAAGAGCTTGCGCGGGCAGGCCGAGGCTCGCCACGGTCAGGGCGAGAATGGACGCGGCGCCGGCCGCGAAAGTCGTGACGCTACGCGCAGACCGCATGGATAGTGTCGTTCCTCTAGTCCCTGGCCGCACCCGGCGGGCGCGGTCGGTTAGCATGTTTTCCGAAGTGACGAACGCCAAATCTGACGTTTCCCCCTGGTCGACCAAGCGGTCGTCGCCCCCGAGACACACCGGGCGGACGCGCGCGGACGCGGCACGCCCCCCCAAGACGTGTTCACTCATTTGGAGACGTATCCTGCTGCGCCCAATGTGGCGAACGAAAGGCTGAACACGATCGTATGGTCAGGCTGCAGGCGCAGACCGGTGGCCGTCGAGGCGTAGCGGTCCTGCTGCTGGTAGATCACGTCGATGCGGATGCAGTCGTCCTGGTAGGCGACGCCCAGGTCGCGGCGGCGCCAGACGTCGGCGACCATGTCGCGCGCGCCGTAGGTGGTCACCGACCAGTGCTTGGTCAGCTTCAGCTCGCCACGGGCCTCGAAGCTCTCCTGGCGGCTGCCGTTGGAATCGAGCTCGTCCTTCAGGTAGCGGACCGAGGCGTAGCCACGGGTGGTGAAGGCGTCGACGCCGGTCTCCAGGCGCTTGATCTCCTGGGTGTCCGAGTCGAGGCGCGTGCGGGCGAAGGCCGTGATGCCGCGGACCGGCGTGACCGTCGCGGCCACGATCCAGTCGGACGACTTGCTCTGCAGGCCGGTGCGGGTCGGGATCAGCGGATCGAACTCGGAGCGGAAGCTGCGGCCGACCAGGATGCTGCCGCTGCGGCCGCCCGGCAGGGTGTAGGTGGCGCGGCCGCCGAGGTTCAGGCGCTGGCCGCCCTCATAGAGGTCGAAGCCCGGCGACTTGTTGGCCGAGAAAAGGTTGGTTTCGTCGAACTCCAGCGTCGCGCTGTCCTCGTTGTAGAGGTAGGTCGTGGTCCCGTTGCGGGCCACGATGGTGGGCACGCGCGAACTGTCCGAACCCACGGCCACCTGAGCCAGGGGCTCCAGCACGACGTTGCCGCCGTTCTTCAGCGGCTTGTAGAACGGCAGGCTCAGGTCCACGCCGCCCACGCCGAGGGCGCGGGTGTAGGTGTCGTTGTCGCTGTCGCCCAAGGCCGCCGCGGCCGGCGTGATGTACGATTTGATCGAATAGGCGTCGCCGCGGGCCTGGGCGAAGGGCGAGATCTTCAGGCCGTTGCCGACGATGGTGCTGGTGCGCCAGTCGGCCTTGAAGCTGGCGCGGCTGGAATCGACACCGTTCTGGCCCTTGTAGTCGGGCAGGTAGTAGGGCGGTTCGCCGTATTGCGACTCCGAGCGGTTGAGCATGACGCCCGAGCCTTGCAGGCGCAGACGACCGCCCAGGACCGGGGTGTCGGGTTCCCAGCGGGCTTCGACCAGCGGGCCGATCAACGGGAAGGCGCCGCTGTTCTCGAAGGCGTTTGCCGAGTTGGTCGTCGGATTGATGCCAACGACGCGCAGGCCCTGGATCGAGACGGCCGTCACCGAGAACCACGACCGGGCGTCCTGGCGGGTGGCGTAGATCTGCGAGGTCAGACGGTGGTCGTCGCTCGTGAACAGGCCGCGCTGCACATAGACGTCGTTGATCTTGTACTTGTCGAACAGCAGGGCGTCGGAGACGCGCTCGGCCGTGAAGCCCCACTTCCACTTCTCGTTGATGTCGAACTTGCCGTTGGCCAGGATGTAGCTGCGGGCGGTCGACTGACCGAATCGGTCGCCGTGGATGTCGAAATCCTTGTCGTAGGTGAAGCCGCCGCGCGCCTCGATCGCCCCCGAGTAGAAGCGCTTGCGGTAGTTCACGTTCAGGAACGGATTGACGCCCGTGCTGATCTGCGGGGCGATGATCACGTCCGACGACGGTGAGATCACGTAATAGTAGGGCTGGTTGTACGAGGTGCCCCGGCCCTTGGAGAAGTCGATCTTCGGCGCCAGGAAGCCCGAGCTGCGCTTGGCCTGCGGATCCGGATGCCAGAACAGCGGCATGTACAGGATCGGCGCGCCCCACAGACGGATGGTGGCGTTCTTGTAGTAGATCAGCTGCTTCTGCTTATCCTGCACGATCTTGTCGGCCGAGACCGACCAGGTCGGCGTCGGCTTTTCGGCGCAGACCTCGCAGGGCGTGTAGATCGCCCGGTTCAGTTCCTGAATGTTGGCGTTGCGCCGCACGGCCGTGACCGACGCGATCTTCATGTTCTGGTCGAGACGGGCCGCGAAGTTCTGGGCGAAGCCCGCCTTCATGTCCTTGTCGACTTCCATGTGGTCGGCGAACTCGGCGGTGCCGTCCGGATTGATCAGCTGGACGTGGCCGTTGGCCGTGATCTCGCCGGTCTTGGCGTTGTAGATCACCTCGTCGGCGCGCAGCGTGCGGCCCTGATAGCGGCTCTGCACCTTGCCGCGCGCCGTCATGATCTGGTTGACGTCGTCCCGGATCAGCAGGTCGGATTCGAGGTAATAGCCCTCGTCCGTCAGGCCGTCGGAAGGGGCGGCGGGAACCACCGGCGTCGGCGGGATCGTGGCCAGGCTTTGCTGAGCGTGGGCCGCGCCCGCGCAGGCGAACGCCAGCCAGGCCGCGCCGCTGAACAGCAGCGCGCGGCAGGCGGACGGGACGCTGGGACGCGTTTCAGTCATGAATGACCCTGGCAGCAATGACTCACCCATCTTCCGTATAGCAAAGCAAAGTGAAGCCCGCCAAAAGCGCGACGGTTGGCGGTGTCCATGCGGCGATGAACGGGGCCAGAACGTCGGCCTTGCCCAAGGTGCTGCATAGCTCGTTGAAGAAAAAGAACCCAAAGCCCAGCGCGACGCCAGAACCGGCCAGGGCGGCCAGGCCGCCAAGCCGCATCAGGCGCAGCGAAAAGGCCGCCGCCAGCACCGACATGGCGGCGAACAGGATCGGCGTGGCCAGGTCCTGCTGCAGCCGCAGCTTGAACGGCGCGGCCGAAAAGCCGGCGTCCTCGGTACGCTGGATCGTCGCGGGCAGCCGCCACAGGGCCACGGCCTGGGGCGTATTGAAGCGCTCCGAGGCGGTGCGGTCGTCGAGATTGGAGGGGATCGACAGGCTGTCGGAGCGGATCGCCCCGGCGCCGGGCGTGGCCTCGCGCACGCCGGTCAGGCGCCAGAAGCCCGGCTCAAGCCGCGCCTCGTTGGCCTCGATGCGGCGGGTGAAGTCCATCACGCCCTTGTTGTTCAGGGTGTAGACGAACAGCGACACGCCCCGCAGGCGCACCGAGCCGTCGATCAGGTCCCGGTCCCGGGCGCGGATGACGATCTGGGTCTTGTCGTCGCCCTGACGCAGCCAGGTGCCCTTGGGGGCCTCTTTCAGGTAGCCGTTCATGACCCGATCGCGCTCGGTCTCGAACTTGGCGGTCATGGCCGTGGTCAGCGGGTTGAGCAGGGTGATGCTCAGCAGGCCGATGAAGAACGAGGCCATCGCGGCGGGCATGATGAACCGCCAGGCCGAGACCCCGGCGGCGCGCATGGCGATCAGCTCGCTGCGCCGGTTCAGCTCGACGAAGGCCCACATGGTGCCGAACAGGAAGACGAACGGGGCCAGCACCAGGATGGTGGCGGGAGCCTGCAGGAAGGTCAGATACAGAAGCTGGAAAAAACTGGCGTCCGCCCGCGTGCCGACGTTGCGGGCGATGTCGACGAAGGCGATCAGCATCACCATCGCGCCCAGCACGGCCAGGGCCGCCACCAGGGCGCTCATGGTGCGCTTGAGGACGTAGCGTTCCAGCATGCCCATGGTCAGCATCACGCGGCTCCCGACAGGGCGGGGGCGGCCTTGGCCATCCGGGCGGCGCGGCGCGGCGAGACCTTCTGGCGGAAGACCTGCGACAGGCCCCACCACGTGGCGGCCAGCGGCGCCATGTACTGCAGGACGTTCAGCCAGGCGTTGTCCTCGCAAGCGGCCTGCACGCCGAAGCCGACGATGCGGACCACCGCGGCGGCGGCGCCGACGGCGGCCATCCGCTTGCCATAGCCCATGCGGCTGAACGAGCCGCCCAGCACGGCCGCCAGGGCCATGGTCATCAGCGCGATGTTGTAGAGCGGGGCGGCGAACCGCGAATGACCTTCCGCCAGCAGCTTGCCCTTGTTCCGCTGCTCCCAGTCCTGGGTCAGGTCGGGGAAGAACAGCTCGTGCGGATAGCGGTCGGCGATCTTGTAGTGCAGCAGCTCGTCGGTGTGCGACAGGCTGGACAGGTCGAAGGTGTACTCGTCGAACGAGGTGTATTGCAGCACGCCCTGGCGCGAGAACTGCTGGTTGGAGCCATGGCGCATGATCAGCACCGGCTCGCCCCGGCGGGTGGCGATCTCGGCCTCACGTGACGAATAGGTCGAGGCGCCGCCGTTGGCCGTGTCCTGGTGGATGAACAGGTTCTGGATCTTGTTGTCGCGGTCGATCGACTGCGCATAGACCGTCAGGCCCGGACCCGGTTCGGTGAACTGGCCTGGCTGAACCAGCGTCGAGGCGACGTCGGTCTTGATGTCGAAGGACGTCTCGCGGATCTGGCGGGCGCTCCAGGGCTGCAGCCACAGGCCCGAGACCAGCGACACCAGGGCCGCGATCACCGCCAGGCGCATGGCCGGCGAGATGACGCTCCAGCGGCTCATGCCGCCGGCGAAGCAGACGACGATTTCCTGCTCGGTATGCAGACGGTTCAGCGCCACCAGCGCGGCCACGAACAGGGCCAGCGGCATCATGATGCCGAGAAGCTGGGGCAGGGCCAGGACGATGATCTTCAGGAACACCAGCGCGCTCTGGCGCTGTTCCACCAGCACGTCGAACTCCGACAGGCTGCGCGCCAACAGCGCGAGCGCCACCAGGGCCGCCGTCGCCAGCAGCGTCGGGCCTAGCAACTGCCGGAAGAGATAGCGTTCTATGAGGCGCATCGAGTGGGGGTTCGGGCGGATGGATTCGTGGGACGAACCCCGAAGATGGGTCGTTCTACACGGGGGCTTCGCGTCGACACAACGGGGGACCTGACTTAGCTGTGCCGAGTGCGGCCCAACGGAGCCTTTTCTATGGCGCGGCATTGGACTATGCCGCCTAGTTCAAGATTGAGTGGCGGCGCGTCGTGACGCGCCACCTAGAAGTCGCCCAAATGCAGGAGCGCGGCATGCGTATCGAGTTCGTCCCCGTCGACACCCAGGCCGGCGCCACGGCCGCCCTCGCGGTCCTGGCCCATGAGGGCGCGGCCCTGTCGCCGGAGGCCAAGGCCGCCAACGAGTCGACCGGCGGCGCCCTGGCGCGCGCCATCGCCGGCGGCCGCTTCACCGGCGCCAAGGGCCAGACGCTGGACGTCGTCGCGCCCCATGGCCTGGAAGCCGCCCGCCTGGTGCTGGTCGGCGTCGACGGTTCGGGCGCGGTGGAGCCGGAAGCGGTCGAGACCGCCGCCGCCTCGGCCTATCAGGCCATCAAGACCACGGGCGTCACCGAGCTGGTCCTGAAGCTGGGCGCCGACGCCGAGAGCGCCGCCCGCGCCGCCTTCGGCGCGCGCCTGGCCGCTTATCGCTTCGACAAGTACCGCACCACCGAGAAGGCCGACAAGAAGCCCTCGGTCCAGGTGGTGAAGGTCGCCGCCGCCGACCCGGTCAAGGCCCAGAAGGCCTACGAGCCGCTGGCCGCCCTGGCCGACGCCATCGTCTTCAGCCGCGACCTCGTTTCCGAGCCGGCCAACATCCTGCATCCGGAAGAGTTCGCCGCCCGCGCCAAGAGCCTGGAGAGCCTGGGCCTGGAGGTCGAGGTTCTCGGCGAGGCCCAGATGGCCGAGCTGGGGATGGGCAGCCTGCTGGGCGTCGGCCAGGGCAGCCGCCGCGAGAGCCAGCTGGTCATCATGAAGTGGACGGGCGCGGCCGACAAATCGGCCCAGCCGATCGCCTTCGTCGGCAAGGGCGTCACCTTCGACACCGGCGGCATCTCGATCAAGCCGGCCGACGGCATGGAAGACATGAAGTGGGACATGGGCGGCGCGGCCGCCGTGACCGGCGTCATGCACGCCCTGGCCGGCCGCAAGGCCAAGGTCAACGCCATCGGTATTCTCGGTCTCGTCGAGAACATGCCGGACGGTAACGCCCAGCGTCCCGGGGACGTGGTCACCTCGATGTCGGGGCAGACGATCGAGGTCATCAACACCGACGCCGAAGGCCGCCTCGTGCTGGCCGACGCCCTCTGGTACTGCCAGGACCGCTTCAAGCCGCAGTTCATGATCGACCTGGCCACCCTGACCGGGGCGATCATCATCTCGCTGGGTCATGACTACGCCGGTTTGTTCAGCAATAACGATGGTTTGTCGGAAAAACTCCTTGCCGCCGGCAAGGCCGAGCGCGAGAGCCTGTGGCGCCTGCCGCTGCCGGCCGCCTACGAGAAGCAGATCGAAAGCCCGATCGCCGACATGAAGAACATCGGCGGCCGTCCGGCCGGCTCGATCACGGCGGGCCTGTTCCTGCAGAAGTTCGTCAACGGCGTGCCGTGGGCGCACCTGGACATCGCCTCGGTCGCCTGGAAGAAGCCCTCGACCGACCCGACCGTGCCGGACGGCGCGGCCGGCTACGGCGTTCGCCTGCTCAACCGCCTCGTCGCCGACGCCTACGAAGGCTGATCCGCGAAAGCTGTCATCCCGGCCAAGCGCATAGCGCGCCGAGCCGGGACCAGGGGAAGCGCTGAGTTTGTGGTGGTCCCGGGTCTTCGCTACGCTTCGCCCGGGATGACAGGGAAATTTGATGACCGCTAACCCCTGCGAGGTCTGGTTCTACCACCTGGAGCGCTCGCCGCTCGAGGCGGTGCTGCCCGAGCTTCTGGAAAAGACGCTGGGCAGGGGCTGGAAGGCGCTGGTGCGCGGCGGAGATCCTCGGCGCATCGAGGCGCTGGACCAGCACCTCTGGACCTGGCGCGAGGACAGCTTCCTGCCGCACGGCCTGGCCAGCGAGCCGATGGCCGAGCGCCAGCCGGTGCTGCTGACCGCCGAGGACGGCAACCCGAACGCCGGTGACGCGCTGTTCCTGATCGACGGCGCCGAGCCGGGCGATCTGACCGGGGTGTCGCGCTGCATCCTGCTGTTCGACGGCCGGGATGATCAGGCGCTGGCCATGGCGCGCGGACGCTGGTCCGTCTTCAAGAAGGCCGGGCATCCGGTGTCCTACTGGCGCCAGGGCGCCGAACGCGGTTGGGAGAAGCAGGCATGAAGCGGGTACTGTCGGCGGTGATCCTGGGTCTGATCCTGGCCTCGTGCTCCAGCGCGCCCGAGCCGGCCCCGCCGCCGCCGCCCAGCACGCCCACCGCGCCGCCGGCCATCGCGCTGCCCGCCAAGCCGCCGGTCGCCGAGGCCGCCAAGGATCAGTGCGGACTGAAGGAGGCCCAGGCCTTCGTCGGCAAGTCGCGCACCAGCCTGCCGGCTCCGGTCGACCCCTCCCGCTGGCGCGTGGCGTGCACGACCTGTCCGGTGACGATGGACTACCGCGCCGACCGCCTGAACATCCTGTTCAACGCCGACACCGGCGTCGTCCAAGAGGTCAAATGCGGTTAGAAATCGCGTTATGCCAAGCTTTTCTGGCGTTTTCCCGGATCGGATGAAATAACCGAATCCACCGGAGATTCCTGACCGGCCGGTTCAGAGCATGGTCGACCAGCCAACGATCGAGCCCAAGACTCGCGATGACTTAGCGGCCACGCTTCTGGCCGCTTTGGGCGTCGCATTTGGCTTTGCCGGCCTAGCCTATCTCTGCGTCGAGATCCCCCGCGCTTATAGTCAAATCTCGCCGATCTGGCTGTCGAACGGCTTCCTGGCCGCGTGTCTTCTGTCGTCGCCTTCGCGGCGCTGGCCGGCTCTGGTGGCCGGCGGACTTCTGGGCGCCCTGGCGGCCGGCGCCCACGCGGGCGACAGCCCGACGATCAACGCCATCCTGGTGACGCTGAACATCTCCGAGGCGCTGCTGGCCGCGGTCGCCGTACGCCGTATGACGGGCGAGGCGATCGACCTGGGCCGACCGCGCGACATGCTGGCCTTCGTCCTGCTGGGCGGGTTCATGGCCCCGGTGATCGTGGGGGGCGCCGCGTCGTCGATCTACACGCTGCTGCGCGGCGGCGACCTCCTGAGCAACGTCACCGGCTGGGTGCTGAACGACATCCTGGGCATGTTGACCGTCGGCCCCTGCCTGCTGGTCCTGTTCAAGGCCAAATTCTATCTGCGCGAGCGCCCCCTGACCCGCGATGGGGCGCTGTCGATCGTCGCCTGCGGCCTGATGACCGCCGCCGTCTTCGGCCAGACCAAGTATCCGTTCCTGTTCCTGGTGCCGCCGGTCATGTTGCTGGCGGCGTGGCGCCAGGAGGTGCTGGGCGCGGTCCTGGGTGTGGTGCTGGTGGCGGCGATCGCCCTCGTCTTGACCATCGCGGGCCACGGACCCATCCACCTGATCCTGTCGGGCCCGGCCACGCAGTCGGCCGTGCTGCAGCTGTTCCTGGCCGTCTCGACTTTCGTCGCCCTGCCGGTCGCCGCCTTCCAGCGCCAGCGCCGCGCGATCATAACCGAGCTGGTCGAGACCAGCGCCGCGGCCGAACGCAGCGAGGCCAAGTTCCGCCTGCTGGCCGAGAGCGCCCTGGACATCATCGCCCACAGCGACCTGCACGGGCAGATGACCTACATCTCGCCGGCCGCCCGTTCGATCATGGGCTATCCGCCCGAGGACCTGCTGGGCGCGGGCTATCTGAAGACCCTGCACCCCGACGACCTTGCCAAGATCGGCGAGGTGGTCCGCGCCCAGCGCGAGTGCCTCGACGGCGCCTCGGCCCCGCCGGCCGCCACGGTCGAGTACCGTGCCTTCCGCGAGGACGGCGGCATGATCTGGCTGGAGTCGCGGCCGACCCTGGCCTGCGACCCGCTGACCGGCGTTCCCAACGGCATCACCGACATCATCCGCGATGTCACCGCCCGCAAGACCCTGGAGCTGGACCTGCGCGCCGCCCGGGCCGAGGCCGAGACCGCCGCCGCCGTGAAGGGTGAGTTCCTGGCCAATATGAGCCACGAGCTGCGCACGCCGCTGACCGCCGTGATCGGCTTCGCCAACCTGGCGGCCGACGAGCCCGACCTGTCGCCGCGCGCCCGGCGCTATCTCGACCGCATCGCCGCCGGGGGACAGACCCTGCTGACGACGATCAACGACATCCTCGACTTTTCGCGGCTGGAGGCCGGACGCATCGCGCTGAACGTCCGCCCGACCGGCGTCGCCGATCTGGTCGCCGAGGTGCTGGAGCTGACGAGCGCCGGAGCGATGGCCAAGGGCCTGACCCTGGGCGCCGACGGCCTCGCGACGTTGCCGGCCCAGGTGATGATCGACCCCGAGCGCGTGCGCCAGGTGCTGGTCAATCTGGTCGGCAACGCCGTGAAGTTCACCGACACGGGCAAGGTCGGCCTTTCCGTCGTTCACCACGGGAACCGGCTGCGCATCGCCGTGGTCGACACCGGGCGCGGCGTGGCGGCCGAGGATCAGGCGCTGCTGTTCGCCCGCTTCTCGCAGATCGACGCGGCCCTGAACCGCCAGCACGGCGGCGCCGGCCTGGGCCTCGCTATCTCGAAGGGGCTGGTCGAACTGATGGGCGGCGAGATCGGTGTCGAGAGCGAGGAGGGCAAGGGCGCGCGCTTCTGGTTCGAAATCCCGGCCCAAGTCGCCCAGCTCGCCGAGGAGGGCCAGGGCGAGGACGACTTCCCGCTGCCGCCGCCGGGCAGCCGCGTGCTGGTCGTCGACGACAACGCCGGCAACCGCGAACTGGTCCGCTCGGTGCTGGAAGCGGTCGGAGTCGAGGTCGCCGAGGCCCGAGACGGCGAGGAGGGCGTCGCCGCCGCCGCCGCCGCGCCCTATGACGTCATCCTGATGGACCTACGGATGCCGCGGCTGGACGGGGTCTCGGCCGCCCAGCGGATCCGGGCCGAGCGGGGGCCCAGCGCCGGCGCGCCGATCATCGCCTTCTCGGCCGATGTGCGGTCGGGACCGCTGGACCCGGTGTTCGACGGCGCGACGCCCAAGCCGCTGACGGTGATGTCGCTGCTGTCCACCCTGGCCCAGGCCATGAGCGAACCGATCCCCGCCACCGTCTAGACGAGGTTGTCGTGGAGGTTCAAGGGAACGCCGCCCTGGGACCAATAGGCGGCTAGCGCTTGCCGACGCCCGGGAACATCGCCACGCCGTCCTCGAACACGCCCAGATAGCCCAACTCGCCCAGCAGCGGCGTCAGGTCCTCGGCCATGTCGCCGGAGTGGGGCAGGTGAGCGGGGCGGCCTTCCTGGTCGTGCAGACGGTAGACGGTCCACATCTTGCCCTTCGGCGCGGCCGCGCCGGGCTGGATGAACCTATGCTCCCAGCCGACCAGGGGCGGCGCGCGGCCGACCTCGATGTCGAACGGACGGTCGCGGAACGCCAGGTCCATCTCGATCCGCATGGCCTCGCCGATCCGGGCGTTCACCCAGTCGGCGAACGCTTCCAGGACGACGGACGCGGACAAACCTTCCGGATTGGCCACGACATGGTTGCGAGGATGGGCGGTGCTCATGGCGCGCACCCTGCGCCCACAGGTGTCGCGGAAGCGCTAAACTTCTTGGTTCACGCGGGTTTACCCTAAGCCCTCGATGTCTCCGGTGAAGCTCACGCCTCCGCCGCCGCCAATTCCTCGGCCAGGGTCATCCAGGTCGCCTCGGCGTCGTCCAGCTTGGCCTTGGCGTTGTCGCGGCGCTTGGTCAGTTCGGCCACCTTGGTCGGGTTCTTGTAAAGCTGCGGGTCGGCCAACTGGGTTTCCAGCTCGTTCACCTGCCGCGTCGTGCGCATGACGACCTGCTCGGCGGCCTCGATCTTGCGCTTCAGGGGCTCGATGGCGACGGACTTCTTCGGCGCGGAAGCCGCCGGCTCGGGCTCGCGGGCCACCTGGGTCGGCTTCACGGCCTGCTTGGCGCGGTCCAGCACGAACTTGGCGTAGTCGTCCATGTCGCCGTCGAACGGTTTCACCGTGCCGTCGGCGGCCAGCCACAGGCGGTCGGCGACCAGCTCCATCAGCGAGCGGTCGTGGGTGATCAGGATCACCGCGCCCATATAGTCGTTCAGCGCGTCCAGCAGGGCGCGGCGGCTGTCGATGTCCAGGTGGTTGGTCGGTTCGTCGAGGATCAGCATGTGCGGCGCGTCCATCGCCACCATGTTGAGCAGCAGGCGGGCCCGCTCGCCGCCCGACAGGTTGGCGACCGTGGTCTCCTGCTTCTCGAAGCCGAGGCCGAACTGGGCCAGTTTCGAGCGGCGCGAGCTTTCCGAGGCGTCCGGCATGGCCCGGCGGATGATCTCCAGCGGGGTGTCGGCCGGGTCCATCGCCTCGATCTGGTGCTGGTGGAACCAGCCGACCTTCATCTTGCGGTCGCGGTGGAATTCGCCCGACTGCACGCCCAGCGCGCCGGCGATCATCTTGGCGAAGGTCGACTTGCCCGCCCCGTTGACGCCCAGCAGGCCGATGCGGTCGTCCAGGTCCATGCGCAGGTTGAGGTTCTTGAGGATCGAGCGGCCTTCCTCGTAGCCGACATTGGCCCGCTCAAGGCGGATCAGCGGCGGCGCCAGCGGGCGCGGCGGCGAGGGCAGGGTGAAGGGCGCGACGCGCTCCTCGATCGTGGTGGCCACCGGCTCCATCTTGGCCAGGCGCTTCATGCGGGACTGCGCTTGCGCCGCTTTGGAGGCCTTGGCCTTGAAGCGGTCGACGAAGGCCTGCAGGTGGGCGCGCTCGGCGTCCTGCTTGGCCTTGGCCGACAGTTGCAGGCGAGCCTTCTCGGCGCGGCGCTTCTCGAAGTCGTCGTAGCCGCCGGTGTAGAGTTCCAGCTTGCCGCCGGCCAGGTGCAGCATGTGCGTACAGCTGTTGTTGAGCAGCTCGCGGTCGTGGCTGACGATCAGGGCGGTGTGCGGGTACTTCTGAAGCCTCGCTTCCAGCCAGAGCGCGCCTTCCAGGTCGAGATAGTTGGTCGGTTCGTCCAGCAGCAGCATGTCCGGCTCGGCGAACAGCGCCGCGGCCAGGGCCACGCGCATCCGCCAGCCGCCGGAGAACTCGCTCATCGGCCGCGCCAAATCGTCTTGCGTGAAGCCGAGGCCTACCAGGATTTCCGAGGCCTTGGCGGGGGCGGCGTCGGAATCGATCTCGATCAGCCGGGCCCAGATCTCGCCCATCGCCTCGGGATCGGCCGTCTCCAGCCGGGTCAGCAGGTCGTGGCGCTCCTCGTCGGCCTCCAGCACCGTATCCAGCAGGGTGAACGGCGTGGCCGGGTGCTCCTGGTCCACCGAGCCGATCCGCGCGGACTTGGGCAGGCTGATCTCGTCGTCGCCGGCGTGAAGTTGGCCCAGGATCAGCTTGAACAGAGTCGACTTGCCGACGCCATTGCGGCCGATCAGACCGACCTTGGCGCCCGGCGGCAGGCTGACGCTGGCGTGGTCGAAGAACTTCCGACCCCAGGCGTTGAAGGTCAGGTCACGGATCTGAAGCATTTTATGAAGGTTACGCGTCGGGGTTGGCGGGGAGGAGGCGCCCGGCTATAAGCCCGCAACCTCCCAATCCACAACTTTTCTGTGAGATCACTCCGTGACTGAACGCACCTTCTCGATCATCAAGCCGGACGCCACCCGTCGTAACCTGACCGGCGCCATCAACGCGGTGATCGAGGCCGCTGGCCTGCGCATCGTCGCTCAGCGCCGCGTGCGCCTGACCGAAGAACAAGCCAAGAAGTTCTACGAAGTCCACGCCGAGCGTCCGTTCTACGGCGAACTCGTCGGCCAGATGACCGCCGAGCCGGTCGTCGTCCAGGTGCTGGAAGGCGAAAACGCCGTCGCCAAGTACCGCGAAGTCATGGGCGCCACCAACCCCAAGGACGCCGCCGAAGGCACCATCCGCAAGCTGTTCGCCCTGTCGATCGGCGAAAACTCGGTCCACGGTTCGGACAGCCAAGAGAACGCCGCGATCGAAATCGCCCAGTTCTTCACGGACGATCAGATCGTCGGCTGATCCAGCCTGTCATTTTCGGATGACGCCAAGCGCCCGGATCGGTGACGATCCGGGCGTTTTCTTTTGTCGCGGAGCTTGGCGGTGAAGCACTACGAACGGGGCGAGGTGGTCTTGGCGGTGACGCTGTCGGGCGTGGCTGGCTATGTGGACGCGATCGGCTTCCTGAAGCTGGGCGGGTTCTTCGTCTCGTTCATGAGCGGAAACTCCACGCGCCTGGGCGTGGGCCTGGCGACGGCCCACTGGGCGGCGGTGCTGACCGTGCTGACCCTGGTGGCCTCGTTCGTCGCCGGCGTCGTGCTGGGGGCGCTGACGGCCCGGGCGCTGGGTGAGACCCGGCGCTCGCCGGTCCTGATCCTGGAAGCCACGCTGCTGGCCCTGGGCGCGGGCCTGCTGGCGCTGGGCCACGACACCGCTGGCGTCACCGCCGTGGCCATGGCCATGGGGGCCGAGAACGCGGTGTTCCAGAGGAACGGCGACGTGGCCGTCGGCCTCACCTACATGACCGGCGCCCTGGTCAAGGCCGGCCAGCGCATCGCCGGGGCCCTGGTCGGCGGCGAGCCCTCGGACTGGCTGCGCTATGTGCTGCTGTGGACGGGCCTGGCGGGCGGCGGGGCCCTGGGCGCGCTGACCTATCTGCATATCGGCGCGGCCGCCCTGTGGGGCGCCGTGGCGGTCGTGCTGGCCGGCGGCCTGTGGGCCGAGCGGCGCTGGCGGTCGGTCTAGCGCCTGTTTAGATCTTGAGCGCGTTCGACCGGTTTGACCGCTCACACTTAAACCTAAAGCGCTCTAGGGACGGCCGAAACCGTTGGCGTTCTCAGACGCTTTGTCTCCTGGCGAGCCACGCCGGTTGGTCGAGAGAGAACCCGATGCCCCTGACGAGAAGCAAAGACATCCTGGGCCAGGACCTTCTGGGTGAGCACGGCGGCAAGCTTGGAACCATCGCGGAGACGTTCGTCGACCTGGATACCGGGCGGATCGAGTTCCTCGTGGTGGAAGGCGCCGGACTGCTGGGCGGGTCGGGCAGGTATCACCCCGTTCCCTGGTCGATCGTTCGCTACGATCCCATGGTCAAGACGTATCAGGTCGATGTCTCCAAGGACCGATTCAAGGCCTCGCCAAGCTACGATCGCGCACAGATCGCCAGCGCCGACTATGCCTGGGACGAGCAATCGATCCGATACTATGACGCGCCCGCGGACATCGTCGCCGCATCTTGAGGCGACAGGGGCGTGACTAGGCTACAGCCCCGCTGCGTCTGGCCTGCTTGAGCCACAGGGCGCCGGCGCCGATCAGCAGCAGGGCGCCCAGGACGAGGCCGCTGGTCAGGGCGGAGTTGTTCCCGAACATCTGCAGGTTCCGCGCGGCCAGGTAGCTGGGCGCGAGCAGCGAGATCACCCAGATCGGAGCCGACAGCACATTGGCGACATGGAAACGCCAGCCGCGCGTGCGCGACATGCCGGCCAGGATTGGAATGAAAGGACGCGCGGGCCCCAGATAGCGGGCGGCGGCGATCGCCAGCACGCCGTGGCGGCGGGTCAGCAGCTTGGCGCGAGCCAGCAGGCGGCGCTTGCCCCCGAACAGCAGGCGGCTCGCCCGGCGACCGCCCAGGCCTCGGCCCATCAGATAGGAGAGGGCGTCGCCAACGGCCGCGCCGGCGCTGCACCACAGGATCGCTTCAACCGGATGCAACGCGCCTTGGGCCACGAGGGCTCCCGCGGCCAGCATGACGCCGAGGATCGGAATCAGCAGGCCCACGAACAGCAGGGCCTCCAGCAAGGTCATGACGAACAGGACCGCGCCGACGAAACCGGCGTGGTCGGCGGCGACTTCGAAAAGATCGGCGATCCAGGCGTCCATGACCGGCATGCTGACGCCATATGGTGACGAAGTCCTGACGCAACAGCCTTTACCGCCTGTGACACGCGGTCTCAGGGGGCGTCAGGCCTTGGCGAGACGCTCGGTGACGAACGCGGCCAGGGTGTCGGCGTAGAGCCGATGTTCCTGCTCCAGCACCCGGGCGGCCAGGCTGTGGTCGTCGTCGTCGGGCAGGATCGGCACGCGGGCCTGGCCCAGGATCGGGCCCTCGTCGACGCCGGCCGTGACCAGGTGGACGGTGCAGCCCGCCTCGACCTCGCCGGCGGCGATGGCGCGGGCGTGAGTGTCCAGGCCCGGATAGGCCGGCAGCAGGGAGGGGTGGATGTTCAGCATCCGGCCTTCCCAGGCGTCGACCAGGAACGGCGTCAGGATCCGCATGTAGCCGGACAGGGCGATGACCTCGATCCCGCGCTCGCGCAGGGCCGCGTCGATGGCGCGTTCGTGGGCCTCGCGGTCCTTGCCGAACGGCTTCTGGTCGATGCAGAGGGCCTCGACGCCTTCGGCCGCCGCCGTGGCCAGGCCGCCGGCGTCCGGCTTGTTGGCCAGGACGAGGGCGATCTCGAACGGGCAGGCCGGCGCCTTCGCGGCGCGGACCAGGGCCTCCATGTTGGAGCCCCGGCCCGAGATCAGGACGGCGACCTTGGTCTTCTTCAGCATCAAGCCTTGACCAGCTGGCCGCAGATGAAGGCGTCCTCGCCGGCGTTCAGCAGGGCGGCCAGGACGGGCTCGGCGTCGGCTTGCGCCACGATGATGATGAAGCCGATCCCGCAGTTGAAGGTGCGGCGCATCTCGTGCTCGGAGACGCCGCCAACCTTGGCCATCCACTCGAACACCGGAGGCAGGGCCCAGGCGTTCCAGTCGAACTCGGCCGCCAGGCCTTCGGCGATGGCGCGCGGCGGGTTCTCGATCAGGCCGCCGCCGGTGATGTGCGCGCCGCCCTTGACGCGACCCGACTGCAGCAGGGGCAGCAGCGACTTCACATAGATGCGGGTCGGGGCCATCAGGGCCTCGGCCAGGGTCTTGCCATCTTCGAACGGCGCGGGGGCGTCCCAGGCCAGGCCCGATCGCTCGACCACGCGGCGCACCAGCGAATAGCCGTTCGAGTGCGGGCCCGAGGAGCCGAGGCCGATGATGATGTCGCCGGCGCGTTGCTTGTCCAGCTTGGGCAGGACGTCGTCGCGGTCGACGGCCCCGACGGAGAAGCCCGCCAGGTCATATTCGCCGTCGCTATACATGCCCGGCATCTCGGCGGTCTCGCCGCCGACCAGGGCCGCGCCGGCCAGCTTGCAGCCCTCGGCGATGCCGGCGACGACGCTCTTGGCGACCTCGATGTCCAGTTTACCGGTGGCGAAATAGTCCAGGAACATCAGCGGCTCGGCGCCTTGCGCCAGCAGGTCGTTGACGCACATGGCGACCAGGTCGATGCCGACCGTGGCGTGCATGCCCGCGTCGATGGCGATGCGCAGCTTGGTGCCGACGCCGTCGGTCGTGGTGACCAGCAGCGGATCGTCATAGCCGGCCGCCTTGAGGTCGAACAGGGCCCCGAAACCGCCCAGGCTGGCTTCCGCGCCGGGGCGACGGGTGGCCTTGGCCAGGGGCTTGATGGCGTCCACCAGGGCGTTGCCCGCGTCGATATCGACTCCCGCCTGGGCGTAGGTAAGGCCGTTCGGCTGATCGCTCATGGTCGCTCTGGCGCTCGCTCTGGTCTATCGGAGGGCGGTGAACCCGTCCGAACTCGCGGAAAATTCGCTCCCCGGCGCCGCTAAGCGCGTCTTGACGCTTGCAGACTCGGGGGGGCGCGAGGCTATTAGCAGCCGATGAAGCCGATCACCACCACCGCCGAGCTGGCGGCGTTCTGTAATGCGCTCGCGGGCGAGCCTTTCGTCGCCGTCGACACCGAGTTCATGCGCGAGACGACCTACTGGCCCAAATTGTGCCTGATCCAGGTCGCCTCGCCCACGCACGAAGCCGTCATTGATCCACTGGCCGAGGGCATCGACCTCGAGCCGCTGCTGGCCGTCATGCGCGACGAGAGCATCCTCAAGGTGTTCCACGCCGCCCGTCAGGACGTCGAGATCTTCAACAACCTGAAGGCCATGCCGAGGCCGTTGTTCGACACCCAGGTGGCGGGCATGGCGGCGGGCTTCGGCGAGCAGATCGCCTATGACGCCCTGGTCCGACAGATGCTGCGCATCGAGCTCGACAAGTCCAGCCGGTTCACCGACTGGGCCCGCCGGCCGCTGACCGAAGCCCAGCTGACCTACGCCCTGGCCGACGTCACCCACCTGGCGGCCCTGTTCCCGACCCTGCGTGAGCGCCTCGAGACCTCGGGTCGCCTGGCCTGGGTCGAGGAGGAGATGTCCGCCATCTCGGATCCCGCCGCCTACGACGTCGATCCGGAAAAGGCCTGGCGTCGCCTGCGTCCGCGCAAGACGGCTTCCAAGTATCTGGCCGTGTTCAAGGCCGTCGCCGCCTGGCGCGAGCGCACCGCTCAAAGCCGCGACCAGCCGCGCGGCCGCATCCTCAAGGACGAGGCCATCGACGAACTGGCCACCCAGGCGCCGACCAGCCTGGAAGCCCTGAACAACCTGCGCGGCGTGCCCAAGGGCTTTGGCGGCAGCAAGTTCGGGCCGGACCTGCTGGCCGCGATCAAGGCGGCGCTCGCCGATCCGGAGGGCTACGCCCCGACCGTCGACAAGCCCGGTCCGCCGCCGCCCCAGAACGCCGGCGCCGTGGTCGAGCTGCTCAAGGTGCTGCTGAAGGCGCGGGCGGAGGAGGCGGGCGTCGCCTCCAAGCTGATCGCCACGGTCTCGGACCTGGAGAAGATCGCCGCCGACGACAACGCCATGACGCCGGCCCTGACCGGCTGGCGCCGCGACGCCTTCGGGGCCGACGCCCTGAAGATCAAGCGCGGCGAGCTGGCTCTGGTGCTGGACGGCGCCAAGGTCCGCGTCGTCGAGGTCCGACGGGCTCCGAAGGCCGAGTAGGCCTTACGACCGAAGTGATCAAAGGGCGCGGCGACCGCTAAGGTTGTCGCGCCCCTTTGCTACTCGGATCGAGCCATTTTCCCGTGCGCGCAAGGGGTTGCTGGCGTACAAGGCCCCGCCGCGCCGCTCCCCCGGGAGTAGAACGCGCCGTGTACGGGGGTTGCGTTGAGTGCATTCTGGGACAACCTGGCGGACGCCTACCGCCCCGCCGCGGTGTCGCGGCGACGCCTGATCCCCCTTCGCCTCTTCGTCGTGCTGGTCCTCTGCGCGATCGCGCTGGTGTGGCCAAGCCTGCGCTTCCTGTTCGCATGGTCGGGCGTTTTCGTCGCTGTCCAGACGGCCAAGTTCCTGGCATTGCGCCATTTCCTGAACGCGCCGGCCCCGGGACGCGCCGTGGCGCTGAACCTCGTCGGCGATTTCCTGATGGCGGCGATCTTCGGCTGGCTGGCCATCCCGCTGTGGGCGATGGATACGCAGATGGGCTCGGCCGGCGCCGTGCTGCTGCTGTCCGGCTCGATCTTCACCGCCCTGATGGGCGCGGAGGGCTGCCTGGTCGCCTTCATCGCGGCGGCGGCCCCGCACATCATCTACCTGTTCGTCACGCCGCTGGTCGCCGGCGACGCGCGCGATCCGATCACGGTGTTCTTCCTGATCGGCTGCGGGCTCTTCTGCCTGACCCTGTCGATGGTCTTCCTGTGGTCGGAGCGGACCATGGTCGCCGAGCGCGCCGCGAGGCGAGCGGCCGAGCGCCAGACGGCCGCCAAGTCGGCCTTCATCGCCATGGTCAGCCACGAGCTGCGCACCCCGATCAACGCCATACTGAACGGCGCGGCGGCCCTGGACCGCGAAGGCTCGGCCGCCCTGGTCACCGACGCCGGGGTGATGATGCGCGCCATGCTCAACGACCTGCTGGACCTCTCCAAGATCGAGGCCGGGCGCATGGGCGTCGAGACGGTCGACTACGACCTGCCGGCCGTGGTCGGCGACGCCGTCGAGTTCTGGCGCTGCGCCGCCTCGGCCAAGGGCGTCGCGCTGACCCTGACCGGTGTCGAGACCCTGCCGCAATGGGTGAGAGGCGACCCGATGCGCACCCGCCAGATCCTCAACAACCTGCTCAGCAACGCCATCAAGTTCACTCCTGAAAGCAAGGGGGATGGTCGGGGCCAGGTCAGCGTCGAGGTCGGCGTCGAGCGCGAGCGGCCGCGCCAGGTGGCCATCGTCGTGCGCGACACCGGCCCCGGCTTGAAGGACGACCAGATCGAACGGCTGTTCAGCCCCTACGAGCAGCTGGGCGCCGGGACCGCCCGCGCCTTCGGCGGCACGGGTCTTGGCCTGTCGATCAGCCGCGATCTGGCCCGGCTGATGGGCGGCGAGCTGACGGCGGCCAACGCTCCGGGAGGCGGCGCGCGCTTCACCCTGCGCCTGCCCGCGCCCGACGGCGCCGCGCCGGTCGAACCGGCGGAGGACGAGGTCCAGGCCCTGGCCGTGCGCGATGAGGCGCCGGTGGTTCTGGTCGTCGACGACCACGACATCAATCGCCGGGCCCTGCGCCAGATGCTGGAGGCTTTCGGCGCCCGGGTGGAGACCGCCGAGGACGCCCAGGCGGCCCTGCTGGCGGCCGAGCGGCAGATCTTCGACGCCATTCTGATGGACGTGCGCATGCCCGGCATGGACGGGCTGGAAGCCGCTCGCCGGCTGCGCGAGGACGGCGCCAATCGCCAGACGCCGATCATCGCCGTCACCGGCGCCGCCTCGCCCGACGAAGTCGCCGCCTGCCGCGAGGCGGGCATGACGGGCTGGGTGGAAAAGCCGGTCAACCCGCGTGATCTCTACACGGCCCTGTTCGGCTAGAACCTGCCGCCTCGCCCCTTTTTCGGCGCATATCGCGGGCGTTCTCGCTAGAAGGAAGCGCAACGAACGAGTCGCCGCGCGCGTCTCGCCGCGATCGGTTTCCAATCCAGTTTCAAGAGTTTACGCGCCGTGTCGAGGATCTGGCTAAGCGACTGGGAAAAGCGTCGGCGCCTGAAATGGATCGCCGCCGGCGCGGCGGGCCTCGTCCTTGTCGGCGGCCTGGCGACCCTGCCGTTCCTGAAGAAAGCGCCCAAGGCGGTGTCCGAGGCGATCGGGCAGGCGGCGCTGAACACGCCCGAAAAGCCGTCCGCCTGGCATGGCGACATCGACTATGACGCCCTGAACGCCCGCATCGCCGCGATGGCCGCCGACAAGACCATGGAGGGCCTGGCCGTGGCCGTCGTCGAGAAGGGGCGGTTGTCCTTCGTCCACGGCTATGGCCGCACCACCGAGGGCGGCGCGAAGGTCGACGCCCGCACCGTGTTCCGCTGGGCGTCGCTGTCCAAGACCGTGGCCTCGACCCTCAGCGCGCGGATGGCGGCCGACGGCGCCTTGTCGCTGACCGAGCCGCTGGTGGCCTTCAACACCAGCCTGCGCCTGCCGGGCGACGCGCAGAACACTCTGACGGTCGAGGACCTGCTGGCGCAGCGCACCGGCCTTGGCAAGAACGCCTATGACGGCCAGCTGGAGGACGGCGTCGATCCGGCCAAGATCCGAGCCTCCTATGGCGCGCTGAAGCCGGTCTGCCCGCCGGGCACCTGCCACAGCTACCAGAACGTCGCCTACGACACGATCACCGAGGTCATCCAGGGCAAGACCGGCGAGCCCTACGCGCAGACCGTGCAGCGCAAGCTGTTCGGCCCCCTGGGCATGACCGGGGCCTCGATCGGCATGGCCGGCCTGACCTCGGCCGCGCATTGGGCCCGGCCCCACGACCGCGCTCGCCGGGAGCTGAAGCTGTCGGACGCCTACTATCACGTGCCCGCCGCGGCCGGCGTCAACTCGACCATCGTGGATCTCGCCGCCTGGATGCAGGCCCAGATGGGCCTGAAGCCTAACGTCCTGTCGTCGACCGTCCTGGACGAGGTGCAGCGTCCCCGCGTCGCCACCGGCCGGCCCTACGGCCGCCTGAACATCGCTCGCGAGCTGAAGAACCCCGCCTATGGTCTGGGGATGCGCAGCTTTACCTACAAGGGCCATCGCCTGGTCGGCCACAGCGGCGGGGTCTCGGGTTATCGCTCGACCATGATGTTCGACCCGGCGACCAAGACCGGCATCGTCATGCTGTGGAACAGCGACGCCAACCTGCCTTTCCGCTTCCAGGGCGAGTTCTTCGACCGCGTCTACCGGATCCCGTTCACGGACTATCTGGATTTGAACTCTGGCCAGCCGGGCGCGGAGGCTTCGCTGTCGGATTGAGGGTGGGACTCGACCTGAGGTCGTGTTAGAATTGTCGCAGAATGGCCCGCACCGTTATTTCCGTCGTCGTACTGAGCCTGATGCTGCCTCTCGCGGGATGCGAGCGGCACACCAAGGCCGAGCGGTTCGTCCTGGATCAAGCCCTGGACCTCGTCCAGCGTGAGGAGCGCAGCCGACTGCCCACGAAGATCGAGGTCGCTTCGCTCAGCAAGGATAAGCAGTCCATCTGTGGCTATGCGACGGTCGGCGATCGCAAGCACGTGCCTTACATCATCCGCTATTCGAAACCGCTACCCGAAGCTGGCCTCTTCGCCACGGTGAGCGTCGTCCTGACCGTGCCGCCTTACAAGGGCGCGCCATACGAGAGCCAAGCCCATCAAGCCGCACGGATCCTGGCCGAGTGCGCGGAGCGCGGCCACCACTTGCCGCCGCCCACCTAAATAGAAGCCTCTCTCGCAGAGAGAGAGAGAGAGACGTTAAGTGGGCGCTGGCGGGGTAGGCTAGTGCTGCGCGAGCTGGCTCAACGCGCCGCCGGCGGCCAGGCCCAGGGCGCAGAAGACGCCGAGGTGGAAGACGACGCCGATGGCGACGGTGCGGCGGACCGACCAGGTGTTTTCCTGGGCGAAGACGCGGCCGATTTCCGATTGCAGGGTGCGGGCGGCGCTGGCCACGGGCGCGTCGTGATCGTTGGCGACATGCAGCTCGGGACGCTTGCGGGCCTCGGGAGCCGGAGCGATGGCATCCAGGTAGTCGACCTTACGCTTCAACATCACTGACCTCCGTTTATTTCGTTGAGGTCAAGCTACGGAAGCATTGCTAACAAAATGTGCAGTGTCGACGCTGTTAGTCTGCGGCAACTTGTCGATTTCCCCGTATCGAGGAGGTTCATGGCCGATTAAGTATGTTGAGAGGCCTGTCTATACCTGAATTTACGCCGTGATAATCTTTGGCTTCAGGTGCAGATGTTGCGCGGCGGTGTTGGCGCGCTTGCTGGTCTGTTCGCCGAGCAGCAGATTGGCATAGCCGGGCTCCGCCGCCAGGATCAGATGCGTCTTGTCCAGGGTCAGGCGCGAGCGGGCCAGCAGGCTGGGGCTGCGGCCCGAGAGGTCGCAGGCCAGGCGGATCGTGGCCCCCAGGGCGCGGGCCCGCTTCAGCTGGGCGGGGCTCAGCAGGCGCTCCAGGGTCGGAAGCTCGGGCGGGTGAAAGTTGGTGGCGTGACGGGCGTGAGAGGCGACCGCCACGAAGCAGCGTTCGGCGTGGTTCTGGCCGGCGATCGGGGCGCGCAGCACCTGCTCGAACACCAGGTCGGCGCGATGATCGGGATGCAGGCGCGCGCCGACGTCCGACAGGCGGCAGGCGGCCGAGACCAGGATGCTGTCGCGTTCGCCGAACAGCGCGGGCAGGGTGCGGAAGGCGGGCGCGATCCAGGCGTCGAGGGCCTGGCCCAGGTCGTCGGCGACGCCCTGGCGGTGGCCCAGGGCGTAGCAGCCCTCGATCAGCGGGTCCAAACCCCGCACGCGCGGCGGCATGGCCTCGAACAGCAGGCCCTCGCGCACCCCATAGGCCGAGATCTCGATGCGCTTGAGATGCAGCTGTTCGATCAGGGCCTCCAGCACCACGGCGGCGTAGGGCAGGGTCTCCGAGCGCTTCTTGCTCATGCCCTCGATGCGCTCCAGCGAGCTCTTCGACTGGTGGGCGACCAGGCGGGCGGCGTCCAGGGCCTCGCCGGCGCTGATCTCGTACTGGTGCACGACGTGCAGCGGGTAGCCCGACAGCCGCATGTGCAGCAGGGCGAGATTGCGCCAGGCGCCGCCCACGGCGTGGAAGGTGTCGCTCCGGAAGTCGGCGGCCACCGGGGCCAGACGCTCGCGGGCCAGGCGGCGGACGCGCTCGCCGTCGAAGACGCCATGCGCGGCGCCGTTGGGGCCGGCCAGGCTGAACGGGCCTAGCGGCAGGGTCACGCCCCGGCCCGCGCCGGTGGACGACAGCCGGACCAGCTCCAGGCTGGCGCCGCCCAGGTCGCCGACCACGCCCTCGGCGTCGGGGGCGCCGGCCAGCACGCCGACGGCGGCGTAGTGGGCCTCTTCCTCACCGGACAGCACCCGGACGATGAAGCCGGTCTCGTCGCGCACGCGGTCGATGAAGTCCTGGCCGTCCTTGGCGTCGCGGGCGGCGGCGGTGGCGACGACGAAGGTCTCGGCGGGATTGACCGCCTCCAGCACGGCGCGGAAGCGCTTCAGCGCCTGCAGGGTCTGGATGACGCCCTCGGGCGACAGGCGGCCGGTCTTGGCCAGGTCGCGGCCCAGGCCCGCCAGGACCTTCTCGTTGAAGACGGTCCAGATGGCGCGGCCTTCCAGCCGGTACACCACCAGGCGGACCGAGTTTGAACCGATATCGATCACGGCCGCGTCGCGCGGCGCCTGGAAGGGCATGGGGACGGTTTAGCGTATTCGCGGGTTGGGGGAAGCGGTCACGATCGTTTTCGATGAGGAAGAACGCGCGGAAAGGCTTGTCGGAAAACGCCTTGATCATTTCCGCTATTATTATCCGGGCGATATTGACTCATATTCTATCCGGGTAAATAAGGCGGCGATCTTCAAGAGGTTCCGCCGATGTCCGTTTTCCCCGACCCGCTGTCCCCCGACCGGCGTCCTGGCGTCCGCAAGGCCCTGCGCGCCACGTTCGGGACCGAGGTTCTCGACGGCTGGACGCCGGTGTCCGGCGGGCTGTCGGGGGCGGGGGTCTACAAGGTCCGGGTCGGCGGCATCGCCTATCTGCTGCGGATCGAGGCCGGGCGGGACGGGCCGCGCGACCCGCGTCGCGGCTATGCCTGCCTGAAGCTGGCGGCGCGGGCCTGCCTGGCGCCGCGCGTGCGCTACGCCGATCCGGACGACGGGGTGGTGATCGGCGACTTCATCGAGGCCCGCTCGCTGGCCCTGGACTATGCCGGGACCCGCGCCGACCTCGTGATTGAACTGGCCCAGGCCGTGCGGGCGTTGCACGCCATCGAAGGTTTTCCGCCGCTGGTCGACTATCTGGACGGCCTCGACGCCCTGGTCGATGAGGCGGCGCGCGCGGGCGTCGTCCCGATCGGCGCGTTCGACGACTGGGCGCGGCTGCGCGAGGTCTGCAAACGTCTGGCGCCGCAGCCGGTGTCCAGCCACAACGACCTCAATCCCGGCAACCTCGTCTATGACGGCCGGCGCATCTGGCTGGTCGACTGGGAAGCGGCGTTCCGGGCCGACCGCTATGTCGACCTGGCCGCCATCGCCAACACCTACGCCGCCGATCCGGACAGCGAGGCCCTGCTGCAGCGGACCTATTTCGGGCGCGAGGCGACGGACAGCGAGCGGGCGCGGCTGTGGCTGTTCCGGCAGGTCAGCCACGTCTTCCACGCCGCGGTGTTCGTCGCCGGCGTGGCGGGGCGGGCGAGGGCGGAGCATCTGGACGGGCCGGAGCTCGACGCGCTCCACCAGCGCCTGGCCCTGGGCGAGCCGCTGCTGGCGACGCCGGACGGGCGGCTGGCCTATGGGCTGGCGAGGCTGCGGGTGTTGAGGGCGAACCTGGCTTCGGGCGCCTTCGTGGAAGCCGCGTCGATCGCGACCTAGGGATTGATCCGGCACGCCACCGTGCGCCAGCGCTCGCCCTCGCGCCGGTGATAGCAGGTGCCGTAGCTGACCTGGCGGCCGTGGGCGCGCTGGCCGCCCTTGGTCAGGGCCCAGGGCGCGGGACCGAGCAGCAGCATGTCGGTGGTGTCGGCCTTACGCTTGCACAGGCCCCACCAGCGGATGTGGTAGTCGCCGAGCACGCCGGGACCGTAGACCTCGGCCACCGCCTGGGCCCTGCGCTCGACGCCCGGCGGGACGCCGAAGCGGTCGACGCCGGGGCGGGCGGGCAGGGCCTGGATCGCGCAGAGCTCGGCCTGCCGCCCCGGCTCCGGTCCGCACGCGGCCAGCGGTCCCAGGAGCGGCAGGACCAGAAGCGCCGAAAGCCTCAACGCTTGCGCTTGGTGCCGACGTGGTCGAAGGCCCGGGGCATGTCGGTGGTCTTGTGGCCGCGGCCCGACAGGCTGGGGTTGGTCATGAAGTAGTCGTGGGCCGAGAACGCGCCCTTGGCCTTCCAGGCCGGGTCGCGGGCATAGTCGCCCTCGCTGTCGAGGCGCCAGCTCTGGGCCTCGTCATTGAGGTTGGCGACCATGATCTGGTCCAGCACCTGCTGGTGCACGGTCGGGTTCTCGACCGGGACCAGGGTCTCGACGCGGCGGTCCAGGTTGCGCGGCATCCAGTCGGCCGAGCTGATGAACACCCGCGTCTGGGCGCCGGGCATGGCCGCGCCGTTGGCGAAGGCCACCACGCGCGAGTGCTCCAGGAAGCGGCCGACGATCGACTTGACCCGGATGTTCTCCGACAGCCCCTTGATCCCCGGGCGCAGGCAGCAGATGCCGCGCACGACCAGCTCGATCTGCACCCCGGCCTGGCTGGCGGCGTAGAGGGCGTCGATGATCTGCGGATCGACCACGGCGTTCATCTTGGCCCAGACGCCCGCCGGCTTGCCGGCCCGGGCGTTGTCGGCCTCGGCCGCGATCATCTTCAGCAGGTCCGGCTTCAGCGTCATCGGCGAGAAGGACAGCTTCTCCAGCCTTCCAGGCTGGGCGTAGCCGGTGATGAAGTTGAACAGCTTGCCCCCGTCGCGGCCCAGGGCCGGGTCGCAGGTGAAGAGGCTCAGGTCCGTATAGATCCGCGCCGTCTGCGGGTGATAGTTGCCGGTGCCGAAGTGGCAGTAGGTGCGCAGGCCCTCGCCCTCGCGGCGCACCACCACCGACAGCTTGGCGTGGGTCTTCCAGTCGACGAAGCCGAACACCACGTGCACGCCCGCCCGCTCCAGGTCGCGCGCCCACTTGAGGTTATTCTCTTCGTCGAAGCGGGCCTTGATCTCGACCAGGGCCGTGACGTTCTTGCCGTTGTCGGCCGCCTCGATCAGGGCCGCCACGATCGGGCTGTCCTTGGAGGTGCGATACAGCGTCTGCTTGATCGCCAGCACGTTCGGGTCGCGCGCGGCCTGGCGGATGAACTGCACCACCACGTCGAAGCTCTCGAACGGGTGGTGAACCAGAATGTCCTTCTCGCGGATCGCCGCGAAGCAGTCGCCGCCGTGGTCGCGCACACGCTCGGGGAAGCGGGCGTTGTAGGGCGGGAACTTCAGGTCCGGCCGGTCCGGCGGGATCAGCTCCGACATCTGGGCCAGGCCCAGCTTGCCGTCGACCAGGATCACGTCCTCGGGCTCGGCGCGCAGGCCCTCGATGATGAAGTCGCGCAGGTCGGGCGGCATGGTGGTCTGGATTTTGACCCGCACCACCCGGCCCAGGCGACGCTTCTTCAGCCGCGCCTCGAACTCGCGCACCAGGTCCTCGGCCTCTTCCTCGATCTCGAGATCGCTGTCGCGGATCAGGCGGAACAGGCCACGGCCCTCGACCTCGTAGCCGGGGAACAGGTGGTCCAGGAACAGGATGATGAAGCTTTCCAGCGCCATGATCTTGCGCTGGCGCTTCTTGCCGCGCGTCACCACCGACGACAGCTCCCAGAACCGCCGCACCTGCGAGGGGATCGGCGCCAGGGCGTAGAGGTGCTTGTCGTCGGCGATCCGCCGCAGCTTCAGGGCCAGGCAGAAGCCGAGATTCGGAATGAACGGGAACGGATGGGCCGGGTCGATGGCCAGCGGCGTCATCACAGGGAAGATCTGGCTGAGGAAGATGTCCTCGGCCTTGGCCCGGTCGGCGCTTTCGATGTCCTTGGCGTCGAGCAGCTTCAGCCCCTCGTCCCGCAGCTCGGTGCGGACCTGGCGCCAGATCTTCTGCTGCTCGCCCATCAGCTCGGCGGCCGAGGCGTTGATGCGCGTCAGCTGCTCGCCGGGGGTCAGGCCGTCCTGGCTGATCACCCGCACGCCCTCGCGCACCTGGCCCTTCAGGCCGGCCACGCGGACCATGTAGAATTCGTCCAGGTTGTTGGCGCTGATCGACAGGAACCGCAGGCGCTCCAGCAGCGGGTGGCGCGGATTGCCGCTCTCTTCCAGCACCCGCTGATTGAAGGCCAGCCACGAGATCTCGCGGTTGAAGAACCGCTCCGGCGAGGCCATCAGCTCGGCGTCGAGCACAAGGCCGGTCTGCGGAACGGGGATCTCTGGCGCGGCGGGCGCCAGCGGCGCGAGTTGCGGAGTCGGGTTCGGAAGGGCGGCAGCGTCGGTCATGGGCCTCAGTCTAGCGCAGAATTTTTCCGGAGGGTGAAGGCCCAATGGTGGCGGAGGGCCGTGACGGGGTGACGACAGCGACCTTGAACCCTTCCCCCTGGAAGGGGGAAGGGGGTCAGTCCTCTTCCCCCTCCAGATCCCCCAGCACCTCGCGCGCCAGGGCCTTGTTGACCGCGCGGTGCTGCTGCGAGGCGGCCTCGTCCAGCAGCTTGGCGGCGGCCAGGCCCTCGGCGGCCGAGCGGGGCAGGCGGGCGATCAGATAGGGATAGAGGTCCGGATCGGGCTTCAGGTGCTCGGCCCGGAAGGCGCGCTCCAGCACCGCCCGCAGCACCACGTCGTCGGGCTCGGCGATCTCCGCCACGGTCAGGGCGTTCAGCCGCGAGCGCAGGTCGGGCACCGCGCAGCCCCAGGCGATCGGCGCGACGCGGGCGGTCAGCAACACGCTCCCGCCATCGACCCCGGCCATGTTGAGGATGTGGAACAGGTCTTCGTCATGCAAAGAGGCGCTGTCCGACCTCCGGTCGGCGTCCTCGACCAGCACGGCCCGGCCGCGCAGGGCGGGGAGGTCCGGGGGCTGCGTCGCCTCGGCGTTGATCACCACCGCGCCCGTCCGCGCCGCCCAGGTCCGCGCCAGGTGGGTCTTGCCGCTGCCGACCGGCCCGACCAGGGCCAGCCGCCCCTCGGGCCAGGCCGGCCAGGCGTCCACCCGCGCCACGGCGTCGGCGTTACAGCCCGAGACGGCGAAGTCCTCCCGGCCGTAGGTCGGCGGCGCGGTCAGCGGCAGTCTGAACTGGGTCGACAATCCCTGGAGCCCGGCGTGGTGAATGGTTGGGTAGGGATATAGGGCGCGTTGGCGGGAAGGGCGAGGCGGGACGGTTGGGGATAGTGGGGATAGGGCGGAAGGGAGTGTGGATGGGGAGGCGAGGCGTTTATTCTAAAGCGGCGGCAGAGCGCCAGGAGCCCGCCATGGCCGCGTGACTCAAACCAAATGGCCTACGGCAAACTCGGGGCGGTTCAGACCTTTCAACGACATCCGTTTACTGCGAACTCCACTCTTAACTAGTCAAAGCCTTTGGCCTTCGGCTTCACGGGTTGAAGCGTCGCTTTCGGCGTCGCGAAGAAGCACGGACCCAGACTGACGCCCCGGGTTGGCTTGTAGGTCACAACCTTGCCTTGCCCAAATCGGACAAGACAGCCCAACTGCGCCCATTTGGCTGGAGCGTGATCTTCTTTCCATGCGAGATCGAACTCGGCGCGCGCTTCGGGCGACATGGTCCCACCTTCAAGCGCAGTCGATTCTTTTGCCATCGCGCCGAGCCGTTCATCGCACTGCTGACGCTCTTCGGCGCTTATTTGAGAACCGTTTAATCGACATCTTTGCCACCCCTTCAAGGCGCCAGAGAGACGGCCACGGTTGATCGCTTGACCATCTCCGCCGCTGCTCGGGCTTTGTAAGGGAGGCGTGCCTGAGGGACGCACGCTCAATTGATCCGTGAGCCGACGGGGCGCGGCCGTCGCTGCCCGGACCCGAGCCTCAAAGCGCGTCGCATCCAAAGCCGCTGCGGCTTGCGGCGTAAATTGCGCGCGCCCGGCCTTAACACTGACTTCTGCCGCTTTCTGCTCAGGCGGCTTCGGACGGGGTAGAATCAATAGTTCTAACGTTGAAGGCGTTTCGTAGTCGTCCCAGGCCGGCTTCGTCTGCCGCCACTGGTCTAGACCGAAGAACAGCACCAAGTGAGCCGCTAAGACAGACAGAAGACTAAGAAAAAAGGCCAGTGTTGGACCCTTGCGCCTTCTTCGTCTGGCCTCCGTCATCCGACCGATTTCCGTCTACAACTGCATAGATATCCCCAGGCCAAAGTGGCAACTATGGGGCGAAACCGAATGCCCGCCCCACTGCTGATCCTCCCAAGTTTGAGTGGACACCTATGCTAGCTTTTCGGAGCTGGAGAGGTGTGTCTGATGAGCGTGAAACGTCCTTAGCCCCGGACCGCCCACCGCCACACTAACAACACCACCCCCACCAAGATCACCGGCCCGAACACCCGGAACGTGTGGCGCGTGCAGGGCTCCGGGAAGAAGGTGTCGTAGGCGCCGTCCTTGGTGGCGCCGTACTTCACGGCGACGGCGGTCAGGGGGCATTTGAAGCCGCAGGCGGCGAAGACGGCGCTCTCGATCGCCGTCAGGCCCAGCGCGACCCACAGCCAGGGACCGCGCGCGCCGGTGATCCCGGCGGCCAGCACGACCAGGGCGGCGCTGGCCATCACCACATAGATCACCGTGTGGGCGGCGCGGACGAGGGTCAGGCGCTGGGCGTCGGTCATGGCGCAGCTTAGATCCTTCTCCCCCTGCGGGAGAAGGTGGCGCGGAGCGCCGGATGAGGGGTTGATGGCGGGCGCCGCCGCCGGGGCGCGCAGGCGGGCAGGGCGGTGTGACCCCTCATCCGACCCGCTTCGCGGGCCACCTTCTCCCGCAGGGGGAGAAGGGCTACCTCAGAGCCATGCCCCTCTCCCCCGACCTCCTCGCCTGGCGCGCCGAGCTGACCAGGCCCGCCGGCCCGCTGAACGGCCTGGCCCGCGCCGCGCAGCAGCGGATCAACCGGATCATCCCCGAGAAGGTCCACGCCGCCATCACCGCCGCCATCGCGGGGATGACGCGGGCGCTGCTGGTCGGGTCGGACTACGCGACGGGCTCGCCTCTTATGGGTCTTACCCTGGACGAGCGCCGGGCCAGGGCGACCAAGGCGATCGACGGCTGGAAGGCGGCGGCGGCGGCCGAGGGCGGGGTCACCGGGTTCGGCGGCTTCCTGGCGGCGGCGGCCGACTTCCCGCTGCTGATGAGCTTCAAGATCAAGCTGCTGTTCGAGATCGCCGCCGTGTTCGGGCACGACGGGACGCAGCTGCCCGAGCGTCTGTATATCCTGCACATCTTCGAGTTGGCGTTTTCGGATGCTCCGCACCGAGCCCGGGTGCTGGCGGCGATGGACGACTGGGACGCCAAGGCCCATCCGGCCCACCTGGACGACTTCGACTGGCGGGCCTTCCAGCAGCAGTACCGCGACCACATCGATCTGGCGAAACTGGCCCAGTTCATCCCCGTGGTCGGCGCGCCGCTGGGGGCGATCGTCAATTGGCGGCTGGTCGAGCGCCTGGGCCACACGGCGGTGATGGCGTACCGGATGCGGGCCGAGCAGGGGGCTTGTGCTTCGACGGTGACGGGTGGAAATTCCCTCTCTCTTTGAGAGAGGGAGGGGCCCGCGCCGCAGGCGTGGGAGGGTGAGTGGTTAGGCGAAGCCCCGTCCCAGCTCGCACATCTCACTGAGTTTTCAGGATTTATCGGCGGGCGGTGTAACCACTCACCCTCCCATGCTGCGCATGGGCCCCTCCCTCTCTCTAAGAGAGAGGGTTTGGGTGGCGCACGAGCATTCGCGCCCTTGCGTCCCCGGCCTCAAAACCTGCCTTATCCTGCTCTCACCTGACGGCGTGGAAAGGGCGTTCGGCCGACGACTTGGGCGGCCGTCAGGGGTGGTTGAGCGGGAAGCGCTCGTCGGGGTCTCTTCGGAGGCGCCTTCGCGACGGATCCAGCGGCGGGTTCCCTGAAACATGGGGCGAAGCCCTGGCGGCGAAGGTTCGGCGAGCGCGGCAGGCGTGGGCTGAAATCGCCCATGCGTCCGGGACCGGGGCTCGTCGCCCTGGCCCGCCCGTCGGGGGCCCAAACCTCGGGAGCGGGTTAAAACCCCGCGCTCTCGAAGGCTTCCGGATAACGGACCACGCGGAGCGCTCTGGCTTCGTCGAAACGGTATTATCTACTCACACTCCGGACGCTGTCCGGCGCTCCGTGTCCCTTTTCATGACTTCAGCGGCTGGCCGCGTGAGGGGGCGGAGGCATGTCTGGCTCGGCACAGGCCCCCACCTGACCCGCTAGCGCGGGTCTGTCCGCCCCCAAGCGGGGCGGAGAGGAAGCCGCCTCTCCCGCGCCAGGGTTTGTCTCTCCTCCCCCTGTTGGGGGAGGGGGACCGGCGAAGCCGGTGGAGGGGGGCAGCTCGGGCTTAAAGATCCAGATCCGCCGATGCGAACTCGGCGTTCTCCTGGATGAACCGGAACCGCAGCTCGGGCTTGCGGCCCATCAGGGTCTCGACCAGGCTTTCCACCGCCTCCTCGGCGCGCGGCAGGGTCACGCGGGCCAGGGTGCGCTTCCTGGGGTCCATGGTGGTCTCCTTCAGCTGGGAGGCCATCATCTCGCCCAGGCCCTTGAAGCGGCCGATCTCGGGCTTCTTGCCCTTGAACACCGTGGCCAGCAGCTCGTCCTTGTGGGCGTCGTCGCGGGCGTATTCGCTCTTGCCGCCGTGGGCGATGCGGTAGAGCGGCGGCAGGGCCAGATAGAGGTGCCCCTGGCGGATCACGTCCGGCATGGTGCGGTAGAAGAAGGTAATCAGCAGGCTGGCGATGTGGGCGCCGTCGACGTCGGCGTCGGTCATGATGATGATGCGGTCGTATCGCAGGTCTTCCTCGCGATACTTGTTCCCGCCCTGAGCCCCCAGGGCCAGCATCAGGTCCGACAGCTCCTTGTTGGCGGTGAACTTCTCGCCGCTGGCCGAGGCCACGTTCAGGATCTTGCCGCGCAGGGGCAGGATGGCCTGGTACTTGCGGTCGCGGGCCTGCTTGGCCGAGCCGCCGGCCGAGTCGCCTTCGACGATGAACAGCTCGGCCCCGTCGACCGCGCCGCCGGCGCAGTCGGCCAGCTTGCCCGGGAGACGGAGCTTGCGGGTGGCGCTGGCGCGGGTGACTTCCTTGTCCTTGCGGCGCTTGAGGCGTTCCTCGGCCCGCTCGATGACGAACTCCAGCAGGGCCTGGGCGTTCTTCGGGCTGGACGACAGCCACAGGTCGAACGGGTCGCGCAGCGCGGCTTCCACGAAGCGCTGGGCCTCGGAGGTGGAGAGCTTTTCCTTGGTCTGGCCCTGGAATTCGGGGTTCTTGATGAACACCGAGATCAGGGCGCCGGCCTGGGCGACGACGTCGTCGGCGGTGATGATCGTGCCGCGCTTCTCGCCCTTGAGGTCGGCATAGGCCTTGAGGCCGCGGGTCAGGGCGGCGCGGAAGCCGCTCTCGTGGGTGCCGCCTTCAGGGGTCGGGACCGTGTTGCAGTACGACTGCATGAAGCCGTCGTGCTCGCCGAAGCCCTGGGGCGTCCAGCTGACGGCCCACTCGACCGCGCCGGCCTCGCCCTGGCGCTCGATGCGGCCCGAGAAGCTCTCGGGGGTGACGGTGTTGAGGCCCTTGGTCCGCTCGGCCAGGAAGTCGGCCAGGCCGTTGGGGAAGTGGAACGTGGCCTCGGGCGGGGTCTGGTCATGGATGCGGGAGGGATCGCAGGACCATTTGATCTGCACGCCGCGGAACAGATAGGCCTTGGAGCGGGCCATGCGGTACAGGCGCGCCGGCTTGAAGCCGACGCCCTCGCCGAAGATCTCGTCGTCGGGCTTGAAGCGCACCATGGTGCCCTTCTTGCGCGAGGGACCGACCTGCTGGATCGGGCCCAGCGGCTTGCCGCGTGAGAAGACTTGCAGGTGCTCGAAGCCGTCGCGCCAGACGGTGACCTCGACGCGCTCGGACAGGGCGTTGACCACGGAGGCGCCGACGCCGTGCAGGCCGCCGGAGGTCTCGTAGGCCTTGCCGGTGAACTTCCCGCCGGCGTGCAGGACGGTCATGATGACCTCCAGCGCCGACTTGCCGGGGTACTTGGGGTGCGGGTCCACGGGCATCCCCCGCCCGTCGTCCTTGACCGACAGGTAGCCGTCGGCGTCCAGCTTGACCTCGATGGTCTTGGCGAAGCCGGCCACGGCCTCGTCCATCGAGTTGTCGAGGACTTCGGCGAACAGGTGGTGCAGCGCCCGCTCGTCGGTGCCGCCGATGTACATCCCCGGTCGCTTGCGGACCGGCTCCAGCCCTTCCAGCACCTCGATGTCGGCGGCCGAATATTCGCCGGGCGCGCTGACCTTGGCCGGCGAAGGCTGTGGGGCGGCCTTGGACGACGGGGGCGGCGGCGGGATCGGACGCGGCGTCGGTTCGACGTGCGGCTCCACGCTGGTCTGGAACGGCGCGGCGGGGACGGGCGCCAGGGCGTCGTCGTCGAACAGCGAGGGGGTCTTATCGGAAGATGACATTGGGGCAAGTCTAGGCGATTCGAACGCGGGGGCCTCGTATGGCCTCGTGACCGTCCCCTGAAAAGCAAAATCCGCCCCCAGCTAAGCCGGGGGCGGATCGTTAGAGCTAGGCGGAAAGCCTAGCGATAGGCGGGCGGATAGCCGCTCTGGTCGGTGGCCGCGTAGCGGTCGCGCAGCTGGGTCTGGCGGCTGTCCCGCGGCTGCTCGACGCCGCCCACGAAGACGTTCAGCGGCCAGCTGGTGGTCTCCAGCGGGTCGCCGTTCCAGACCACGACGTCGGCCAGCTTGCCGACCTCCAGCGAGCCGATCTTGCCGTCCTGGCCCCAGATCTTGGCGGGAACCAGGGTCACGGAGGCCAGGCCGGCCGCATAGGGCAGGCCGTTGGCCACCGCGAGGCCGGCGTTCAGCCGTTCCTGGCGCAGGTTATTGAAGTCCCGCGAGCCGTTGATCGCCACCTTCACGCCGGCGGCGTTCAGGCGGGCGGCGTTGTCCAGGCGCGAGGCCAGGGTCTCGAAGCTGTCGGGCAGGTCTGCCTGCGGATCGACGATGACCGGCACGCCGGCCTTGGCGATCTCGGCCGCGACCAGCCAGCCTTCCTCGACGCCTTCCAGGATGACCTTGATCTTCTCCTCGGCCGCCAGCTTCAGGGCCTGGCGGATGTCGGCGGCGCGGGAGACGCGGATCAGCAGCGGGGTCTTGCCCTGCACGACGGGGATCAGGGCCGCCAGGTCGAGGCGCGAGAGACCGAAGTCCCGGGTCGCGCCCTGCTCGAAGGCCGCGCGGCGGCTGGCGAAGGCGCGAGCGTCCTCCAGGGCCGAGCGGATCAGGATCAGGTCGGCGCCGCGCGAACCGCCGGCCGCCCGCGCGCCGCTCTCGCCCAGCGAGACGGTGACGGCCAGCTTGGAGGCCTCGACGATGTCGCTCGCCCCGGCCTTCAGGCGGATGAACGCGGCCTGGCCGCCGAACAGCGAGGGATCGCCGTCGCCGGTCTTGCCGGCGGTCATCTCCTCGACCACGCCGTCGTCGGCATGCTCGTGAGCGCCGCCCCCGGTTCCCGACAGCACCGGCACGACGGCCGAGCTGGTGATGCCCCCGTCCCGGGCGAACGGGATGAAGGTCGAGGCCGGGTTGATGCCGTAGCTGATGTCGAAGGCGGCGGAGAGCGCATTGCCGGTGCCGTCATCGCGGGTCTCGCGCACGCCGCTGACCTCGGACGCGCCGAGGTTCGAGGACGAGGCGACCAGGCCCGGGGTGACGACCCCGCCCTTGGCGTCGATCACCTTGGCGCCGGCCGGCACGGCGACGCTGGCGCCCAGGGCGGCGATCTTGCCGTCCTTGATCACCAGGGTCCCGTTCGGGATCGCGGCGGTGGAGACCGGCTCGATGCGGGCGTTGACGATGGCGACCGTTTCGGCCGCCGCGGGAAGGGCCAGTGCGCAGGCGGCGCTGGCGAGAAGCAGTGACCGGATCATCAGTTGAACGCTCCCTGGCCGGGTTGGCCGAGCTCGAAATCGGACTTGGGCTGGAAGCGCGCGTCCTTGCGATCGTAGATCAGCGCGCCGTCGATGAAGACCTTCTCGGCCTGGGCGTAGACGCTGAACGGATCGCGGCTCCAGACCACCAGGTCGGCGGCCTTGCCGGGTTCGATCGAGCCGGTCTTGTCGCCGATGCCCATGGCCTTGGCCGGGTTGGCGGTGATCCACTTGATCGCCTCGGCCCGGCTGATGCCGTAGCCCAGCTTGTTGCCGGCGGTCATGGCGATGGCGGCTTCCTGGTTCAGCCGCTGGGTCATGATCGGGTCGTCCGAGTGGATGACCACGCAGGCGCCGTTCTTCCAGAGGATGGCGGCGTTGGCGTCGATGCCGTCCAGGCTTTCCATCTTGAAGCCGGTCCACGACGCCCAGGTGGCCGAGCAGATGCCTTCCTTGGCCAGCAGGGGCGCGATCTTGTAGCTTTCGATCGCGTGGTGGAACATCGTGATCTTGTAGCCAAACTCCTTGGCGATATCGATCATCGTGGCTTCTTCGTCGGCGCGGTAGCAGTGGTTCTGCACCAGGATGTCGCCCTTCAGCACGCCGGCCAGGGTCTCCAGTTGCAGGTCGCGCTTCGGCGCATCGGCCTTCTCGCCCTTCTGCTGCTTTGCGCGGAAGTCGTCCCACTTGCGGGCGTAGTCGGCCGCGTCGATCCAGGCCTTGCGATAGCCGAAGACGTTGCCCATCGCGGTGGAGGGCGAACGACCCTTGCCGCCGTAGACGCGCTTGGGGTTCTCGCCGCAGGCCATCTTCAGGCCGTAGGGGGCGTCGGGGAACTTCATGCCCTGCATGGTCAGGGCGGGGACGTTCTTCAGCGTCACCGAGCGGCCGCCGAACAGGTTGGCCGAGCCGGGGAGGATCTGCAGGGTGGTCACGCCGCCGGCGCGGGCCCGGTTGAAGCCCGGATCCTGCGGCCAGACCGAGTGCTCGGCCCAGACCTGGGCGGTGTTCGGGTCAGTGGCCTCGTTGCCGTCCGAGCGCGCCTGGACGCCTGGCGAGGGATAGACGCCCAGGTGGCTGTGGGCGTCGATGATACCCGGGGTCAGCCACTTGCCGGTGGCATCGACCTTGACGGCGTCGGCCGGGATCGCGGTGTCGGGACCGCCGACGGCGACGACCTTGCCGCCCGAGGTGACGACGACGCCGTTCTCGATCTGCTGGCCGGTGGCGGTCAGCACCGTGGCGCCGACAAAGGCCGTGGCCTGCGAGGGGAACGGCTTGTAGGTCGACGGGAAGCCCGTCGAAGCCTGGCCGTCCAGGCCCTTGGGCAGCGGCTTGATCTCGGCCTTCTCGGCCGGCTTGCCATCCTTTTGGGTCGTGCTGGACGGTTTGGCGGGACCGCCGGTCCCGGTCGTCGCGCAGGCCGAAAGCCCAAGCGCGAGCAGGCTCACGGCCATCGCCGTGTAACGCCATCTGATCATGAAAAACCCCGACTCTCGAAGAGGCGGGAAGGACAGACGAAATGAACCTCGTTATCAAGTCAAAGGAGAGCGAATGGAGCCGGTCGCCGGCGAAATCGTTCCGCCTGTTCTTCGGAGGTCGTCCATGCGCCGTCTGCTCGCCTGTCTCGCCGTCGCGCTGCTGGCCGCCTGCACCGCGCCCACCGCGTCGGGACCATCGGGACCGCCGCAACAGTCGCCGCGCGCCCCGGTCGCCGAGGGCGGCATGTGCGGCGGCTTCGCGGGTTTCCAATGCCAGTCCGGCCTGGCCTGCCAGATGGAGGCCGGAGTCTGCGGGCGGGTCGCCGATGCGGCGGGCGTCTGCCGCAAGGCGCCGCGGGTCTGCATGAGGATTTACCAGCCGGTCTGCGGCTGCGACGGCAAGACCTATGGCAACGCCTGCGAGGCGGGCGCGGCGGGAGTCAGCGTCTCGGCTCAGGGCGAGTGCAAGGCGAAGTAGGCTGCTGCCACTATCCGGACTGTGCTGACGCAAGGTGCGGTCGAGGGGAGAAATCCATGACCCAGATCATCCGGCGCGACGTGCTGGCCGGCGGCCTCGCCGTCGCCGCGTTCGCGCCCGCCGCTCGCGCCTCGAGTGTTTTGGCCCAGGAGAAGACGCCCATGTACGGACTGATCGGACAGATGCTGGCCGCGCCTGGCAAGCGCGATGAGCTCTTGGCGATCCTGGGCGAGGGGACCAACGACATGCCCGGCTGCCTCAGCTACGTGATCGCCAAGGATCCGACCCATGCCGACGCGCTGTGGATCACCGAGGTCTGGACCGACAAGGACGCCCATGCCGCCTCCTTGAAGCTGCCGTCGGTGCAGGCGGCGATCACCAAGGGGCGGCCGATCATCGCCGGCTTCCCGCAGCGCTTCGAGACGATCCCGGTCACTGGCCACGGCCTGAAAACGTAGACGCAAAGAAAAAGGCCGCGGAGCGATCCGCGGCCTTTCCGGTTTCGAAGACCCGAAGGTCCTAGAAGTTGGCGTTCAGCGAGACGCCGACGACGCGGGGTTCGTTGACGAAGGCGGTCAGGTTGTTGAAGTCGATCGCGCCCTTGATGTTGCTCTCGTTGGTGATGTTGCGGGCGAAGGCCGCCAGCTCCCAACCGGCGTCCTTGTCGGCGTAGCCGACCTTCAGGCCGCCCTCGAAGTCGCCCTTCGAGTAGAACTCCTTCGATTGGTACAGGAACAGGTTGGTGTAGCCCTGGACCTTCCAGTCGGTGAAGGCGAACAGCTCGCCCGAAGCGACCGGGTAGGAGTAGCGCGCCGTCACGTCGAAGGTGTACTTCGGCGCGTTCGGGAAGGGGTTGCCGTCCACAAGGGCCAGGCCCGCGCCATTCAGCTTGTCCGTGACCGTGCAGGCGGCGCAGGGGGCGACGGCCAGGGTGCTGTCCTTGATCTTGGTGTGGGCGTAGCTGTAGCCGGCCGTGACGACGAAGTTCGGGGTGACCACGAATTCGCTGTCCAGTTCCAGGCCGTAGGCCTCGCCCTTCTTGGCGTTGATCAGACGGTTGGAGTTGCTGCCGCCGCCAACGGCGCTGAACTGCGGGTCGTCGATGCTGTAGGCGAAGACCGCGCCGTTCAGGCGGACACGACGTTCGAACAGCTCGCTCTTCAGGCCCAGCTCATACGACATGATCGTTTCGGACTTGGCCGACGAGGCGGGCGAGCCGAAGGCGATGTCGCGGCCCTGGATCGACGGGCCGCGGAAGCCCGAGGCGACCTTGGCGTAGACGCTGACGTCCTCGTCGATCTTGTAGAAGGCCGACAGATCCCAGCTGACCTTGGAGTCCGACACCGAGACGGCCGGGGCCGGGTTCGGGCCCGACACGACGTTCAGGTCCTTGTCGTCGTCGGTGTAGCGCAGGCCGCCCGTCAGGGTCAGCTGGTCATTGACCGCGTAGGAGGCCTGACCGAACAGCGCCCAGGACTTGTTCTTCTGGCGCAGGGTGGTGGCTGGCATGAAGAACGGGTCGGTGCGGATGTCGTACTTGGTGTCGAAGTAGAAGCCGCCGACCTGCCAGCTCAGCGGACCGTCGGTGTCGCTGGCCAGACGCACTTCCTGCGTCCACTGGAACAGGTTCTTGATGCCGTCCTGGGTGCTCGACTGGAAGGGGATGAAGCCCGGGCCGCCCGGGTTGCCGCCGTCGATGTCGCCCAGGCTGTAGCCGTGGGTGTTTTCATAGGCGGTGATCGAGGTCAGCTTCACGCCGTCGAAGTCGTAGCCGATGTTGGCCGAGGCGCCGTAGCCCTTGTACTTCTGCGGGTTGTTGGCGGTGTTGTCGAAGGCGACCTTGTCGCGGTCGTAGTTGGCGTTGAGCTTGTTCGAGCCCTTGGTCAGCACGTTGGCGCGGAACACGGCGGCGGTGCCGTCCAGGTCGCGGCCGTGGACGTTGAACAGGGCGCTCAGCTTGTCGTTCGGCGTGACCAGCAGCTGAACGCGAGCGGCCTTTTCGTTGAAGCCGCCCAGGGCGTTTTCCTGCTTGGTGTAGGTGTTGTCGATGTAGTCGTCGCGACGCTGGAGCAGGAACGAGGCGCGGACAGCGACCTTGCCCGGGACGATGGCGCCGCCATAGCCGCCGTCCAGGGTGACGGTGTTGTAGCTGCCGTAGGTGGCCGCCAGGCGGCCCTTGGTTTCGTCGCTCGGCTTGATGGTGTCGAACTTGACGATGCCGGCCGTTGTGTTGCGGCCGAACAGCGTGCCCTGCGGACCGCGCAGGACTTCGACGTGGTCGAGATCGTAGATCGGCGAGCTCTTCAGGACGACGTTCTCCAGGACGACGTCGTCCTGGATGATCGACACCGGCTGCGAGGCGGCCAGATCGAAGTCGGCGTTGCCCAGGCCGCGGATGTAGAAGCGCGGAGCGACGCGGCCGTTCGAGGACTCGGCGTAGAGGCCTGGGGCCTTGCCCGACAGGGTCAGGATGTCTTCGCCGGCGGCGAAGACCGACTGCAGGCGCTCGCCGGAGATGGCGGCGACCGAGACCGGGACGTCCTGCAGGTTTTCGCTACGCTTCTGGGCGGTGACGACGACTTCGCCGACAGTGGTGTCCTGAGCCATGGCGGCCGAGCCGGCGGCCAGCGAGACCACGAGGGCGGTCAGGCCGCACGACACCGTGAGGGCGCGGCGGAAAGAGCGGTTGGGGAGCATGGAGACATCCTGTGATGGAGCGCGCCGTTCGCCGACTCTGACCGGGGCGTTAACGGCGCTTCTGTTGCGCTGCGATAGGCGAAACAGCGGCCGTCGGGATATCTCGTCTTGATCGAAAACAGCTCTTTCGAGCCGATTACGTCGGTTATGTTGCGAAGTTGCGACAATTTTGTTCAGGCGGCGCCCAGTAAGTAATAAGTCATTCTACTCGCGGAGCGGTCTGGCCTCGCGGCGCAAGAAAAAGGGCCGGAGATCGCTCTCCGGCCCTTGTCCTTGTTCTGAGCGCTTACGCGATCAGCACTTGTAGTACATGTCGAATTCGACCGGGTGCGGGTGCAGTTGCAGGCGCATCACCTCTTCCATCTTCAGCTCGATGTAGCTGTCGATGAAGTCGTCATCCATGACGCCGCCAGCCTTCAGGAAGGCGCGGTCCTTGTCCAGGCTTTCCAGGGCTTCGCGCAGCGAGCCGCAGACTTCCGGGATCTTCTTCTGCTCGCGGGGCGGCAGATCATAGAGGTTCTTGTCGGCCGGAGCGCCCGGGTCGATCTTGTTGATGATGCCGTCCAGGCCGGCCATCAGCAGGGCGACGAAGGTCAGATAGGGGTTGCCCATCGGATCGGGGAAGCGGGCTTCCAGGCGCTTGGCCTTCGGCGAGTCGACGTGCGGGATGCGGATCGAGGCCGAACGGTTGCGCGAGCTGTAGGCCAGCTTCACCGGGGCTTCATAACCGGGCACCAGGCGCTTGTACGAGTTCGTCGTCGAGTTCGAGAACGCGTTGATGGCCTTGGCGTGCTTGATGATGCCGCCGATGTAGTACAGGCACTCCTGCGACAGGCCGGCGTACTTGTCACCGGCGAACAGCGGCTTGCCGTCCTGCCAGATCGACTGGTGCACGTGCATGCCCGAGCCGTTGTCGGCGAACATCGGCTTAGCCATGAAGGTGGCCGTCTTGCCGTAGGCCGCGGCGACATTGTGGATGACGTACTTGTAGAGCTGCATCCGGTCGGCCATGACGACCATGGTGTCGAACTTCAGGCCGAGTTCGTGCTGGGCCGGAGCCACCTCGTGGTGGTGCTTTTCCGGCTTCATGCCCAGCTCGCCCATGACGGCCAGCATTTCGCCGCGCAGGTCCTGAGCCGAGTCGACCGGGTTCACCGGGAAGTAGCCGCCCTTCGGGCCAGGGCGGTGGCCCATGTTGCCTTCCGGATATTCCTTGCCCGTGTTGCTCGGCAGTTCGGTCGAGTCGTACGAGTAGCCGGTGTTGTTCGGCGCGGTCGACCAGCGGACGTCGTCGAAAATGAAGAACTCGGCTTCCGGGCCGAAATAGACGGTGTCGCCCACGCCGGCCGACTTCACGTAGTTCAGGGCCGCCTTGGCGATCGAGCGCGGGTCGCGGTTGTAGGGGGTGCCGTCGTCCGGGTTCACGACGTCGCAGAACAGGGCCAGCGTGGTCTGCTGGTAGAAGGGGTCGATGATGGCGCTCGACAGGTCCGGGCGCAGCTTCATGTCCGACTCGTTGATGGCCTTCCAGCCGGCGATCGACGAGCCGTCGAACATCGTGCCGTCATTCAGGAAGTCATCGTCGACCAGGTCGATGTCGAACGTGACGTGCTGCATCTTGCCGCGCACGTCGGTGAAGCGGACGTCGACGTACTTTACGTCCTTTTCCTTGATCAGGTTCAGGATGTCCTTGGCGGTGCTCATTCCGTATCCCCTTCTTGAGCGCTTAAGCGTGTTGACGGTCCGGCCTAGTTAGACGGCGGCCGGGCCGCTTTCTCCGGTTCGGATGCGGATGACTTCCGCGATCTCCGAGACGAAAATCTTGCCGTCGCCGATGCGGCCGGTGCGGGCCGCGCGGGTGATGGCTTCCAGAGCGGGCTCGAGTTGGCTGTCCTCGACGACGACCTCGACCTTGATCTTGGGGAGGAAGTCCACGACGTACTCGGCGCCGCGATACAGCTCGGTGTGGCCCTTCTGGCGGCCGTAGCCCTTGGCTTCGAGCACGGTCATGCCCTGGACGCCCATGTCCTGCAGGGCCTCCTTCACCTCATCCAGCTTGAACGGCTTGATGACGGCTTCGATCTTCTTCATCGGTTCCACTTTCGGGCCCGGGCGGCGAACCGCTTCACTGAGCGCGCAACCATCACGCTGACCCCAGCGCCGCAAGCGAGCGCCGGAGACATTTATGACCGTTTGGTTGTCTTGCGGGCATGTGTTTGAAGTTTGGGCGCCTGGCGCCTTTGAAATATGCATTTCTGGAATGGCCGCCAAATAGCCTTGCGGCATGCGGTTTCGCGCCTACGATCGAGCCCAACGATCGTTTGAACGGGGGCGGATATGCGCGACGACACACCGGTTTTGATCGGCGCGGGCCAATTCACGTATCGGGGCGACGCCGGAAATTCGCCATCCCCGCTGGAACTGCTGAAAGTTGCGGCGGAGCGAGCGGTGCTGGATGCCGGGCTCAAAGGGTCGGTTCTTGCCGATCTGGACGCTTTGGCGGTCGTGGCGTTCAGTATCGATGCGCCGGGAGGGTTGTCGAAACTGCCGTTGCCCAGGTTGGCCGATCCGCCAGCATCCCTGGCGCGGGCGTTTTCGGCCTCGCCGGCCTGGAGCGTCTACACCCAGACCGGTGGCAACAGCCCCCAGCAGGCGGTCAATGTCGTCTGCGAGCGGATCGCGGGGGGCGAGTCGGAGTTCGCCCTGGTCACCGGGGCAGAGTTCCTGGGATCGCTGATGAAGCGGATGAAGGGCGGCCTAGGCTTCGAGGGCTGGGGCGACGACCTTACCAGCACGCCGCGGCGGATCGGCGACCCGCGTCCGGGGGTGACCAAGCAGGAGGGCGCGCACGGTCTCGGCTATCCGGTGAACACCTATCCCTTGTTCGAGAATGCGCTGCGGGCGCGGGACGGGCGATCGCTCGAAGATCACCAGAAGCAGCTTGGTGAGCTCTTCGCGCCCTTCACCAAGGTCGCCGCCGCCAATCCCTACGCCTGGTTCCCGGTCGAGCGCTCGGCCGAGGAGCTGGTCTCGGTGACCGACCGTAATCGGATGATCGGTTATCCGTACCCGAAGTACCTGAACGCCATCATGGAGGTCGACCAGTCGGCGGCGGTCCTGATCGCGAGCGTCCGCAAGGCGCGCGAGCTGGGCGTGCCGGAGGACAAATGGGTCTTCCTGCACGGCTGCGCCGACGCCTCGGACCTCTGGTACCCGCTCGAACGCCAGGACTATCACTCCAGCCCCGCCATGCGCCTGACCGGTGAGCGGGCCCTGGAGATGGCCGGGATCGGCGTTGAGGATCTCGAGCTCATCGATCTTTATTCCTGCTTCCCATCCGCTGTGCGGATCGGGGCCGAGGAGATCGGGCTGGCGCTGGACGATCCGCGTGGCCTGACCATCACCGGCGGTCTGCCGTACTTCGGCGGACCAGGAAACAACTACGCCCTGCACGCCATCGCCGAGATGGTCGGCAAGCTGCGCGAACGGCCTGGAGCCTACGGCCTGTCGACCGCCAACGGCTGGTTCCTGACCAAGCAGTCGGTGGGTATCTATTCGACGCGGCCCGTCGAAGGAAAATGGGAGCGCCAGCCGCCGTCGGTGATCCAGGCCCGGATCGACGCCCTGCCGCATCCCGAGATCGTCGAGACGCCGCAAGGGGCCGCGACCATCGAGACCTACACCGTCGTCCACGGCCGCGAGGGCGCGCGGATGGGCATCGTGATCGGCCGTGACGCGCGGGGCCACCGCTTCGTGGCCCAGACCCCGGACGATCCGGAGGTGCTCCTTGACCTGGAAAGTCGGGAGGGCGTGGGCCGGACCGGCGTGGTCGGCCCGCATCCGGATGGCGTCCGCAATCTCTTCATTCCGGATTGAACCATGACCCTTGTCCACGTGATCCGCCACGGAAAACCCGCCGCGACCTGGGGCGGAGCGGACGAGGATCCCGGTCTCGACACGATCGGCAAGGCCCAGGCCGACGCCGCCGCCGAGGCGATCCTGGCTCTGGCCGAGCGGCCGACGCGCGTGGTGTCTTCGCCCTTGCGCCGCTGTCGCGAGACCGCCGAGCCGCTGGCGCGGGCGCTGGGTGTCGACCTGATCATCGACCCGCGCGTCGGCGAGATCCCGACTCCGACGGCGTTGTCGCACGAGGAGCGGCCCGCCTGGCTGAAGCGGGCTTTCGAGGGGCGTTGGGGCGAGATCCAGGGTGACCTGGACTATGTCGCCTGGACGCGAGGCGTGGGCGCCGCCTTGCGCGAATACCCTGGCGCGGCGGTGTTCAGCCACTTCGTCGCCTTGAACGCGGCGGTCGGCGTCGCCACCGGTCAGGCCGAGGTCGTGGCCTTCCGCCCCGATCATTGCTCGCGCACCGTGTTCAAGATCGACGGCGACCGCTTGATCCTGGTGGAGAAAGGGCGCGAAGCTCAGAGCCAGGTGCTTTGAAGGAGTAGGCGTGGCGCGAGAGATTCTGACCGTCGCCCAGATGGCCGCGGCCGACCGCGCCGCCGTCGAACACGGCACGCCGGTCCGCGTGCTGATGGAGCGCGCGGGCGAGGCCGTGGCCCAGGCCGTCCGGGCTCGTTACGCCCGCCGTCCCGTGGTGATCTGGTGCGGCCCCGGCGACAACGGCGGTGATGGCTACGTCGCCGCGCGGCATCTGCGCCGACGCGGCTGGCAGGTGGCGGTCGAGGCCGCCTATCCGCCATCCACCGACGCCGCCCGCTGGGCGGCCTCGCGATGGAAGGGCGAGGTGCGGTCGCTGTCGACCGATCTCGCGCCGGATGCGCTTTATATAGACGCTCTGTTCGGCGCCGGCCTGTCGCGGCCGCTGGAGGGGGTGGTCGAGCGCCTGGCGCGAGCCAGCCAGGAGCGACCGCTGGCCATCGTCGCGGTCGACACGCCCTCGGGGATCCATGGCGACACCGGCCGTCCGCTGGGCGACGCCGCCTTTCGCGCCGAGTTGACCGTCACCTTTCATCGCCGCAAGCCCGCTCATGTGCTGATCGAGGGGCGTAAGGCCTGCGGCGAGGTCGTGCTGGCCGACATCGGGCTGAGGACCGGCGAGGGCGCGAACCTGTTCGAGAACGATCCGGACCTGTGGGCCAAGCGCTTTCCCTGGCCGGCGCTCGACGCCCACAAGCATACGCGCGGCCGGCTGAAGGTGATTAGCGGCGAGATGTGGAGCACCGGGGCGGCGCGGCTGGCGGCGCGCGGGGGCTTACGAGTCGGCGCCGGCGCGGTCACCGTGCTGTCGCCGCCGGGAGCTCTGGCGGTGAACGCCGCGCATCTTGAAGCGATCATGCTGGCGCCGTTCGGAGCGGAGGCCGACCTTGCCGTCGCCGCCGAGGAGGCCGACGCCGTGATCATTGGCCCAGCGGCCGGGGTGGGGGAGGCGACCGCCCGCAACCTGCAGGCCTTGGCCAGCACGGGCGCGGCTCTGGTGGTCGACGCCGACGCCCTGACCAGTTTCCGGCACGACCCGGCCAGCCTGTTCGCCTGCCTCGATCGCGACGACGTGCTGACGCCGCATCCGGGCGAGTTCGAGAGAATCTTTCCAGGCTTGTTGGCCAAGTCTTCCGAACGCATCGCCGCCGCGCGGGAGGCGTCCAGACGGGCGGGGGCGGTCGTGCTGTTGAAGGGGCCCGACACCGTGGTCGCCGCGCCGGATGGTCGGGCGGCGGTGTCGCTGAACGGAGCGCCGTGGCTGGCGACCGCCGGTTCGGGCGACGTCCTGGCCGGGCTCATCGGCGGCTTGATCGCCCAGGGCATGGAGAGCTTCGAGGCCGCCTGCGCCGGAGCCTGGATCCACGCCGAGTGCGGCGCCCGTCACGGCCCGGGTCTGATCGCCGAGGACCTGCCGGGCCTCGCGCCCGCGGTTCTCGCCGAACTCTACGGGCTTGCGCGGCCCGGCTCAAATCCGTAAGCCCGCACCCACGCGGATGTGGCGAAACTGGTAGACGCACCAGATTTAGGTTCTGGCGCCGAGAGGCGTGGAGGTTCGAGTCCTCTCATCCGCACCACTCTTCTCACCTGGCTCTCCAGGCCCGGATGAGTTTTGTCGCCGCCGCTCTTGGATGCTCGCGCACGTCGTGACATAAGGGCGGTCTTTCGCCGCCCCCCGGCTCTCGCGGGGCGGCGTCGATCTTTTGGACCCCCAGGGCGGAGCTCGGGCGCGCGGCGTCCCGGACCCGAGAAAATAAGAATGTCGATGCAGATCGTTGAAAAGTCGGGCGAAGGCCTCAGCCGCGTTTTTAGCGTCACGGTGCCCGCGAGTGAACTGGCCACGCGCCTGGAAGCGCGCATCGCCGAAGTCGCTCCGCAGATGAACGTGAAGGGCTTCCGTCCGGGCAAGGTGCCCGCCGCTCACGTGCGCCGTCTGTACGGCAAGGGCCTGATGGGCGAAGTCATCGAGCAGGCGCTGAACGAGACCACCCAGAAGGTCCTCGACGACAACAAGCTGCGTCCGGCTGGTCAGCCCGAACTGAACCCGACGTCGGACATGGACAAGGTCATCGACGGCGGTCTCGACCTGGCGTTCGACCTGGCGGTCGAAGTGATGCCGGAATTCGATCCGATCGACCCGACCACGATCGAGCTGGTCAAGCCGGTCTACAAGGTCGGTGACGAGGAAGTCGACGAGGCCCTGGAAGAGCTGTCCAAGCAAGCGCGCACCTATGAGCCGCGCACGGGCAAGAGCCTGAAGGCCAAGGACGGCGACCAACTGCTGATCGACTTTGTCGGCACGATCGACGGCGTCGAGTTCGCCGGCGGCAAGGCCGAAGGCGCTGAACTGGTCCTGGGTTCGGGCCAGTTCATCCCGGGCTTCGAAGAACAGCTGGTCGGCGCCAAGCCGGGCGACGAGATCGTCGTGAAGGTGAAGTTCCCGGAAGAGTACCAAGCCGCCGAACTGGCCGGTAAGGACGCCGAATTCGCCACCAAGGTCACCGAAGTCCGCGCGCCGGTCGACGGCAAGGCCGACGACGAACTGGCCAAGCGCCTGGGTCTGTCGGACCTGGCCGCCCTGAAGGAGCTGCTGCGCTCGAACCTGGGCAGCCGCTATGAAAACAGCTCGCGCTTCAAGCTGAAGCGCGCCCTGCTGGACGTGCTGGACACCAAGCACGAGTTCCCGCTGCCGCCGCGCATGGTCGACGCCGAGTTCGCCGGCATCTGGCAACAGGTCGAGGCCGACAAGGCTCGTGGCGGCCTGCCGCCGGAAGACGCCGACAAGACCGAGGACCAGCTGAAGGACGAGTACCGCAAGATCGCCGAGCGCCGCGTGCGCCTGGGTCTGGTGCTCGCCGAGATCGGCCGCAAGAACGACGTGGTCGTCACCGACCAGGAACTGACCGACGCCATCATGCGCGAAGCTCGCCAGTACGGCGCGCAAGCCCAGCAGGTGTTCGACATGTACCGCCAGCGCGCCGACCTGCAGGCCGCCCTGCGCGCCCCGATCTATGAAGACAAGGTCGTCGACCTGATCTTCAACAAGGCCAAGGTCGAGGAAAAGGAAGTCTCCAAGGACGAGCTCCTGGAGGAAGACGACCTGCCGGAAGGCTACGGCGGCTAAGGCCCGATTAAGTCGAGATGATCAAGGCGCGGTCCGCGAGGGTCGCGCCTTTTTCGTACCGCCACGAAACCGCCGGCTCCTTGCAACCTGTTAAGCGCCACGCGATATGCGATAGCGACGGCGCGCGGGGGCTGATTCGTTTTCGCGCCAAAGACACACGAAAAGGGTAATCCCCAATGATGTACGATCCGGTTTCGACGGCGATGAACCTGGTTCCGATGGTGGTCGAGCAGACCAGCCGTGGCGAGCGGTCCTACGACATCTTCTCGCGCCTTCTGAAGGAGCGGATCATCTTCCTGACCGGCCCCGTCGAGGACGTGATGGCCAGCCTGATCTGCTCCCAGCTCCTGTTCCTGGAGTCGGAGAACCCCAAGAAAGAGATCGCCATGTACATCAACTCGCCGGGCGGCGTGGTGACGTCTGGCCTGGCGATCTATGACACCATGCAATACATCAAGAGCCCGGTCTCGACGGTGTGCATGGGCATGGCCGCCTCGATGGGCAGCCTTTTGCTCGCCGCCGGCGCCGCCGGCCAGCGCATCGCCCTGCCGAACGCCCGCATCATGGTGCACCAGCCGTCGGGCGGCTTCCGCGGCCAAGCCTCGGACATCGAGCGCCACGCCGAGGACATCATCAAGACCAAGCGTCGTCTGAACGAGATCTACGTCAAGCATTGCGGCCGCACCTATGAAGAGGTCGAGCGCACTCTGGACCGCGACCATTTCATGAGCTCGGACGAAGCCAAGGACTGGGGCCTGGTCGACCACGTCTACGACACGCGCGAAGCCGCCGAGGCTGGCGCTGAATAGGCGACAGCTTCACTGAGACGAGAAAGCCGCCGATCCCCCGGGTCGGCGGCTTTTTTGTCGTCTCGTCGCCTGCGACAAATCCGCTCAGGTGGCGGGCTTGCCTCGAAAAACGCGGTAGCCCTTCTCGTCGGCGATCGCGAGCATCTCGGTGTCGCCCGAGGTGTCGCCGTAGGCGGCCGTCAGGCGCACGTCCGGGCCGAAGACCTCGCGCAGGCGCTGCACCTTTTCCTTGGCCCGGCAGTTGTTCCCGTCGAGTCCGCCCAGGATGCGGCCGTCCTCGTTGGTCATCAGGCGCGTGCCGATCAGCATGTCCGCGCCCAGACCCCGAGCGAATGGCGCGACGGTGATCTCGGGCGAGGCTGTCACGATGACAAGCTTCGCGCCCCTGGCCCGCCACGCGCGCCAGACGGCCAGGGCGTCGGGACGCAGCAGGGTGCGGGCGTGGGTCTCGGCGAAGGCGCGGGCGTCGGTCTCGATCTGCGTGACCGTCGCGCCCCTCATGAACTCGCGGATCGCGGCGGCCTTGAGTTTGGCGCGGTTTCGGTCGAACACGTAGGCGATCAGCGAGGGGGTCAGGCGGATGACGCCGCGCGTCCAGCGCCGGCCGGCGCGCCACTTCAGGAACGCGTTGAAGCTGTCCTTGACCGTCAGGGTGCCGTCGAAGTCGAAGGCCACGAGCGCGAGCTCATGGCTCATCTCGCCGGTCATCGGGCGCGACGCGCTCAAACCCTTGGCCATCCACGAACGCTTGCCCATCCACCATCTCAAAGAGCGCGCTTCCGCGCTCGACCTCCCATGCGATTCCTCGCCTCGTCATAAGGGGTTACGCTGGCGGCGGTAAGACCCAAGACGCTCGCCGCTTGCGCCGGCGCGCCAATCGCCCAAATTAGATGACGAGGCCATGACACGATCCGGCCGGTTTGACGTTTGAGGCTTCAAAGGAGCCGCCAAGGGTTGTGAACCGCGCTCGGATCGGGGAATGTCAAGGATTAGACAACTCCCGGCGTATATCCTGTCAGCTTCGGTGGCGGTGTATGCGCTCGGAGGGGCGTCACGGCGTTAAGCCGTAAGGCGCCATAGTGTGAGAAGCGATCATGACGAAAGCCGCGAGCGGCGACACCAAGAGCACCCTGTACTGTTCTTTCTGCGGAAAGAGCCAACATGAGGTGCGCAAGCTCATCGCGGGACCGACGGTGTTCATTTGTGATGAATGCGTCGAGCTCTGCATGGATATCATTCGCGAAGAGCACAAGATCGCTTTCGTGAAGTCCAAGGACGGCGTCCCTACGCCGCGTGAGATCTGCGAAGTCCTGGACGATTACGTGATCGGGCAAGGTCACGCCAAGAAGGTGCTCGCGGTCGCGGTGCACAATCACTACAAGCGCCTGAACCACGCTTCGAAGAACAACGACGTCGAACTGGCCAAGTCGAACATCCTGCTGGTCGGTCCGACCGGTACGGGTAAGACGCTGCTGGCCCAGACGCTGGCCCGAATCATCGACGTGCCCTTCACCATGGCGGACGCCACGACGCTGACCGAAGCCGGTTACGTCGGTGAGGATGTCGAGAACATCGTGCTCAAGCTGCTGCAAGCCGCCGACTACAACGTCGAGCGCGCCCAGCGCGGCATCGTCTACATCGACGAAATCGACAAGATCAGCCGCAAGTCCGACAACCCGTCGATTACCCGCGACGTGTCGGGCGAAGGCGTGCAGCAGGCTCTGCTGAAGATCATGGAAGGCACCGTCGCCTCCGTGCCGCCGCAGGGCGGGCGCAAGCATCCGCAGCAGGAGTTCCTGCAGGTCGACACGACGAACATCCTGTTCATCTGCGGCGGCGCGTTCGCCGGGCTCGAGAAGATCATCTCGGCGCGCGGCGCGGCCAAGTCGATCGGCTTCGGCGCCAAGGTGACCGATCCGGAAGAGCGCCGCACGGGCGAGATTCTGCGGAACGTCGAGCCCGACGATCTGCAGCGCTTCGGCCTGATCCCGGAGTTCATCGGCCGCCTGCCGGTGGTCGCGACCCTGGAGGACCTCGACGAGCCCGCCCTGGTCAAGATCCTGACCGAGCCGAAGAACGCCTTCGTCAAGCAGTACCAGCGCCTGTTCGAGATGGAGAACATCGGCCTGACCTTCACGGAAGACGCCCTGCATCAGGTCGCCAAGAAGGCCATCGTGCGCAAGACCGGCGCGCGTGGCCTGCGTTCGATCATGGAAGGCATCCTGCTGGAAACCATGTTCGAACTGCCCAGCTACGAGGGCGTTGAAGAAGTGGTGGTCAACGCCGAGGTCGTCGAGGGCCGGGCTCAGCCTCTGCTGATCTACGCCGAGAAGAAGGGCGGGGCGGCTTCGGCCTAACCCCTTCAAGCTTCATCGCGAAATCGAGGCGCGCCTTTTTGAATGGGGGCGCGCCTTTTTCGTGGATCGACGGGCTTCGCAAACCTGTCGGACCACCGATGATGCTTCGGCGCCACGGTCAGCTTGAGCGAGAGAAACTCCAGAAAAGTCCGGGCCTTGGGCGAACTTGCCCCGGTTGGTCGCGTTGGGGGCATGCAGGCGCCAGCTTCGCCGGTCACACGCGACTTGTCGCCGCTGTGAGGCGAGTGTGCTTGAACCCTGTTGTAAAACGTCCACATAAATAACGACCATCCGCCCAGTCCCGGGCGGACGGGTCGTTCGACTCAGGCGCATCGTCTGGTGTTACGGCGGCCCGCATGGCCAGGCGTTCGAAAGCGCCGAGGCCGGGAGTATTGAGCACATGTCCGAATTACGTACGCTTCCTGTCTTGCCGCTGCGGGACATCGTTGTGTTCCCGCACATGGTGGTGCCCCTCTTCGTGGGCCGCGACAAATCCGTGCGCGCCCTCGAGGAAGTGATGCGCGGCGACAAGCAGATCCTGCTCGTCACCCAGAAGAACTCGGCGGATGATGATCCGGCGCCGGGCGACATCTTCGACGTCGGCGTCCTGGCCACCGTCCTGCAACTGCTGAAGTTGCCCGACGGCACCGTCAAGGTGCTGGTCGAAGGCAAGGGCCGCGCGGCCGTCGTGAAGTTCACCGACCAGGAGTCCTTCTACGAAGCCCAGATTGGCGAGGTCAGCGAGGACGAAGGCGCCGGCCCCGAGGCCGAGGCCCTGTCGCGCGCGGTCGTCGAGCAATTCGAAAACTACGTCAAACTGAACAAGAAGGTGCCGCCCGAGGCCCTGGCGTCGATCCCGCAGATCGCCGAGCCGGGCAAGCTTGCCGACAGCATCGCCGCCCACCTGTCGGTGAAGATCGGCGACAAGCAGCACCTGCTGGAAATCTTCGACGTCGTGAAGCGCCTGGAAAAGGTCTTCGCCCTCATGGAGGGCGAGATCTCGGTGCTGCAGGTCGAGAAGAAGATCCGCTCGCGCGTCAAGCGCCAGATGGAGAAGACCCAGCGCGAGTACTATCTGAACGAACAGATGAAGGCGATCCAGCGCGAACTGGGCGATCCTGACGACTCGCGCGACGAGTTGATCGATCTCGAAAAGCGCATCAAGAAGACCAAGCTGTCGAAGGAAGCCCGCACCAAGGCCGAGAGCGAGCTGAAGAAGCTGCGCAACATGAGCCCGATGTCGGCCGAGAGCACCGTCGTCCGCAACTATCTGGACTGGCTGCTGTCGATCCCGTGGGGCAAGGCCAAGACCAAGAAGATCGACCTGCTGGAGGCCGAGGAAATCCTCGACGCCGACCACTACGGCCTGGACAAGGTCAAGGAGCGGATCCTCGAGTACCTGGCCGTCCAGGCCCGGACCAACTCGCTGAAGGGCCCGATCCTGTGCCTCGTCGGTCCTCCCGGCGTCGGCAAGACCTCGCTGGGCAAGTCGCTGGCCAAGGCCACCGGTCGTGAGTTCGTGCGCATGAGCCTCGGCGGCGTGCGTGACGAGGCCGAGATCCGCGGGCACCGCCGCACCTACATCGGCTCGATGCCCGGCAAGGTCGTCCAGTCGATGAAGAAGGCCAAGACCACCAACGCCTTCGTCCTGCTGGACGAGATCGACAAGATGGGCAGCGACTATCGCGGCGATCCGGCCTCGGCCCTGTTGGAGGTGCTGGATCCGGCGCAAAACTCGACGTTCGGCGATCACTATCTGGAGGTCGACTATGACCTGTCGCAGGTGATGTTCGTCACGACGGCCAACAGCCTGAACATGCCCCAGCCGCTGCTGGACCGCATGGAGATCATCCGCATCCCCGGCTACACCGAGGATGAGAAGCTGGAGATCGCCAAGCGGCACGTCCTGCCGAAGCTGGCCAAGGACCACGGGCTGAAGCCGGCCGAGTTCATCGTTCCGGACAAGGCGATCCGCGACCTGATCCGCTACTACACCCGGGAAGCCGGCGTGCGGTCGCTGGAGCGGGAACTGGGCGCCTTGGCGCGCAAGACGGTGCGTGACCTGGCCCGCGAAAAGCTGACCACGATCACCATCGACGACGAGCGCCTGGCCAAGTACGCGGGCGTCAAGAAGTACCGCTACGGCGAGACCGACGAAGTCGACCAGGTCGGCATCGTCACCGGTCTGGCCTGGACGGAGTTCGGTGGCGACATCCTGACCATCGAGGCCGTGAAGATGCCGGGCAAGGGTCGCATGCAGATCACCGGCAACCTCAAGGACGTGATGAAGGAGTCGATCGCGGCGGCCAACAGCTACGTCCGCTCGCGGGCCGTGCAGTTCGGCATCAAGCCGCCGATCTTCGAGAAGACCGACGTGCACATCCACGTGCCGGATGGCGCCACGCCCAAGGACGGTCCGTCCGCCGGCGCCGCCATGGGTCTGGCCATTGTCTCGGTGCTGACCGGCATCCCGATCCGCAAGGATATCGCCATGACCGGCGAGATCACCCTGCGCGGCCGGGTCACCGCCATCGGCGGCCTGAAGGAGAAGCTTCTGGCGGCTCTGCGCTCTGGCGTGAAGACCGTGCTGATCCCGCAGGAGAACGAGAAGGACCTCGTGGATGTGCCCCAGAGCGTCAAGGACGGCCTGGAAATCATTCCGGTCTCGACCATGGACGAGGTGCTCAAGCACGGCCTTACGGGCCCGCTGACACCGATCGAATGGAGTGAGGCGGACGAGCCGATTGCTGCGACTGCGAAGAAGGATGACGGCGACAGCGACGCCGTACTCACCCACTAAACGCAACTAATCGTTGATAACTTAGGCGGCGCGGGAGATTCCCGCGCCGCTCTCGTTTGACGAGGCTTTCTCAACCGCCATAATCCTCGCCGAGCCAAGCGCCGTAAGCAATAAACGGCGCCGCTCAGGCTGGGAGAAAAACATGACCACAAAAGCCGAACTCGTTACGGCGATCGCCGAGAAGGCGGGCATCAACAAGAACCAGGCCAAGGACGCCCTGGAAGCCTTCATCGACGCCGTCACCGACTCTCTGAAGTCGGGTTCCGACGTTCGCCTGGTCGGCTTCGGCACCTTCAAGGCCGTGACCCGCGCCGCCGGCACCGCCCGCAACCCGCGCACCGGCGAGACGGTGAACCGTCCCGCGTCGAAGACCGCGCGCTTCCAGGTCGGCGAAGGTTTGAAGTCCTCGCTGAACAGTTAAATCCGGTTTCTCCGCTTAAGAGAGGGCGGGGCGTCGGAGGCAGGCGCTCCGCCTCCTCGTTTTGCGCTATGCGTAGGCCTCGGCTCCGGCTAAAAGCGCCGGCCCGGAGGGCAGTTAGCTCAGCGGTAGAGCGTCTCGTTTACACCGAGAGGGTCGGGGGTTCGATCCCCTCACTGCCCACCACTCCGTCTCCTTTGGTCATCCGCATCGTCTCCCCGCGGCCGGGCCGCGGAAGCCTCCCCATGGCTACGCCCTTCCTTATGCGCGTGCGCCTAGAGGCCCGGCCGCCGTCGAGCGCCTCGCAAACGCCGAGTTGCGCGGCGTGAATGCTCAGGTAGAAGTACTGTCGCGAGAGGCTCTTGGGCGAAGCGGTGTGCCTCTGAAATCGTCCGGGAACGGCGAGGAACCGCGAGTGTCGCAAAAGCTTTATCGTTCCGGGGCCGAATGGGGGGCCTAGAGTTGCGATGAGGAATCGGTGTGACGGATACGAGATCGACCCGGCCGGTCGGCCTGCGTGGCTTTCCTTCCGATATCGCTCCGTCGACTGACGGCGCCGTACGCCTCGTCGACACCACCATGCTCTATGCCCCGCGCAGTGGGGGCGTTCGTCGCTATCTGGCCTCGAAGCGCGCCTGGCTGGCCGCCAATCGTCCGGATGTCCGCCATACGCTGGTTGTGCCGGGCGCGCGTGATTCCTACGACGGGCGAGGCCGGGTCTCGATCTACGCCGCGCCGCTGCCGTTCGGAGCCGGCTATCGCTGGCCCGTGGTCAAGGCGGCCTGGATGGACCGCCTGATCCGCCAGCGGCCGGACATCATCGAGGCGGGCGACCCGTACACCCCGGGTCTGGCGGCGCTGAGGGCCGGTGACGCCCTGGGCGTGCCGGTCGTGGGCTTCTGCCACACCGATCTGGGCGCCCTGGCGGCGCTGCACATCGGCGAGTGGGCCGAAAAGCCGGTTCAGAAACGCTGGGCGGCGATCTATCGCCAGTTCGACCAGGCCGTGGCGCCGAGCCGCTTCATCGCCGGGCGGCTGATCGAGGCCGGGGTGCACAACGCCATCGGTCTGCCGCTGGGCGTGGACACCGAGCTCTTCCATCCGGCCCGGGCCGATCGCGACGCCCTGCGCCGCCGCCTGGGCGTCGCGCCCGACGAGCGCCTGCTGGTCTTCGCCGGTCGTCCGGCCCGCGAGAAGAGGCTGGACGTCCTGGTCGGCGCGGTCGAGCGGCTGGGCGCGCCCTACAAGCTGCTGTTCGTCGGGGCCGGCGGCGGAGCGCCGATCAGCGATCGCGCCATCTGCCTGGACTATGTCCGTGACCCGGCCGAACTGGCCGGCGTGCTGGCCAGCTGCGACGCCTTTGTCCACGCCAACGACAACGAGCCGTTCGGCCTGATCGTCCTGGAGGCCATGGCCTGCGGTCTGCCTGTGGTCGGCGTCGCCGCCGGAGGGGTGGCCGAGTCGGTGGACCACGAGGTCGGTCAACTGGCGATCCGGTCCGAGCCCGCCGCCTTCGCCGAGGCGATCGAGGCTTTGTTCGCCCGCGATCTGGCCGTCGTCGCCGCCGCCGCTCGCCGCCGGGCCGTCGAACGACACGGCTGGGACGCGGTGTTCCGTCAGCTGTGCGCCATCTATGGCGGCTTGACCGGCCGGAGCGCTTTCGGTGGCCTGCCCCCTCTAAGAGACCACTAGAGCGGGTTGGGATTAGACGACTCCATAACCGGAGTTGCGGAAGTAGTTTCCGCACTCGTCGGGCGGATAGGTTTTGAGCGTCCGGTCGATGGCGCTGAGGACGGCGTCGCAGGAGCGGGCCTGGGCCTTGCGCAGCAGGTGCTTGAGCTTGGCGAAGACCTGCTCGATGGGGTTCAGGTCGGGCGAGTATTTCGGCAGGAAGAGCATCTTAGCCCCGGCCTGACGGATGGCTCGGCGGACGGCCTTGCCGCGATGGCTGCCGAGGTTGTCCAGAACCACCACGTCGCCCGGGCTGAGCGTGGGGACCAGAACCTGCTCGACATAGGCCAGGAAGGCTTGGCCGTTGATCGGCCCGTCGAAGAGACAGGGTGCATCAATGCGGTCATGCCTAAGCGCGGCGATGAAGGTCATGGTCTTCCAGCGGCCGAACGGGGCCTTGACCTTCACGCGATCACCGCGCGGTCCCCATCCGCGCAGCGGCGCCATGTTGGTTTTGGTCCAGGTCTCGTCGATGAACACCAGACGCCGCGGATCGATGCGCCCCTGATACCTGCGCCACTGCTCACGTCGCCGGGCGACGTCGGGACGATCCTGCTCCTTGGCGAACAGGCTTTTTTTTGAAGCTCAGCCCCTCGGCGTGGACGAAGTCCCAGACCGAGTGACGATCAACTTTCAGCCCGCGAGCCGTCTGCAATTCCTCGACGAGCTGGCTCAGGGTGAAGTCTTTCTCCCGGCATCGGGCGATCAGCCACTCGGCGTGCTCACCGCGAAGCGTCTTGGGCTTGTAGCCGCCGATCTTCGACGGCGCGACGCTGCCCGTCGATCGATGGCGTCTCACCCAGTGAATCGCCGTGCTCACCGCCACCCCAAAACGCGCCGCCGCCTGGTTGCGCGACAAGCCCTCTTCCTCAACCGCCGCGACCACACGCTCACGAAGATCCAACGAGTATGGTTTGGTCATCCCTGCCGGCCTCCCGTCCCAGCAGGAAGCTTGAATCAGACCTCAACCGATTTGAGAATCCGTCGATTCACAGAAATCCCAATCCGCTCTAGGCTTTCAAGCCGGCCAGGATCTCGTAGCTGCGCTTGCGGGCGCCGTGGTCGTAGATCTGCGAGGCGAACATCAGCTCGTCGGCTTCGGTCAGCTTCAGCACCTGCTCGACCTTGCGCTTCACGGTCTCGGGCGAGCCGATCGCCGAATACTGGAAGGTGTGATCCAGGCCCGCCAGCTCGGCGGGGGAAGCATGCTCGCGGATGTCGTCGACTGGCGGCGGCAGCAGGCCCGGCCGGCCGCGCCGCAGGGCCAGGAACTGCTGCTGGGTCGAGGTCGCGAGGCGAGTCGCTTCGACGTCGGTATCGGCCGCGCAGACGCCGATGCAGACCATGGCGTAGGGCTTGTCCAGAACCTCCGACGGCTTGAAGTGCCGGCGATACAGGAGGAGGGCGTCCAGCAGAGAGTCGGGCGCGAAATGGGCGGCGAAGGCGAACGGCAGGCCAAGGGCCGCGGCCAGCTGAGCGCTCCAAGTCGAGGAGCCCAGCAGCCAGATCGGCACGTCCTGACCTTCGCCCGGCACGGCTCGAACGCTCTGCTCGGGATCGGCAGGCTTGAACCAGTGCTGTAGCTCGACGACGTCCTGGGCGAACGAATCGACCGCCCCCGCATAGCGGCGAAGGGCGCGCATCGTGGGCTGGTCGGTGCCGGGCGCGCGGCCCAGGCCCAGATCGATTCGGCCGGGATAGAGGGCGGCCAGGGTGCCGAACTGCTCGGCGACCATCAGCGGGGCGTGGTTGGGCAGCATGACGCCGCCCGAACCGACCCGAATCGTCGTCGTGCCGCCGGCCACGTAGCCGATCACGACCGCCGTCGCGGCCGAGGCGATTCCGGGCATGTTGTGATGCTCGGCCAGCCAGTAGCGGTGGAAGCCGAGGGATTCGGCGTGTCGGGCCAGATCCAGGCTGTTGTTGAGGGCTTGGCCGACGGGCGCGCCTTGCGGAACGGGCGCGAGGTCGAGGACGGAGAACGGCGGGTAAGCGGGGGTCATGTCCGCTACATGGCGTGCGGCGCCGGCAACTCAAGGCGTTTGCCGGAGCGGTTCTCGATTTAAGGAAGGAAACCACCGGACGGAACGGTGGCGCGAATGACGGGACTCGAACCCGCGACCTCCGGCGTGACAGGCCGGCGCTCTAACCAACTGAGCTACATCCGCGTCGTGCGCCTGGGCGCGACGGTCGTCCGTAAAACCGAGAGGAGGGTGCTTTCCGACCCCATTTTAAAGGGGTGGCGCGAATGACGGGACTCGAACCCGCGACCTCCGGCGTGACAGGCCGGCGCTCTAACCAACTGAGCTACATCCGCATATCCCTTCGCCGAAGCGAAAGTGCGACCCGCCCTGCGGCGAGGGGCGTCTGATATGTCGGGCGAAGACTCGTGTCAACGGCCATATCGAAGAAGCGGCAAATAGCCCGGCGGGGCTGGGCGATTTCATGTGGATGGAGCAGAGCGAGGCGGTCGCGTCGGTCCTTTGAGACACAGACGAAAGCGTTCGCGTGCAATCGATCGCCGTTAGCGGAAACAACTCTAGTTGCGATCGTTTCTCAATGTGGTTCCGGCGTTTGAAGCGTTGGCGACAGTGGGCTACAACCCGCTCGATTCAAGCCAAGGGCTGTCATGACCGCCTTCCTTCTCCAGTATCTGCCGATCGTGATCTTCCTAGGGATCGCGGCGGCCATCGGCATCGTCTTCATCCTCGCGGCAGCCGTGCTTGCGCCGAAGGCGCCGGACCCGGAAAAACTGTCCGCGTACGAATGCGGCTTCAACGCCTTCGACGATGCGCGCATGAAATTCGACGTCCGGTTCTATCTGGTGTCGATCCTCTTCATCATCTTCGACCTGGAAGTGGCGTTCCTGTTCCCCTGGGCGGTCACGCTGATGAAGCTGCCGCACGACGTGGCCCAGTTCGCCTTCTGGTCGATGATGACCTTCCTGGGCGTGCTGACCGTCGGCTTTATCTATGAATGGAAGAAGGGCGCCCTCGAATGGGAGTGATCGTTCCCGCCAATTCATCGTCGGTTCCGGCGCTTTCGGGCGGCCGTTCGACGGTCGAGGGCTATGACCCCAAACTGCACGACCCGTTCTTTGATGGCGTCTCGCAGCAGCTGGCGGACAAGGGCTTCATCACGGCCGCCGCCGATGACCTGATCACCTGGGCCCGCACCGGCTCGCTGATGTGGATGACGTTCGGCCTGGCGTGCTGCGCCGTCGAGATGATGCACTCGGCCATGCCGCGTTATGACCTGGAGCGCTTCGGCTTCGCGCCGCGCGCCAGCCCGCGCCAGTCGGACGTGATGATCGTCGCGGGCACCCTGACCAACAAGATGGCTCCGGCCCTGCGCAAGGTCTATGACCAGATGCCGGAGCCGCGCTACGTCATCTCGATGGGCAGCTGCGCCAATGGCGGCGGCTACTATTACTACAGCTACAGCGTCGTGCGTGGCTGCGACCGCGTCGTGCCGGTCGACATCTATGTGCCGGGCTGCCCGCCGACGGCCGAAGCCCTGGTCTACGGCGTGCTGCAGCTCCAGAAGAAGATCCGTCGCACGGGGACGATCGAGCGATGAGCCAAGACCTCGATACCCTGGGCCAGGACATCGTCGCCCGCGCGCCCGGCGTGCTGGGCCACTCGGTGGCGTTCGGTGAACTGACGATCGTGGCCAAGGCCGCGACCGTGGTCGAGACGCTGACCTTCCTGCGCGACGACGCGACCTGCCGCTTCCACCAACTGGTCGACCTGACGGGCGTGGACTATCCGGAGCGCGCCGCGCGCTTCGACGTCGTCTATCACCTGCTGTCGATGGTGAAGAACACCCGCATCCGCCTGAAGGTGATGACGGACGAGGACACCCCGGTGCCCAGCGCCACGCCGGTGTTCCCGGTCGCCGACTGGTTCGAGCGCGAGGCGTTCGACATGTTCGGCATCTTCTTCGAAGGCCATCCGGATCTGCGCCGGATCCTGACCGACTATGGCTTCCACGGCCACCCGTTGCGGAAGGACTTCCCGATGACGGGTTATGTGGAAGTGCGCTACGACGACGAGCTCAAGCGCGTCGTCTATGAACCCGTCAAGATCACCGAGTTCCGCGCGTTCGATTTCCTGTCTCCGTGGGAGGGCGCCAAGTACGCCCTGCCGGGCGATGAGAAGGCCGAGAAGCGGGCAGGGGACGCTTAAATCATGACTGGCGCCAATTCGCCCGCCGCGGCGACCGACTTCTTCCGCGATCAACCGACGACTCCGGCCATCCCGGAGACGCCCGTTCGCAAGTTCAACATCAACTTCGGCCCGCAGCACCCGGCCGCGCACGGCGTGTTGCGCCTGGTGCTGGAGCTGGACGGCGAAATCGTCGAACGCGTCGATCCGCACATCGGCCTGCTGCATCGCGGCACCGAGAAGCTGATGGAAGCGCGCACCTACCTGCAGAACATCCCGTACTTCGACCGCCTCGACTACGTGGCGCCGATGAACCAGGAGCACGCGTTCTGCCTGGCCATCGAGAAGCTGCTGGGCGTGGAAGTGCCCAGGCGCGGCCAGATCGTGCGCGTGCTGTTCTGCGAGATCGGCCGCATCCTCAATCACCTGCTGAACGTGACGACCCAGGCCATGGACGTCGGCGCCCTGACGCCGCCGCTCTGGGGCTTCGAGGAGCGCGAGAAGCTGATGGTGTTCTACGAGCGCGCCTGCGGCGCTCGCCTGCACGCCAACTATTTCCGTCCGGGCGGCGTCCACCAGGACCTGACCCCCAGCCTGATCGACGACATCGAGACCTGGGCGAAGGCTTTCCCCAAGATCTGCGACGACATCGAAGGCCTGATCACCGACAACCGCATCTTCAAGCAACGCAACGTCGACATCGGCGTCGTGACCAAGGAAGACGCCTGGGCCTGGGGCTTCTCGGGCGTGATGGTCCGGGGCTCGGGTATCGCCTGGGACCTGCGCCGCAACCAACCCTACGAGAACTACAACGAGTTCGAGTTCGACATCCCGCTGGGCAAGAATGGCGACTGCTACGATCGCTATCTCTGCCGCATGCAGGAGATGCGCGAGTCCACGAAGATCATCCTGCAGGCCGTCGCCATGCTGCGCGGCACGCCGGGTCCGGTGCTGACCGAAGACAACAAGGTCAGCCCGCCGCGTCGCGCCGAGATGAAGCGCTCGATGGAAGCCCTGATCCACCACTTCAAGCTCTACACCGAGGGCTTCAAGACGCCGGAAGGCGAGGTCTACGCGGCCGTCGAAGCCCCCAAGGGCGAGTTCGGCGTCTACGTGGTCAGCAACGGCGCCAACAAGCCGTATCGCGTGAAGATCAAGGCGCCGGGCTTCTCGCACCTGGCGGCGATGGATTGGATGAACCGCGGCCACCAGCTGGCCGACGTTTCGGCCATTCTGGGCTCGCTCGACATCGTGTTCGGCGAGGTCGACCGGTGAGCCTGGAAGCGATAGCCCAAGCTCAGCTGGACGCCTACAACGCCCAGGACCTGGACGCGCACTGCGCCCACTTCGCCGACGACGTCGTCGTGGCGGGCCTGAACGGCGACGTGGCGCGCACGGGGCTCGGCGCCTATCGCGCCTTCTACGCCAAGACCTTCGCCGAGTTCCCCAAGAACCAGGCCAAGCTGCTGAACCGCATCGTGGTCGGTGCGAACGTGATCGACCACGAGCATGTCGACCGCGGCAACGGCGATGCGCCGTTCCAGGTCGCCGCCATCTACACCTTCAAGGGCGACAAGATCGTCCGCGTGGATTTCGCCCGATGAGTGTTCGTCGTCTCGCCAAGGAACAGCCGGCCAGCTTCGCCTTCTCCAAGGACAGCCAGGCCAAGGCCGACTGGTGGAAAGCCAAGTATCCCGCCGCCCGCAAGCAGTCGGCGGTGATCCCGATGCTGTGGCTGGCCCAGAAGCAGGAGGGCTGGATCTCGGAACCGGCGATCCAGGAGATCGCCAAGCAACTCGAGATGCCGGTCATCCGCGTGCTGGAAGTGGCCACTTTCTACGTGATGTTCCAGCTGCAGCCGGTCGGCAAGGTCGCCTTCGTGCAGCTGTGCGGCACCACGCCGTGCCAGCTGCGCGGCGCGCTGGACCTGAAGGCCGTGCTGAAGGCCAAGATCGGCGACGCCAACCACGTCTCGGCCGACGGCAAGTTCAGCTGGGAAGAGGTCGAGTGCCTGGGCGCGTGCTGCAACGCGCCGATGGCCGCGATCAACGACTACTATTACGAGGACCTGACGCCGGAGAGCCTGGCTCAGATCCTCGACGACTTCGCGGCCGGCAAGAACCCGAAGCCGGGCAGCTACGACGGTCGGGGCGCCTCGGAACCGAAGGGCGCGATCCACACCCTGACGGACCCGAAGCTGTACGACGGCAGCTACGCCAAGAAGATCAAGATCCCGAACCTGCCGGAGAAGCCCAAGGCCACGAAGGCCAAGCCTGAGGCGACCGCCTAACATGACCGCCGCCGCCGCCCTGCAAAAGAAGCGCCTGACCGCGATGCTCGTCATCAACGCGGTGTGCTTCGTGCTGGCTGGCGTCGCGATCTATGGCGCGGTGTCGCTGCGGATCGACTGGCTCCGGCTGGTCTTTCTGGGCGCCATCATCGCGGGTCTGGGCTCGCACGTCTGGTTCATCCTGGGCTGGATGCGCGGATCCAAGGGAGAGGGGGCTTCGTCATGATCGACGACAGCGAGCTCAACCTCCGCCGCGCGGCCTATGCCGACACCATCCGGGGCCTCCATCGCCGTGAGCGCGGCGTGGGCTTCGTGGCGTGCCTGCTGGGCGCGATCCTGTTGATCTGGGGTCGTAGCGTGCAGGGGGCGCCATTCTGGGCGGTCATCGCCGGTCTCGTCACGATTGGCGCGGGCTGGCTGCTTTTCGCCTATGTCATCATTCGTCGGACGCGCTATGTGCGCGCCCATCCATTCGATCCGCAAAGCTGAGTCATGGTCGGTATCCTCGAAGACAAGGACCGCATCTTCACGAACCTCTACGGTCTCCACGATTGGGGCCTCGAGGGCGCGAAGAAGCGCGGCTGCTGGAATGGCACCAAGGACATCCTGGACGCCGGGCGCGACTGGATCATCGACAACATGAAGAACTCCGGCCTGCGCGGTCGGGGCGGGGCGGGCTTCGGCACCGGCCTGAAGTGGTCGTTCATGCCCAAGGAAGTGAAGGACGGTCGTCCGCACTACCTGGTCGTCAACGCCGACGAATCCGAGCCGGGCACCTGCAAGGACCGGGAGATCATGCGGCATGATCCGCACCTCCTGATCGAAGGCTGCCTGATCGCCTCGCGCGCCATGCTGGCCCACGCCTGCTACATCTATATTCGCGGTGAGTACGTCCGTGAGCGCGAAGTGCTGGAAGAAGCCATCAAGCAGGCCTACGAGGCCAAGCTGATCGGCAAGAACAACGTCCACGGCTGGGACTTCGAGCTCTACGTCCACCACGGCGCGGGCGCCTATATCTGCGGCGAAGAGACAGCCCTGCTGGAAAGCCTGGAAGGCAAGAAGGGCCAGCCGCGCCTGAAGCCGCCGTTCCCGGCCGGCGCGGGCCTCTACGGCATGCCGACCACGGTCAACAACGTCGAGAGCATCGCCGTCGCCGGTACGATCCTGCGTCGCGGCGCCGCCTGGTTCGCCGGCTTTGGCCGTCCGAACAACGCCGGCACCAAGCTGTTCTGCGTCTCGGGCCACGTGAACCTGCCCTGCAACGTCGAAGAAGCCATGAGCATCCCCTTCCGTCAGCTGATGGAAGACCACTGCGGCGGCATCCGCGGCGGCTGGGGCAACCTCAAGGCCGTCATCCCGGGTGGTTCTTCCGTGCCGATGATCCCGGCCGAGCAGTGCGAAGACCTGCCGATGGACTTCGACGCCCTGCGCAACCTGCGCTCGGGTCTCGGCACGGCGGCCGTCATCGTCATGGACAAGGACACCGACCTGGTCCGCGCCATCGCCCGCCTGTCGTACTTCTACAAGCACGAGAGCTGCGGCCAGTGCACGCCATGCCGCGAAGGCACCGGCTGGATGTGGCGCGTCATGGAGCGCATGGCGACCGGCGAGGCCGATCCGAAAGAGATCGACACCCTGCTGGACGTCACGACCCAGGTCGAGGGTCACACCATCTGCGCCCTGGGCGACGCGGCCGCCTGGCCGATCCAGGGCCTGTTCCGTCACTTCCGCCACGAGGTGGAGGAGCGGATCGCTTCCTATCGTAGCGGTCGCCTGCACGTGCAGGGCGCCAAGCTGATCGCGGCGGAGTAACGATTATGGCTATCGCCAAGGTCAACGGCGTCGAAGTCGAGTTCGAGCCCGGCATGACGGTTCTGCAGGTCGCGGAACTGGCCGGGGAAGAGATCCCACGCTTCTGCTACCACGAGCGCCTGTCCATCGCCGGCAACTGCCGCATGTGCCTGGTCGAGGTGAAGCCCGGCCCGCCGAAGCCGCAGGCGTCGTGCGCCCTGCCGGCCGCCGAGGGCCAGGAGATCTTCACCAAGACCCCGATGGTCAAGAAGGCCCGCGAAGGGGTGATGGAGTTCCTGCTCATCAACCACCCGCTGGACTGCCCGATCTGCGACCAGGGCGGCGAGTGCGACTTGCAGGACCAGGCCGTCGGCTACGGCCGCGACGACAGCCGCTATGACGAGAACAAGCGCGCGGTCGAAGAAAAGGCCATGGGCCCGCTCATCAAGACCGTGATGACGCGCTGCATTCAGTGCACGCGCTGCGTCCGCTTCATCACCGAAGTCGCCGGTTCGCCGGAGATCGGCCTGATCTCGCGCGGCGAAGACGTTGAAATCACGACCTATCTGGGCGCTGCGGTGACGTCGGAGCTCAGCGCCAACGTCATCGACCTGTGCCCGGTCGGCGCCCTGACCTCCAAGCCCTACGCGTTCGAAGCCCGTCCGTGGGAACTGAAGAAGACCGAGAGCATCGACGTCATGGACGCGCTGGGCTCGTGGATCCGCGTCGACAGCCGCGCCGCCGCCGTGCTGCGCGTGCTGCCGCGCAACAATGACGACGTCAACGAGGAGTGGATTTCGGACAAGACGCGCTACGCCGTCGACGGCCTTGGCCGTCAGCGTCTCGACCGTCCGTACGTCCGCGTCGGCGGCAGCCTGAAGCCGGCCACCTGGGCCGAGGCCTTCGCCGCCGTCGCCGCCAAGATCAAGGCGACCACGCCCGAGCGCATCGGCGTCATCGCCGGCGACCTGCAGGACGCCGAGAGCCTGAAGGCGACCAAGGACCTCTTCACCGCCCTGGGCGTGAAGAACCTGGACAGCCGCCAGGACGGCGCCGCGCTGGGCGCTGGCCCGCGCGAGAGCTGGCTGTTCAACTCGACCATCGCCGGCATCGAGAACGCCGACGTCGTTCTGTTCGTCGGCGCCAATCCGCGCATCGAGGCCCCGGTCCTGAACGCCCGCTTCCGCAAGCAGTGGATCGCCGGCAAGACCCGCTTCGGCGTCATCGGCGAGCAGGCCGATCTGACGTTCGACTACGACTACCTCGGCGCCGGCGCCAAGACCCTGTCGGGTCTGGCCAAGAGCAAGGGCGACTTCATCGACGCCCTGAAGGCCGCCGAGCGTCCCGCCATCATCATCGGCCAGGGCGCTCTGGCCCGCGCCGACGGCGCGGCCATCCTCAAGGCCGCCGCCGGCCTGGCCAAAACCGTCAAGGTCGTCCGCGAAGGTTGGAACGGCTGGAACGTCCTTCACACCGCCGCCGCGCGCGTCGCCGGCCTCGACATGGGCTTCGTTCCGGCCGAGGGCGGTCTGGCCACGGCTGACATGCTGAAGCCGGGCGCCCTGGATGTCCTGTTCCTGCTGGGCGCCGACGAGTGCGAGACGGCCGCCTCGGGCGCTTTCAAGATCTATCTCGGCACGCACGGCGACAACGGTGCCCACAAGGCCGACGTGATCCTGCCGGGCGCCGCCTACACCGAGAAGAACGGCCTCTACGTGAACCTCGAAGGCCGGGTCCAGATGGGCCGTCGCGCGGTGTTCCCGAAGGGCGAGGCCAAGGAAGACTGGTCGATCCTGCGCGCCCTTTCGGAAGTGCTGGGTCAGAAGCTGCCCTATGACAGCCTGGACCAACTGCGCGCCAAGCTGTTCGCCGACCATCCGACCTTCGGCCAGATCGATTACGCGCCGGGCTCGGTCGCCGCGTCGTTCGATGTCGGCGCGCTCGGCGCTGACGGCGAGGTCTCGGACGCGCCGTTCGAAAGCCCGATCAAGGCTTTCCACCTGACCAACCCCGTCGCGCGCGCCAGCGTGACCATGGCCGAATGCGCGGCCGTGGCGTCCGGCGCCGCCAAGATCGCCGCGGAGTAAATCGTGGGCTCGACTTCTCCGCTTCTCTGGTTTGGGCTGACGACCGGCGGCATCCTGCTCGTCGTGATCTGGGTCCTGCTGAGCCTGGCCTTCCTGCTGCTGGCCGACCGCAAGATCTGGGCCGGCGTCCAGATGCGCAAGGGCCCCAATGTCGTGGGTCCGTTCGGCCTGCTGCAGTCCTTCGCCGACTTCTTCAAGTTCGTGCTGAAGGAGATCGTGATCCCGGCTGGCGCCGACAAGATCATCTTCATCCTGGCGCCGCTGATCAGCCTGGTCCTGGGCTTTGTCGGCTGGGCCGTGGTGCCGTTCGCGCCGGGCTGGGTCGTCTCGAACCTCAACGTCGGCATTCTCTATCTGCTGGCGATGAGCTCGCTGGGCGTCTACGGCATCATCATGGGCGGCTGGGCTTCGAACTCGAAGTATCCGTTCCTGGGCGCGCTGCGTTCGGCGGCGCAGATGGTGTCGTATGAAGTCTCGATCGGTCTGATCATCATCACGGTGATCCTGCTGGCCGGTTCGATGAACCTGTCGACCATCGTCGAGAAGCAGTCGGGCTGGTTCTGGAACTGGAACGTCTTCGGCGGCGGCCTGAAGAACATCGTCCTCGTGCCGATCATGGTCGTCTCGATGGGCATGTTCTACATCTCGGCCCTGGCCGAGACCAATCGCCCGCCCTTCGATCTGCCGGAAGCCGAATCCGAACTCGTGGCCGGTTACCAGGTCGAGTACAGCTCGACGCCGTACCTGCTGTTCATGGTCGCCGAGTATTCGAACATCGTCCTGATGTGCGCCATGATCAGCGTGCTGTTCTTCGGCGGCTGGAATCCCGGTTTCCCGACCGACTTCCTGAAGAGCTGGGGCTGGTGGGGCAATCTATTCCTGGCCTTGGTGTTCTACGCCAAGATCTGCTTCTGGTTCTTCATGATCGCCATGGCGAAGGCCATCGTGCCACGCTACCGCTACGACCAGTTGATGCGACTGGGCTGGAAGGTGTTCCTGCCGACCTCGCTGGTGCTGGTGGCCGCGGTCGCCGCCTGGCGCGTGTTCGGTCCGGCGGCCTGATGCGTCGGCTCGTCCTCGCGACCCTGGGCTTGACCGCCCTGACCCTGACGGCCTGCGCCGTCTCGGCTCAGGACCGATCGTATTCTCTGGGCGACGGGGTCGTCAGCTACGACGACCTCAGGCGCGAAGGCGAGAAGTGCAAGGCTTCGGGTGGGATCATCCAGGCCAAGCAGGACGGGGGCGACCCCGCTCAGCTGTCGAACTACACCTGCGTGATCCCGCGCGGGCCGAAATAGGGGCTTTCAGCCCAGATCGAGACGGGGAGGGGCCAACGCCCCTTCACGAAGTATAGGTTTAGGAGAGCTCTGGTGTTCCAGCGCATCACTCAAGCGGTCAAGGGCGCGGCCCTTCTGGACTTCGCGGGCGCCTTTGGCCTGGCCATGAAGTACATGATCGCGCCGAAGAAGACGGTGATCTATCCGAACGAGCGCGGCCCGCAGTCGCCGCGCTTTCGGGGCGAGCACGCCCTGCGCCGGTATCCGTCGGGCGAAGAGCGCTGCATCGCGTGCAAGCTGTGTGAGGCCATCTGCCCGGCCCAGGCCATCACCATCGAGGCCGAACCGCGCGAGGACGGCAGCCGCCGCACGACCCGCTACGACATCGACATGGTCAAGTGCATCTACTGCGGCCTGTGCCAGGAGGCCTGCCCGGTGGACGCCATCGTGGAAGGCCCGAACATCGAGTTCGCGACCGAGACCCGCGAGGAGCTCTACTACGACAAGGAACGTCTTCTCGATAACGGCGACCGCTGGGAGCGCCTGATCGCGAAGAATCTGGAGTTGGACGCGCCCTACCGTTAAAGGGACGGGCGAATCCTAGGAGGCGGCGCGCCGTTCGGCCGCGTCGTCATTGGACTTAAGTTTTCAGGGGAGCACCTGGGCCAATGGCCTTGCAGGCGATCGCTTTCTATCTGCTGGCTTTCACGACCATCGCGGCGGGCTTGCTCGTCGTGTCGGCGCGGAATCCCGTGCACTCGGTGCTCTTCCTGATCACCGCCTTCTTCTCGGCCGCCGGCCTCTTCGTCCTGCTGGGCGCGGAGTTCCTGGCGATGCTGCTGATCGTCGTCTATGTGGGCGCGGTCGCGGTGCTGTTCCTGTTCGTCGTCATGATGCTGGACGTGGACTTCGCCGAACTCCGGCAAGGCTTCGTGCAGTACCTGCCGTTCGGCGGGGCGATCGCCCTGGTCATCGCCACCGAGATGGTGATGGTCGTGGCCGCGGTCGCCACCAACGGCGCGGCCTCGCGGAACGCGCTGCCGAACGCTTCGCCGGGCGGTGTTCCGAACACCGAGGCCATCGGTCGCGTGCTCTACACCGACTATGTCTTCTTCTTCCAGCTGGCGGGCCTGGTGCTGCTGGTCGCCATGATCGGCGCCATCGTCCTGACCCTGCGCCACAAGCCGGGCGTCAAGCGCCAGGACATCGGCAAGCAAGTCGCCCGTACGCCGAAGACCGGCATGGAACTGGTCCAGATCAAGCCGGGTGAGGGGATCTCCGAATGATCGGCCTGTCGCACTATCTCGTCGTCGCCGCGATCCTGTTCACGATCGGCGTCTTCGGCATCTTCGTGAACCGCAAGAACGTCATCGTCATCCTGATGTCGATCGAACTGATCCTGCTCGCGGTGAACATCAATCTCGTGGCGTTCTCGTCCTTCCTGCACGATGTGGCGGGGCAGATCTTCGCCATGTTCGTGCTGACCGTCGCCGCCGCCGAGGCGGCCGTGGGTCTGGCCATCCTCGTCACCTTCTTCCGAAACCGCGGCGACATCGCGGTTGACGACGCCAGCATGATGAAGGGCTAAGCGACGTCATGCAGACGCTTGTCACCATTCTCGTTTTCGCGCCGATCATCGCCGCGGCCATCGCCGGCCTGTTCGGTCGCCGCATCGGCGACGTGGCTTCGCAGTCGGTCACCACCGGCGCCCTGATCCTGGCCTGCGGCCTTAGCTGGTACACGTTCAGCCAGTGGACTTGGGGGCACATGGAGGCCTTCACCGTCCACCTGCTGCCGTTCATCCACATCGGCGACTTCCAGGCTGACTGGTCGATCCGCATCGACGCCCTGTCGGCGACCATGCTGATCGTGGTCACGACCGTTTCGATGCTCGTGCACATCTATTCCTGGGGCTACATGGCCGAGGACGACAGCAAGCCGCGCTTCTTCGCGTACCTGTCGCTGTTCACCTTCGCCATGCTGTCGCTGGTCACCGCCGCCGACTTCATGCAGCTGTTCTTCGGCTGGGAAGGCGTGGGCCTGGCCTCGTACCTGCTGATCGGCTTCTGGTACAAGAAGCCGTCGGCCAGCGCCGCGGCCATCAAGGCCTTCGTGGTCAACCGGGTCGGCGACTTCGGTTTCGCCCTCGGCATCATGACCACCTTCTGGGCGTTCGGCACGATCCAGTTCGCCGAGCTGTTCCCGATGATCGCCAGCCACGCCGGCAAGACCTGGGAATTCGCCGGCCACACCTGGCCGCTGATGGATATCGCCTGCTTCCTGCTGTTCATCGGCGCGATGGGCAAGTCGGCGCAGTTCTTCCTGCACACCTGGCTGCCGGACGCCATGGAAGGCCCGACCCCGGTGTCGGCCCTGATCCACGCGGCCACCATGGTCACCGCTGGCGTCTACATGCTGTGCCTGCTGTCGCCGATGTTCGAATACGCCCCGGTGGCCAAGAACATCGTCACGGTGATTGGCGCGGTGACGGCCCTGTTCGCCGCCACGGTCGGTCTGACCCAGAACGACATCAAGCGCGTGATCGCCTACTCGACCTGTTCGCAGCTCGGCTACATGTTCTTCGCCGCCGGCGTCGGCGCCTACCAGGCGGCCATGTTCCACCTGTTCACCCACGCCTTCTTCAAGGCGCTGCTGTTCCTGGGCGCCGGTTCGGTGATCCACGGCATGCACCACGAGCAGGACATGCGGAAGTACGGCGCCCTGGCCAAGCTTCTGCCGGTGACCTTCATCGCCATGACGATCGGCACGATCGCCATCACGGGCCTCGGCTTCCCGCCGCTGCACCTGGGCTTCGCCGGCTTCTACTCGAAGGACACCATCATCGAAGCGGCGTTCGCCGCGGGCGGCCAGAACGGCATCGCCATGTTCGCCTGGGTGATCGGCGTGCTCGTCGCGGGCCTGACCTCGTTCTACTCGTGGCGCCTGGCCTTCTTCACCTTCAACGGCAAGGCGCGCTGGGGTCATGACGACCACCACGCCCACGGTGACGCCCACGTCGCCCAGGGTCACGACGCCCATGCGCACGGGGCGCACGATGACCACGCGCATGACGATCACGGCCATGGTCACGACCACAAGCCGCACGAAAGCCCGTTGGTGATGCTGATCCCGCTGGTGGTGCTGTCGCTGGGCGCGATCTTCGCCGGCTTCGTGTTCACCGACTACTTCGTCGGCCACCACCAGGAAGAGTTCTGGCGCGGCGCGATCTACAACGCCCCGACCAACCACGTCCTCCACCAGGCGCACGAAGTGGCCGAGTGGGTGAAGTGGAGCCCGCTGATCGCCTCGATCCTGGGTCTGCTGGTCGCGGTCTACGTCTACCTCATCAAGGGCAACGAGCGGCTGGGCCTGAAGCTGGCCGAGCGCAAGGGCCCGCTGTACGTCTTCTTCTACAACAAGTGGTTCTTCGACGAGCTTTACGACGCCACCTTCGTGCGCTTCGCCAAGTTCCTCGGCGACCTGTTCTGGAAGGGCGGCGACCAGAAGATCATCGACGGCCTCGGCCCGGACGGCGTCAGCAAACTCTCCTATGAGGTGGGCAGGCGCACCGGCAAGCTGCAGACCGGCTATCTCTATCACTACGCGTTTGTCATGCTGCTCGGCGTCGCCGGCCTGCTGACCTTCGCCCTGTACGCCTTCCGTTGAGGGGGACGGAGCTCATGAGCGGCCTTCTCAGCCTTACGACCTTCGCGCCGATCGTCGGCGTCGCGGTGATCCTCGCCGCACGCGCCTTCAGCGGCGCGAGCGAAAAGACCGACACCCTGGCCAAGTGGATCGCGCTCGCGACCACGCTGGTCACGTTCGGCCTGTCGATCGTCCTGACCCTGCAGTTCGATCCGAAGAACCCGGGCTTCCAGTTCGTGGAAGACTTCGCCTGGTTCGCGGGCCTGCATTACCGGATGGGCGTCGACGGCATCTCGGTGCTGTTCGTCCTGCTGACCGCGTTCCTGCTGCCGATCTGCATCATCGCCAGCTGGAAGTCGGTCGAGAAGCGCGTCGTCGAATATCTGATCGCCTTCCTGGTCCTGGAGACCCTGGTGATCGGCGTGTTCTGCGCGCTCGACCTGATCCTGTTCTATCTCTACTTCGAATTCAGCCTGGTCCCGATGTTCCTGATCATCGGCATCTGGGGCGGCAAGCGTCGGATCTACGCGGCCTACAAGTTCTTCCTCTACACGCTGCTGGGTTCGATCCTGATGCTGGCCGCCATCCTGGCCATGATCAATATCGCCGGCACCTCGTCGATCCCGGCGCTGATGACGTTCAAGTTCGCTCCGTGGTTGCAGACCTGGCTGTGGCTGGCCTTCTTCGCCTCGTTCGCGGTGAAGATGCCGATGTGGCCGGTGCACACCTGGCTGCCCGACGCCCACGTGGAAGCCCCGACGGCCGGTTCGGTCATCCTGGCCGGCATCCTGCTGAAGCTCGGCGGCTACGGCTTCATGCGCTTCAGCCTGCCGATGTTCCCCAACGCCTCGGAGATGTTCCAGCCGCTGGTGTTCGCGATGTCGGCCATCGCCATCGTCTACACCTCGCTGGTCGCCTTCCGTCAGACCGACATCAAGAAGCTGATCGCCTATTCGTCGATCGCCCACATGGGCTTCGTGACCATGGGCATCTTCTCGGGCAACGCGGCGGGCGAGCAGGGCGCTCTGTTCCAGATGCTGAGCCACGGGGTGATCTCCGGCGCGCTCTTCCTCTGCGTCGGCGTCGTCTACGACCGCATGCACACCCGCGAGATCGCCTTCTACGGCGGCCTGACCAACCGGATGCCGCACTACGCCTTCGTGTTCCTGCTGTTCACCATGGGCAATGTCGGCCTGCCGGGCACCTCGGGCTTCGTCGGTGAAATCCTGACCATGACCGGCGTCTACAAGGCGTCGACCTGGACGGCGATCGTGGCGGCCACCGGCGTGATCCTGTCGGCCATGTACGCCCTGACCCTTTATCGCCGGGTCATGTACGGCGAGATCACCAATCCCGAGCTGAAGACCATCACCGATCTGGACGCGCGCGAGATCGTGCTGTTCGTGCCGCTGATCGCGATGACCCTGCTGCTGGGCGTCTATCCCAATCTCGTGTTCAACCTGACCGCGACGTCCGTCGACGCGCTCGTCGGCGCCTGGCGCGCCGCCGTGGGCGGGTGAGGAGCCTATGACCTTTTCCGCCCACTTCACGCTCGTCCTGCCTGAGATCGTTCTCGCGATCGCGGCGCTCGTCCTGCTGGTCGCCGGCGCCTTCCGGGGCAAGGTCGGGGCCATCTTCACCCTGGCCGCCGTCGCGGCGCTGATCGCGGCCGCCGCCACGGCCGTCCTCGGGCCGCATGGCCGCGCCTTCGGCGGCGTCTACGCGGCCGACGCCGCGGCGACCTACGCCAAGGTAGCCATCTATCTCTCCAGCGCCGTCGCCGTGGTGCTGGGCGACCGCTGGCTGGCCCAGCGTAACGACCAGAAGTTCGAATACGCCGTCCTGGTGATCCTGGCCGCGCTGGGCATGGGCGTCACCGCCTCGGCTGGCGACCTGATCAGCCTCTATGTCGGCGTCGAGCTGCAGTCCCTGGCCCTGTACGTGCTGGCCGCCATGCGCCGCGACGACGCCAAGTCGTCGGAAGCGGGCCTGAAGTATTTCGTGCTGGGCGCTCTGTCGTCGGGCCTGCTGCTGTACGGCAGCTCGCTGATCTACGGCTTCACCGGCTCGACCCACTTCAGCCAGATCGCCCTGGCCGCCGCCCACGGCGGCGCGCACGGCACCGGCCTGCTGTTCGGCCTGGTGTTCCTGATCTGCGGCCTGGCGTTCAAGGTCTCGGCCGCGCCGTTCCACATGTGGACCCCGGACGTCTATGAAGGCGCCCCGACCCCGGTCGTCGGTTTCTTCGCCGCCGCGCCGAAGCTGGCCGCCATGATGATGTTCGCCCGCGTGCTGGGCGACGCCTTCCCGGCCGCTACCGACCAGTGGCGCCAGATCCTGGCGATCGCGGCCCTGCTGTCGATCTTCATCGGCGCCTTCGCGGGCCTGGCTCAGACCAACCTCAAGCGCCTGTGGGCCTATTCCTCGATCGCCAATGTCGGCTACGCCCTGCTGGGCGTCGCGGCCGGCGGCGAGGTTGGTCTGCACGCCATGCTGGTCTTCATGGTGCTCTACATGGTCGACGTCACCGGCTTCTTCGCCTGCCTGCAGGCGCTGAACCGCGACGGCAAGCCGATGGAGACGATCGAGGACATGGCCGGCCTGATCAAGGAACGTCCGGGCGTCGCCCTGGCCATGACGGCGTTCTCGCTGTCCGCCCTGGGCCTGCCGCCGTTCTCGGGTTTCTGGTCGAAGTACTACGTCTTCAAGGCCGCCCTGGGCGCGGGCGACGTGGTCCTGCAATGGGCCGCCGTCCTGGGTCTGGTCGGCTCGGTTGTCGCGGCGTTCTATTATCTGCGTCTGATCAAATCGATCTGGTTCGACACCTCGGCGGGGGCGACCGACGCACCGTCGCCCTCGGCGCGCGCCGTCGGCATCGCGGCAGCGTTCTTCTCGTTCCCGATCGTGCTCGTGGCCCTGGTCTGGCTGGATCCCGCCGCCAAGGCCGCTGCGGCCGCCTTTGGTCACGCGTGACGTGACGGGCGTTCCGCCCGTCGTCGTCCCACCCATCGTCGTTCTCGATGAGATCGACTCCACCAACGCCGAAGCCCGTCGCCGGGCCGAGGCTGGCGAGGCCGGCCCCGTGTGGCTGGTCGGCCTTCGCCAGACCGCCGGCCACGGGCGTCGCGGTCGGGCCTGGGAAACTGGCGAGGGCAACCTCGCCGCCACCCTGCTTCTGCGTACCGACAAGCCGCCGGCCGAAGCCGCCCAGGTCTCGTTCGTCGTCGCCTTGGCCGTGGCCGACATGCTGGGCCAGTACGTGCCGGCCTCCCTGGTCAGCCTGAAGTGGCCCAACGACCCGCTGCTGGGTGGACTGAAGGTCAGCGGCATACTGATCGAGTCGGGCGCCTCGCCCTTGGGCGGCCTGTGGCTGGCCGTCGGCGTCGGGGTCAACCTGGCGCGCAAGCCGACCAACAGCGAACGACCCGCCACCTCGATCGCCAGCCATCGCGACATTCCGCCGCCGGGCGCCCCCGAGGCCGCCCAGGCCCTGGCCGAGGCGTTCGAGCGCTGGTCGCGGGTCTGGACCTCGCTGGGCTTTCCCGCGATCGCCGACGCCTGGACGGCGCGCGCTCATGGCCTGGGTGAGCCTTGCGTCGCGCGCCTGGGAAGCGAGACGGTCGAAGGGATCGCCGAGGGGCTGGACGGCGACGGGGCTCTACGGCTTCGTCTGGATGACGGCAGGATCCGCCGGATCACCGCCGGCGATGTATTCTTCGGAGGCGCGTGATGCTTCTCGCCATTGAACAGGGCAACACCAACACCATGTTCGCCATTCACGACGGCGCGTCGTGGTTGGCTCAGTGGCGCGCGGCCACCGAGAGCACCCGCACCGCCGACGAGTACGTGGTGTGGCTCTCGCAGCTGCTGTCGATGCAGGGCATCGGCTTCCGCGCCATCGACGCGGTGATCATCTCCAGCGTCGTGCCGCAGTCGATCTTCAACCTGCGCAACCTCAGCCGGCGCTACCTCAACGTCGAGCCGCTGGTGATCGGCGAGAACGCCAGGCTGGGCATCGATGTCCGCATCGAGAAGCCCTCCGAAGCCGGCGCCGACCGCCTGGTCAACGCCATCGGCGCGCACATGGTCTATCCGGGCCCGCTGATCGTGATCGACAGCGGCACGGCCACCACCTTCGACATCGTGGCCGCCGACGGCGCGTTCGAGGGCGGGATCATCTCGCCGGGCATCAATCTTTCGATGCAAGCCCTGCACGAGGCGGCGGCCAAGCTGCCTCGGATCGCCATTCAGCGGCCGGCTGGTAACAGGATCGTGGGCACCGATACGGTGTCGGCCATGCAATCGGGCGTCTTCTGGGGGTATATCTCTCTGATCGAAGGGCTCGTCTCGCGTATCAAGGCTGAGCGCGGCGAGCCCATGACCGTTATCGCCACCGGCGGCGTCGCCTCGTTGTTCGAGGGCGCCACCGACAGCATCGACCACTTCGACTCCGACCTGACGATACGGGGTCTTCTCGAAATCTATCGTCGAAACACCATTTCCGAGACCTGATGAAAAAATCCAAGAGCGACGAGCTCGTCTTCCTGCCGCTGGGCGGGTCGAACGAGATCGGCATGAACTTCAACCTGTACGGCTTCGGGCCGGCGCACGATCGCAAGTGGATCGTCGTCGACCTGGGCGTGACCTTTGGCGACCAGACGACGCCGGGCGTCGAGATCATCCTGCCCGATCCGTCCTATATCGAGCCCTACGCCAAGGACATCATCGGCATTGTCCTGACCCACGCCCACGAAGACCACCTGGGCGCGGTGCACTGGCTGTGGCCGCGCCTGAAGGCGCCGGTCTACGCCACGCCGTTCACCGCCTTCCTGCTGCGCGAAAAGCTGCGGGACGCGGGCATCCTGGACGACGTGCCGATCACCGAGGTGCCGCTGGGCGGCAAGTTCTCGCTCGGCCCGTTCGACCTGGAACTGATCACCCTGACGCACTCGATCCCCGAGCCGAACGGCCTGGCGATCAAGACGCCGCTGGGCACGATCCTGCACACCGGCGATTGGAAGATCGATCCCGAGCCGCAGCTTGGCGCGCCGACCGATGACGCCGCCCTACGCCGCCTTGGCGACGAAGGCGTGCTGGCCATGGTCTGCGACAGCACCAACGTCTTTGTCGAAGGCTCGGCGGGATCGGAAGCCGATGTCCGCGAGGCGCTGGGGAACCTGATCCAGAGCTTGTCGGGCAAGATCGCCGTGGCCTGCTTCGCCTCGAACGTGGCGCGCATGGACACCGTGATCCGCGCCGCCCAGGCCTGCGGCCGCAAGGTCAGCCTCGCTGGCCGCTCGATGCACCGCATGGCCGCCGCCGCGCGGTCGGTGGGGCTGCTGCAGGGGCTCGAGCCTTTCATCAACGACGACCAGGCCAAGCACCTGCCCGAGAACCAGGTCCTGTTCCTCTGCACCGGCAGCCAGGGCGAGGCTCGCGCGGCGCTGTCGCGCATCGCCGACGGCAGCCACCCGCACGTGAAGCTGGGGCAGGGCGACCACGTGATCTTCTCGTCGCGGGTCATCCCGGGCAACGAGATCCCGATCCGCAACTTGCAGAACAAGCTGGCCGACCGAGGCGTGCGCCTGCACACCGAGCGCGACACGCCCGGCATCCACGTCTCGGGTCACCCGTGCCGTGAAGAACTGCGCCAGATGTACGCCTGGGTTCGTCCGACGATCGCGGTGCCGACCCATGGCGAGCGCCGTCACCTGATCGAGCACGCCGCCTTCGCCAAGGACCTGCAGGTCCCGCACGCCATCTCGCCGCGCAACGGCGACATGGTGCGCCTGGCGCCGGGGCATCCGGAGATTATCGACGAGGTGCCGGCCGGGCGCCTGTATGTCGACGGCGGCGTGGTCACGCCCGAGAACGGCGACGCCCTGCGCGAGCGCCGTCATGCTGCGTTCAACGGGATGCTGGTGGTGTCGATCGTCCTGGACGGTCGCAACAAGATCGTCTCGGGTCCGCAAGTGCGCGGCATCGGCTTGGCCGGCGACGAAGAGTATTCGCTGGACGACGCCCTGGACGATCTCGCCGAGGAGGCCGAGACCGCCTACAAGAAGCTGGCCGGTGACACCCGCGAGTTGGACGAAGCGATCGAAAGCGCCATCTCCCGCGCCGTGAAGAAGGCCGCGTTCCGGATCTGGGAACGCAAGCCGGTCGTGGAAACGACGGTCCTGCGCCTGTGATTTTCCGTCGTAGCCGTTCCGCCGAGCCCAGGATGTCGGCCTCGCCGACCTCGGGCGCCGGCGAGAACGGCTACGCGGTCCAGATCGTCCGCCACCCGGACTTCCTCTAGCGCGTGGTGACGCTATGGAACTGGCAGGCCCCCGCTTCTACATGCCGATCAGCAGACCGAACGATCTGCACTCGGCTTTCAGCGATCCGATTGGTACCTTCGGCGGCTAGGAGAATAACATGATCGGCAAGCTCAACCACGTGGGCGTCGCGACGCCCTCGATCGACGACTCGGTGAAGATGTACCGCGACCTCCTGGGCGCCACCTCGGTGACCGAGAAGTGGGCGATGCCGGAGCAGGGGGTCTGGGTCTGCTTCGTCAACCTGCCCAACAGTCAGATCGAACTGATCGAGCCCTATGGCGAGAACTCGCCGATCCATGGCTTCCTGGCCAAGAACCCCAAAGGCGGCCAGCATCACATTTGCTTCGAGGTCGAGAACATCTACGAAGCACGCGACGATCTGGTGGCCAAGGGCGCGACCGTGCTGGGCGAGCCCCGCATCGGCGCCCACGGCACGCCGGTCATCTTCGTCCACCCCAAAGACATGGGCGGCCTGCTGGTCGAGCTTATGGAAACGCCCCAAAACACTGCTGGTAAGGATGCTCACTGATGAGCCCGATCACCTGGTTCGCCATCTACTTGACCATCTGGTGGACGGTGCTGTTCGCCGTCCTGCCGCTGGGCTCGCGCAGCTACCACGAGGCCGGCCTCAAGACGCCGGGCGGGGGGGACCCGGGCGCGCCGATCAATCCGAACCTGAAGCGCAAGTTCATCACCACGACCTGGGTCTCGGCCGTCGTCTTCGTGCTGTTCTTCCTGATCGTGCGCTTCAACCTGATCACCCTGCCGGATCTTCCGCGATAAGGCCGGTGTGCGAATGCACAAGCCTTGGGCGCGAGGTGAGCAATCTGCCCTCGAACGCCCAAGTCTTGGGCGAACGGTCTCATTGTGAGCGCTTCCCTCGCATGGCCGTGCCCCAACAGATGTTTGGTTGGTAAGGTGACTTCAGGAGATCGGCCTTGCCGGTCTCGCTCTGTGGCGTCTTCCCCGACGATGACTTGAAAGGCCGCGCGGCGATCCGCGCGGCCTCTCTTTTATTCGCGTCGGGAGCCATACTTTAGTCACGCGCGTTGCCAAGCTGTCGGACGAGAGGCTATCTCAGGCCTCCTTGAATTCCCGGAGTTTCCACGCGCATGCGCTTGTCGCGCTATTTCCTGCCGGTGCTGAAGGAAGCACCGTCCGACGCCCAGATCGTCTCGCACCAGCTGATGCTTCGCGCCGGCATGATCCGCCAGGAAGCGGCGGGCATTTATGCCTGGCTGCCGCTGGGTTTCCGCGTGCTGAAGAAGATCGAACAGATCGTCCGCGAGGAAATGGATCGCGCCGGCGCCATCGAGCTGCTGATGCCGACGCTGCAGCTGGCCGACCTGTGGCGCGAGTCGGGCCGTTACGACGCCTACGGTCCGGAGATGCTGCGCATCACCGACCGCCACGAGCGCGAACTGCTGTACGGGCCCACCAATGAGGAAATGATCACCGAGATCTTCCGCGGTTCGGTGCGCAGCTATCGTGACCTGCCCAAGAATCTCTACCATGTGCAGTGGAAGTTCCGCGACGAGACCCGTCCGCGCTTCGGTGTGATGCGTGGCCGCGAGTTCCTGATGAAGGACGCCTACAGCTTCGACCTCGACGCCGAGGGCGCGCGCAAGGCCTACAACCGCATGTTCGTGGCCTATCTGAACCTGTTCGAGCGCATGGGCCTGAAGGCGGTTCCGATGCGCGCCGACACCGGTCCGATCGGCGGCGACCTTAGCCACGAGTTCATCGTCCTGGCCGAGACGGGTGAAAGCGCCGTCTTCTGTCACAAGGACCTGGTCGAGATGCCGGCGCCTGGTCCGGATGTCGACTGGTACGGCGACCTGCAGCCTCTGGTGAACCAGCGCACGGCGCTTTACGCCGCGACCGAGGAAATGCACGACGAGGCCGCCTTCGGCGCGCTGCCGGAAGGCGACCGCCTGTCGGCGCGCGGCATCGAGGTCGGCCACATCTTCTCGTTCGGGACCAAGTATTCCGAGCCGATGAAGGCCGTGGTCACGGGCCCCGACGGCAAGGACGTGCCGGTGCAGATGGGCAGCTACGGCGTGGGGGTCTCGCGCCTGCTGGGCGCGATCATCGAGGCCAGCCACGACGAGGCCGGCATCATCTGGCCGGAAAGCGTCGCGCCGTTCCATGTCGGTATCGTCAACATGCGCCAGGGCGACGCGGCCTGCGATGCGGCCTGCGAGACGGCCTATGCCGCGCTCAAGGCCGCAGGCAAGGACGTGCTCTATGACGACACAGACGCCCGCGGCGGCGCCAAGTTCGCCACCATGGACCTGATCGGCCTGCCCTGGCAGCTGGTCATCGGCCCCAAGGGCATCGCCGAAGGCGTGGTCGAGATCAAGAACCGCAAGACCGGCGAGCGCCACACCGCCTCGCTGGACTCGGTCATCGAGGGCCTGACCAAGAGCAAGACCGCCTGATGCCAGACGTCCGCGCCGCCGGCCCCTTCAGTCGCTGGGAGCGCTCCGTCGCTCGCCGGTATCTGTTCGCCAAGCGCAAGAACGGCGGCGTGGCGCTCATCGCGGTCATATCGTTCTGCGCGGTGATGCTGGCGGTCTTCGCCCTCATCACCGTGATGAGCGTCATGAACGGCTTCCGGGCCGAACTCCTGGGCCGGATCGTCGGCTTCAACGGCCACCTCTACGCCCAGTCGCCGCTGATCAACGGCCCGGACCGCGACACCATCATCCGTCGCATCAAGGCCGCGCCGGGCGTGATCCAGGCCGCGCCGATGGTCGAGGCCCAGGCCATGGTCATCGGCCCGACCCAGGTGACCGGCGCCATCGTGCGTGGGGTGACGCCCAGCGACCTGCGACACATGTCGCTGATCTCGAGCAACATCAAGAAGGGCTCGCTGCAGGGCTTCGGCCAGGGAGAGTACGGCGGCGACATCGTCCTGATCGGCGACCGCATGGCCCAGACCCTGGGCGTGCAGCCGGGCGATCCGATCACCCTGATCTCGCCGACGGGACCGGCCACGGCGTTCGGCACCTCGACCCGCGAGAAGAACTACATCGTCGGCGGCCTGTTCAGCGTCGGCATGAGCCAGTTCGACGAGGCCTTCATCTATATGCCGCTGGAGCAGGCCCAACTGTTCTTCGGTCGCGACACCTCGGTCGACTATGTCGAGATCAAGGTCGACGACCCCGACAAGGCCAAGGAATACAAGCATGATGTCGAGATCGCCTCCGGCCCCGGCGCTCTGGTGACCGACTGGCAGGACAAGAACCACAGCTACTTCACCGCCCTCCAGGTCGAGCGGAAGGTGATGCGGCTGATCCTGTTCTGTATCGTCGCCATCGCCACCCTGAACATCATCTCCAGCCTCGTCATGCTGGTGAAGAACAAGGGCAAGGACATCGCCATCCTGCGCACCATGGGCGCCAGCCAGGGCGCGGTGCTGCGCATCTTCGTCATGGCCGGCGCCTCGATCGGCGTGGCCGGCACCCTGTGCGGCCTGGCCCTGGGCGTGGTGTTCTGCGCCTACATCACCCCGATCCAGACCTTCGTGGAATGGGTCACCGGCACGGCCGTGTTCAGCGCCGACGTCTACATGCTCTCGCACATCCCGGCCAAGATCGACTGGACCGAGGTCGGCGGCATCGTCGCGCTCTCGGCCCTGATGAGCATTCTGGCGACCCTGCCGCCGGCCATGCGCGCCTCGCGCCTCGATCCGGTGGAGGCGCTTCGCTATGAGTGATCCAATCCTGGCCCTGCGCGGGGTCGAGCGCGTCTACAAGACCGAGGCCGGTGATCTGCCAGTGCTGCGCGGCGTCGACATCGACGTCTATCCGGGCGAGGTGGTCGGGCTGATCGGTCCCTCGGGTTCGGGCAAGTCGTCGCTGTTGCACTCGGCGGGCCTGCTGGAGCACCCCGACGCGGGGCTCGTGGCCCTGGAAGGCCGTGACTGCTCCAAGCTGTCCGAGCGCGCGCGCACCCGCATCCGCCTCGGCACGGTCGGCTTCGTCTATCAGTTCCACCATCTGCTGCCCGAGTTCTCGGCCCTCGAGAACGTGGCCATGCCGCTGAACATCGCCGGCAAGAGCCGTCGCGAAGCCGAGGCGCGCGCCAAGGATCTGTTGGAGGGCCTGGGCCTGGGTCCACGCATGAACCACCAGCCGGCCCAGATGTCCGGCGGCGAACAGCAGCGCGTGGCCATCGCCCGCGCCCTGGCCAACCGTCCCAAGCTGCTGCTGGCCGACGAGCCGACCGGCAACCTCGATCCGGCGACCTCGGCGACGGTGTTCCAGGCCCTGTACCAGACCTGCCGCCAGCAAGGCGTGGCGGCCCTGATCGCCACGCATAACATGGAGCTGGCCCGCTACATGGACCGCGTTCTCGCCCTCAAGGACGGCCACCTGGAAGCGCAGCGGTTCTAGCCAGCACGCGCGCCGCCATCCGGTCGCCGAAACAGGGCCGAACCGCCCGCGACGCGGTTAAAGCAGCGCGCTCTTCATGGCCGCGAAGAAGCCGTCCCGGTCGATCTTCTTGATGACCCTGGCATTGGGTTGTCGCCGTTTCAGAGCTGGATCGGCGATCTCGATATCGGGCAGGATCGAGTGTGAGACGCTCAGGTAGCCGCGTGTCAGTTCGCCCTGGATCTCGACATCGACCACGCAGTCCTCGGCCTCCAGGATCAGGTTTTCATCAAGCGCGACGGCGCAGGTCATGGCGTCTGGGTGCAGGCTGCCGTCCAGCCCCTCCGTTTCCCGGGCGAAGGCGAGGGAGGCGCGGTTCACGTCGGTGAAAAACCTGGCCTTGCCAGTACCCAAGGCCTCCAGCTCCGCTAGCTGCGCCGTGGTCCACAGGCCGTCCCGCAGGGTGAGGGTCCAGGTGGCGATCGACAGGTTGAAGCCGGCGTTGACGACGATCTTGGCGGCCTCTGGATCGACATAGAAATTGTACTCGGCCGCCGGCGTGACATTGCCGACGCCATTGTCCGTGCCGCCCATCACCCAGAGATGCTTCACCGCCTTGGCGATGCGCGGCTCGCGCAGATAGGCCAGCGCGATGTTGGTCAGCGGCGCCTGGGCGATCAGGGTGATCTCGCCGGGCGCGTCCATGATCCGCCGGACCAGTTCGTCGACCGCGTGCCCTTCGGCGGGGCGCTGGGCGGCCCTGGCGAAGCCGCTGTCGCTCATGCCGTCGTGGCCGAACACATAGGCGGCGTCGAGCGGCGCTCGCGTGAACGGCGTCTGGGCGCCCAGATAGATGGGGACCTCGCCGGCCTTGCCGCACCGCTCCAGCGTCACCAGCGCGTTCTCGGCATGCTGCTCGAAGCCGACATTGCCATGGGCGATCGTGATCGCCTCGACGGTCACGCCGGGGCGGGTGAGGGCCAGCATCAGCGAGAAGACGTCGTCGCCGGCGGTGTCGGTGTCGATGATCAGGCGCATGGCCTCGATCTGGACCGATCCGCTCGCCTTGACCATATCGAACATCGATGCGGTCGGCCGTGTGTCACAAGACGCGGGCCGGAAAAATGCGGTGGAACGTCGCGGAACATCTTGTGAACAGAACAAAAGCGGAATATGGAACAAAACAAGAAATCTGTGGAGGCTCCTATGATCCGTATCGCCCGTGAGTCTTTGGCCCTTGTGTCGGTCGTCAGCTTCGTCTGGATGATGTGTACGGTCGCCAATCTGGTGGCCTGAGTCGTATGACGACGGTCGTCTAGCGGAGGTTGGTCATGGCGGACGGGGAGGGACAGGGTTTCGTCCATCTGCGGGTTCGCTCGGCCTATTCGCTGCTGGAAGGGGCGATCAAGGCCGACCAGATCGGCAAGCTGGCCGCCGGGATCGGCATGCCGGCCGCGGCCATCGCGGATCGCGCCAATCTGTTCGGGGCGCTTGAATATTCGTCCTACGCCAAGGATGCGGGGGTCCAGCCGATCATCGGCTGCGCCATCCCGATCACCGGCATCGGCGGCGGTCCGACCGAACGCTGGGCCCGGGCCCCGACGATCGTGCTGCTGGCCCAGAACGAGCGGGGTTATCTCAACCTCTCGGAACTGTCGTCGATCGCCTATCTCGACAGCGCCGAGTTGCCCGAGCCGATCGTGCCCTGGGCCAAGGTCATCGAACACAATGAAGGCCTGATCCTGCTGTCGGGCGGTACGGACGGTCCGGTGGACGCGCTGTTCGCGGCCGGAAAGTCGGCCGAGGCCTCGGCGGCCCTCGCCGAGATGCAGCGTGTTTTCGGCGACCGCTTCTATGTCGAGCTTCAGCGCCACGGTCTGCCCAAGCAGGCGGCGGCCGAGCCCGGGCTGGTCAACTGGGCCTATGAGCACGACGCGCCGCTGGTCGCCACCAACGACGTCTATTTCGCCAAGGAAAGCTTCTACGCCGCCCATGATGCCTTGTTGTGCATCTCGGACGGCTCGTTCGTCGGCCAGGATGAGCGCAGGCGTGTGACGCCCGAGCACTGGTTCAAGCCGGCGGCCGATATGCGCAAGCTGTTCTCCGACCTGCCGGAGGCCTGCGACAACACGCTCGATATCGCCCGCCGCTGCGCCTTCATGGTGCACAAACGCGACCCGATCCTGCCCAGCTTCCCGACCGGCGACGGTCGCAACGAGGCCGAGGAGTTGGAGCACCAGGCGCGGGAAGGCCTGAAGGCGCGCTTCGTGGGCCTGACCTTGTCGGCGCCCGAGGAGGATTACTGGAAGCGCCTCGATTTCGAGCTCGACATCATCAAGAAGATGGGTTTCCCGGGCTACTTCCTGATCGTGTCGGACTTCATCAAGTGGGGTAAGGCGCACGGCATCCCGGTGGGGCCCGGGCGGGGCTCGGGCGCCGGTTCGCTGGTCGCCTGGGTGCTGACCATCACCGACCTCGATCCGTTGCGCTTCGGCCTGCTGTTTGAACGCTTCCTCAATCCCGAACGGGTCTCCATGCCCGACTTCGACGTCGACTTCTGCCAGGAGCGGCGCGAAGAGGTGATCTCCTACGTGCAGGAGAAGTACGGTCGCGACCGTGTGGCCCAGATCATTACCTTCGGTTCGCTGCAGGCCCGGGCCGTGCTGCGCGACGTCGGCCGGGTGATGCAGCTGCCGCTGGGTCTGGTCGACCGTCTCTGCAAGATGGTGCCCAACAACCCGGCCGCGCCGGTGACCCTGGCCCAGGCGATCGACCTGGAGCCGCGCCTCAAGCAGGCCAAGAAGGAAGACGCCAACGTCTCGGCCTGTCTGGACGTGGCGCTGCAGTTGGAGGGGCTGTTCCGCAACGCCTCGACCCACGCCGCCGGCGTGGTGATCGGCGACCGGCCGCTGACCCAGCTGACCCCGCTGTACAAGGATCCGCGCTCGGACCTTCCGGCCACCCAGTTCAACATGAAATGGGTCGAGAGCGCCGGCCTGGTGAAGTTCGACTTCCTGGGCTTGAAGACCCTGACCGTGCTGGATCGCGCGGTGAAGCACCTGAAGAAGCGCGGCTTCGAGATCGATCTCGGAAAGTTGGCCTTCGACGACAGCAAGACCTACGAACTGCTCGCTTCCGGCCAGACGGTCGGCGTGTTCCAGCTTGAAAGCCAGGGCATGCGCGACACGCTGCGCAAGATGCGCTGCGGCTCGATCGAGGAGATCACCGCGCTGATCTCGCTCTATCGCCCGGGCCCGATGGACAACATCGACACCTTCGTCGACTGCAAGTTCGGCCGCAAACCCGTCGACACCCTGCACCCGTCGCTGGAGGCGGTGCTGAAGGAGACCTACGGCGTCATCGTCTACCAGGAACAGGTGATGCAGATCGCCCAGATCCTGGCCGGCTACAGCCTGGGCGAAGCCGATCTTCTGCGTCGCGCCATGGGCAAGAAGAAGAAAGAGGAGATGGATCTCCAGAAGATCCGTTTCGTCTCCGGCGCCAAGGAAAAGAACGTCCCCGAGGAGCAGTCGGGCTCGATCTTCGAACTGGTGGCCAAGTTCGCCGGCTACGGCTTCAACAAGTCGCACGCCGCCGCCTACGCCTTCATCTCGTATCAGACGGCCTGGCTTAAGGCGAATACGCCGGTCGAGTTCTTCGCCGCCTCGATGAGCCTTGATCTGTCGAACACCGACAAGCTGGCCGTCTTCCACCAGGACGCCCGCAAGTTCGACATCACGGTGCGGGCGCCGGACGTCAATGTCTCGGGCGCCGACTTCGAGGTCGAGAACGGCGAGGTGCTCTACGCCCTGGGCGCCATTCGCAACGTCGGTCTGGAGGCCATGAAGCATCTGGTGGCCATCCGCGAGGGGGGCGGGCCATTCCGCGACATCTTCGATTTCGTCGAGCGGATCGATCCCAAGCAGGTCAACAAGCGCGCCATCGAAAACCTGGCCCGGGCCGGGGCCTTCGACCAGATCCACAAGAACCGCGCCCAGATCGTCGCCTCGGCCGATGTGCTGATTGCCCATGCCCAAAGCTGTCACGCTGACCGCCAGGGCGGGCAGGGCGGCTTGTTCGGCTCGGACCCGGGCGCCGGGCGCCCGCGCCTCTCCAAGACCGAGAACTGGAACCAGGTCGACCTGCTGGACGAGGAGTTGTCGGCTGTCGGCTTCTACCTGACCGGCCACCCGCTGGAAGATGTGGTCGGCATGCTGCGTCGTCGCCGCACGTCGATGCTGACCGAGGCCATGGCCCAGGCCGAAGCCGGCATGGAGGCCCTGCGCATGTGCGGCGTCGTCCGTCGCCGCCAGGAGCGGGCTTCGCAAAGCGGCGAGAAGTTCGCCTTCGTCTCGCTCTCGGACCCGACCGGCGAGTACGAGGTGCTGTTCCCGCCGGAATCCCTGCGCAAATGTCGTGACGTTCTGGAACCGGGCAAGGCCGTGGTCATCAAGGTTCGCGCCAAGGCCCGCGACGGCGAGGTTCGCTTCTTCGGCGATGACGCCGAGCCAATCGAGAAGGCCATCGAAAACGTGGTGGCCGGCCTGCGGGTCCACCTGTCGCCATCGGCGACCGAGATCGAAGCGCTGAAGCGTCGCCTCGAGCCGGCGCAGGGGCAGAAAGGCGGAGAAGTGACCTTCGTCGCCGCTATCGGCGGGGGGCGCGAGATCGAACTGCGTCTGCCGGGGCGCTATACGCTGGATGCTGCGCTGCGCGGGGCGCTGAAGACCGCGCCCGGCGTGGCGCTGCTGGAGGATGTGTAGGAATAAATTCCTATTTCAACTTGATGTCCGGTTTCGGGTTGGAGGTCTCGACGGGATTTCCACCGCCGGCGGCGGTCGCCGGCATCGTTGCGATAGAAGAACCGGAACAGGCGGACACAGGGGAGAGGGCCAATGGCCAGTCACGAAGGCGGTTGCCAGTGCGGACGCGTGCGCTACGCGGTCGATGTAGAGCTGGAGAGCGTGATCAGTTGCAACTGTTCCCGTTGCGGCAAGCTTGGCGCGATCCTGGCCTTCGCGCCGGAGAGCGCCTTTGAGCTGAAGAGCGGCCAGGACGCCCTGACCGAATACCAGTTCAACACCCACAAGATCTCGCACCTGTTCTGCGAGACCTGCGGCATCCAGTCGTTCGGGATGGGGACCGCGCCTGACGGCCGGAAGATGGCGGCGATCAATGTCCGCTGCCTGGACGGTGTCGACGTCTTCGCCCTGAAGCCGCAGCCGGTGGACGGCAAATCGTTCTGAGGGCGCGGCGGCGGCGCTAGCCGCTCATCCGCGAGCCCGGGTCGGATCTGGGTTCGACCTGATGCCCAGGCGAAATTCGCGGTGACTGATGGGAAGGGGCGAGGCTGGATTTCAGGCGCGCCGCTTCAATCGAGCAGCGGATTGCCGACGCCGCTTAGGTCCATGTTTTCGCGAGGATGATCGTCGTCAGGTTCCGGGGGTATCCTTTCGGGGGCTTTCGACCGTGCCATGGCCCGGACGCCAGCGCGCCTTGCCGTGAACGGGTTGGGCGGCGCCAGGCGGGCGGGCCGGCCTACCAGGCGGCCGCCCGACCGTTGGCCAGTCCGGCTCGGAACAGTCGCCGCTCGGCCTTCTTGCCGCCCTTGACGATCACCGGCGTCTCCGCGCCGCGCAGCAGGGGCAGGTCGTCGAGGCTGTCGGTATAGGCATAGGCCCAGCGCGCGCCATGGCCGGCCTCGGCCAGAGCCTGACACTTGCGCTGGTGGCGGCAGTGGACATCGGCGACCCAGCCGCCGCCGCGGCGCTTCAGAGAGGTGCCAAGCACCTCGATCGGGTGGCCCAGAGGCCCGATCAACGCCTGGGCCAGGATGGCCGGGGCGGCGGTGACCACCACGACGCGGTCGCCGGCGTCCAGATGCGCCTTCAGGGCGGCGAGACCGCCCGGGCGCCAGGCCAGGGCGCTGCCGCCGGCCCGGAACGCTTCGCCGAACCCCGCGCAAGAGTCGCGCAAGGCCGGCTCGCCCAGGCCCGCCGTGGCGATCCACAGCAGGATCGAGGCGCCGAGCCGGCGCGTGCGCGGGATCATCACCATGGGCGCGGCGAACGGAGCCACGGCCAGGACCGCCAGGGCGCGCAAGGGCGAACGCTTGACCCGTCCCCATAGCCAAAGGCCAGTGGAGTCGCCGTCCAGCAAGGTTCCGTCCAGATCGAAGACCGCGAGCATGACGTTCTCCAGCTATGCCTTGTGTAACGACGACGCCGGGTCGATCGGTCCACATCAGTATGTCGGAACGGCGACGACTTTCCGGTCGCCCTGGGGGGGGCGTCGGTGGATGCCCGCCAGTCCGAGGGGATGGATCTTGCGGTCGGCGTGGTCGCGACGGATCAACCGTGCGGCCGGCGCCCCCGATCGCGCCGAGGGCTTGCTTTTTCTTCGCCGAGAGACTATCTGCGCGGCCATTCCACACGTGGACGTTCGGTTGCACCGGGGAGACATCCCGGCGTCGCCGTTCCGGTCCCGCTCCAGAATGGTCTGGAACGGGGGTGTCCGCGGAGGTTCAACCGGAAAAAGGATACAGGCCCGATGGCTCTTCCCGAATTCTCCATGCGTCAGCTCCTGGAAGCCGGCGCCCACTTCGGCCACCAGACGCACCGCTGGAACCCGAAGATGGACCGCTACATCTTCGGCTCGCGCTCGAACATCCACATCATCGACCTGTCGCAGTCGATCCCGCTGCTGCACCAAGCCCTGGTGAAGGTCCGTGAAGTCGCCGCCGCCGGCGGTCGCGTGCTGTTCGTCGGCACCAAGCGCCAGGCCAGCGACCCGGTCGCCACCGCCGCCAAGCGCTGCGCCCAATACTACGTGAACCACCGCTGGCTCGGCGGCACCCTGACCAACTGGCGCACCGTTTCGGGCTCGATCGCGCGTCTGCGCGAGCTGGAAGGCGTCCTGGCCGGCGAAGGCCAAGGCCGTTCCAAGAAGGAACTGCTGCAGCTGACGCGCGAGCGCGACAAGCTGGAACTGTCGCTGGGCGGCATCAAGGACATGGGCGGCATCCCCGACATCATGTTCGTGATCGACACCAACAAGGAAGCGATCGCGATCCTGGAAGCCCGCAAGCTGAACATCCCGGTCGTCGCCATCCTCGACACCAACTGCGATCCGGACGGCATCACCTACCCGATCCCGGGTAACGACGACGCCGCCCGCGCCCTGCAACTGTACTGCGACCTGATCGCCGACGCCGTCCTGGACGGTCTGGCCGCTGGTCAAGCCGGCTCGGGCGTCGACCTGGGCGCCGCCGTGAACCCGACCGAGCCGGCCCTGGCTCGCGCCCTGGCTCCGGAAGCGATCGCTGAAGCCGCCCCGGAAGCCGCTGTCGAAGCCGCTCCGGAAGCGCCGGTTGAAGTCGCCGCCGAAGCGGCTCCGGAATCGGCCGAGGGCTGATTCCCGCGCGCCTCTCGCCTGGCCTGGCCGGGGTGGAGAGGCCGTCGCGACCCTGACATGCGACCGGGCTACAAGCCCGGTCGCTACTCTTTATGGATTAGGCGGGCCAAAAGCCCGATCGCTAACCGTTTGAATCTGGAGATTTTCCATGGCTGAGATCACGGCTGCGCTCGTCAAAGAACTGCGCGAAAAGTCCGGCGTCGGCATGATGGACTGCAAGAAGGCGCTGTCGGAAAACAACGGCGACATCGAAGCGTCCATCGACTGGCTGCGCGCCAAGGGCCTCTCGAAGGCCGCCAAGAAGGCCGATCGCGCCGCCGCCGAGGGCCTGGTGGCCGTCGCCACGACCGAGCAGGGCGCGGGTGAAACCGCCACCGCCGTCGAAGTGAACGCCGAAACCGACTTCGTGTCGCGCAACGACCTGTTCCAGGGCGCTGCTCGCCAGATCGCCGGCGCGGCTCTGACCACCGACGGTTCGGTCGACGCCATCACCGCGGCCAAGCTGGCCGGCGGCGAGAGCGTGCAGGATCACCTGACCAACCTGATCGCCACGATCGGCGAGAACATGATGGTTCGTCGCGCGGCCAAACACACCGTCGAGAACGGCGTCGTCGCCTCGTACATCCACAACGCCACCGCGCCGGACCTCGGCCGCATCGGCGTGCTGGTGGCCGTCGAGTCGACCGGCGACAAGACCGCCCTGCGCGAGCTGGGCCGCAAGATCGCCATGCACGTCGCCGCGACCGCCCCGCTGTCGCTGTCGCCGGACGATCTCGACCCGGCCGCCATCGAGCGTGAAAAGGCCGTGTTCACCGAACAGGCTCTGGAGTCGGGCAAGCCGCCGGCGGTCGTCGAAAAGATGATCGAAGGCCGTATCCGCAAGTTCCTGGAAGAAGTCGTGCTGCTGAAGCAGGCTTTCGTCATGAACCCGGACCAGACCGTCGAGCAGCTGGTCGTCGAGACCGCCAAGACGCTGGGCGCGCCGATCACCGTGAAGGGCTTCACCCGTCTCGCCCTGGGCGAAGGCGTTGAAAAGAAGCAGGACGACTTCGCCGCCGAAGTCGCCTCGATGACTGGCCAGGCCTAAGGCTTGAACGCTGGGTCCTTCGGGGCCCGGCAAACAATCAGGGCGCGGCGCGTCTAGACGCGCGCCGCGCCCTTTTTGCGCCTGCCGTTCGACAACCCCGTCAGAGGGTCAGGACGGTTGGCAAAACCCACCTCACTTCTGTAGAACGCACGTAATGTGCGTGCCGACGACTCAGGAATAGCGGTCCAATGTCCGATACCAGCGCGCCCCAGAAATACCGCCGCATCCTGCTGAAGGTGTCCGGCGAGGTCCTGATGGGCGACACGCCCTACGGTATCGACACCAACACCGTGCAATCCGTGGCCGAAGACGTGGCCGAGATCGTCAAGTCCGGCGTCGAGCTGTGCCTGGTGATCGGCGGCGGCAATATCTTCCGCGGCATGGCCGGCGCGGCCAAGGGCATGGAGCGCTCCAGCGCCGACTACATGGGCATGCTGGCCACCGTCATGAACGCTCTGGCCATGCAGGACGCGCTCGAGCGTATCGGCGTCGAGACCCGCGTGCAGTCGGCCATCCCGATGGCCACGGTCTGCGAGCCCTACATCCGCCGCCGCGCCCAGCGTCACCTGGAGAAGGGCCGCGTCGTGATCTTCGCCGCCGGGACCGGAAATCCGTTCTTCACCACCGACACCGCCGCGGCCCTGCGCGCCGCCGAGATGCAGTGCGACGCCCTGTTCAAGGGCACCAGCGTCGATGGCGTCTATACGGCCGATCCCAAGAAGGATCCGAAGGCCGAGCGCTACGAGCGTCTGAGCTACATGGACGTGCTGGCCAAGGATCTGCGGGTCATGGACGCCTCGGCCGTGGCCCTGATGCGCGACAGCAACATTCCGATCGTGGTCTTCTCGATCAAGGGGCGCGGCAATCTGCTGACCGTCCTGCGAGGCGAGGGGACCCACACCGTGGTCGCCGCCGACCGCGCCGCCTGAAGATAGAGAACCGCGAGGAGAGCCCGCCATGGCCGCCGCCGAGAAACCCGTCCTGTCGCGCTACCGCGAGCGAATGGACAAGACCATCGCCGCCCTGAAGGACGAATTCGCCAGTCTGCGCACCGGTCGCGCTTCGGCCAGCCTGCTGGATCAGGTGATGGTCGAGGCCTATGGCTCGACCACGCCGCTGAACGCGGTGGCTTCGGTCAGCGTGCCCGAGCCGCGCCAGATCAATGTCAGCGTCTGGGACCGCGGCGTCGTGGTCTCGGTCGAGAAGGCGATCCGCGCCTCGGGCCTGGGCCTGAACCCGGTCGTCGAAGGTCAGAATCTGCGCATTCCGATTCCGCCGCTGACCGAGGAGCGCCGCAAGGATCTCTCCAAGATCGCCGGCAAGTACGCCGAGCAGCAGAAGATCGCCGTCCGCAACGTCCGCCGCGACGCCAACGACGACCTGAAGAAGGCCGAGAAGGACGGCGCGATCGCCGAGGACGAGCGCAAGAAGATGGAAACCGAGGTCCAGAAGATGACCGACGAGGCCATCAAGCGCGTGGACGAGGCCTTGAAAATCAAAGAACAAGAGATCATGCAAGTCTGATCGCCCTTCCTGCGAGTTGATGGGGGAGCGACGAGGGAAGGTTGAAGCGAATGCCGGCGACCACCGGTCCGCAGAACGTGTCGGGGCGCGCCGGGGGCGAGGCGACCGACCAACGTCTGCACGTGGCCATTATCATGGATGGCAACGGCCGCTGGGCGAAGCAGCGGGGGATGCCGCGCGTCCTCGGCCATCGCGCCGGGGTCAACGCCCTCAAGCGCACCGTCGAGGGCGCTCAGACTCAGAACGTCGGCGTGCTGACCGTCTTCGGCTTCTCGACCGAGAACTGGCGCCGGCCGGCGCACGAGGTCTCCGAACTGATGAGCCTGCTCAAGGCCTATGTTGAATCGGACCTGGAGCGCCTGGCCAAGGCGGGCGTGCGCGTCCGCATCATCGGCCGCCGCACGGGGCTGTCGGCCGATATCGCCGAGGTGATCGACCGGGCCGAGAAGCGCACCGAGGGTAACACCCAGTTCACGCTGCAGGTGGCCTTCAACTACGGCGGTCAGGCTGACATTACCGATGCGGCCCGCGCCTTCGCCGAGAAGGTCGAGCGCGGCGAAGCCAAGGCCTCGGACCTGACCGAAGAGACCTTCGAGCGCTTCCTGTCGACGGCTTCGGCCCCGGCGCCGGACCTGATCGTGCGCACCAGCGGCGAGCGCCGTATTTCCAACTTTCTGCTCTGGGAATGCGCCTACGCCGAGCTGATCTTCCAGGACGTGCTGTGGCCCGACTACGGGCCCGAGGCCCTGGCGGCCGCCATCGCCGAATATCGCCGTCGGGACCGACGCTACGGAGGGGTCGCTGCCGATGACGTCGCCGTCGCCGGCTAAGCGTTTCAACTGGGGCAATCTTCGGACGCGCGTGGTTTCGGCCACCGTGCTCGTGCCCATGGTCGTGGCCGCCGTCTGGTTCGGCGGCTTCTGGATTCTGGCCCTGGCCCTGGTCTGCGTGGCCCTGTTGGCACGGGAATGGGGCAAGATCAGCGCGCCCAAGGCCCCGCGCGCGGTCGGCGCCGTGGTTGGCGTCTTCTGCGCGATCGCCGTGCTCGCCGGCTTCTTGCACAACTTCTACATCGCCTGGTCGGTCGTGCTGGTCGGCGCCTTCCTGGCGGGGCTGATCGCGCGGGGCGCGGTCGAGCGGCGGGCCGACGCGGCCTATGGCGTGGTCTATATCGCCCCGGCGGTCATCGCTCTGGTCTGGGTTCGCTCCCTGCCCGACGGTCTGTGGTGGACGCTGCTGCTGTTCGTGGTGACCTGGTTTGCCGACATCTTCGCCTATGTGGTGGGCAGTCTGCTGAAGGGGCCCAAGCTGTGGCCCCAGATCTCGCCCAACAAAACCTGGTCGGGTTTCATCGGCGGCCTGGTGGCGGCGACGATCGGCGCGGTCCTGGTGGCCCACTTCGCCCATCTGAAACTGGTCTGGCCCGCGGCGGCCCTGATCGGCCTCCTCGGCGGTCTGGCGACCATGGCCGGCGATCTCTGGGAATCGATCCTCAAGCGCCGCTTCGGCGTGAAGGACAGCGGCGACATCATCCCGGGCCACGGCGGCCTGCTGGATCGCGTCGATGGCCTGATGTTCGCGGCGATCGTCATCGCCGCCGTCCGGCTGGTCGACCACGTGGGATGGGCGCATTGACCTTACCCCGCAAGGTGGTGGTGCTGGGCTCGACCGGGTCGATCGGCCTTTCGACCTTGAGCCTTTTCGAGGAATCCGGCGTCGAGATCGAGATTCTGGCCCTGACGGCTGGGCGCAATGTCGAGCGCCTGATCCAGCAGGCCCGGCGCTGGACGCCGACGGTCGCGGTCATCGAGGACGAGAGCAAGCTGCAGGCGCTGAAGGACGGTCTGGCCGGAACCGGCGTGCGCGCCGCCGCCGGCGCGGCCGCCGTGACCGAAGCCGCCGCCATGGGCGCGGACTGGGTGATGTCGGCGATCGTCGGCGCGGCGGGCCTCCCCCCCACCGTCGCGGCCGCCCGCACCGGCGCGATCGTGGCCCTGGCCAACAAGGAAAGCCTCGTCTGCGCGGGGCCGGCCCTGCTGGCCATCGCCAAGGCGGCCGGCGGTTCGGTGATCCCGGTCGATTCGGAGCACTCGGCCATCTTCCAGGTGCTGCAGCCCGACTGCGCCCACCGGGTGGCGCGACTGATCCTGACCGCCTCGGGCGGGCCCTTCCGCACCTGGGACAGGGCCGCCATGGCCGCCGCGACCCCGGAACAGGCCATCGCCCACCCGAATTGGAGCATGGGCGCCAAGATTTCGGTCGATTCCGCGACGATGATGAACAAGGGCCTCGAAATGATCGAGGCTTCCTACCTGTTCGGAACGCCCGAAGACCGTATCGACGTCGTGATCCATCCCCAGTCCGTGATCCACAGCCTGGTCGAGTACGCCGATGGCTCGACCCTGGCCCAGATGGGCCCGCCCGACATGCGCGCTCCGATCGCCTGCGCCTTCGCCTGGCCGGACCGGCTGCCCTGGCCGGCGCCGCGCCTGGATCTGGCCGCCTATGGCCAGCTGACCTTCGAATCGCCCGACCTGGACCGGTTCCCGTCGATCGGCATCGCCCGCGAGGCTCTGCGCCTGGGCGGCGGCGCGCCGACGGCGATGAACGCGGCCAATGAGGTCGCCGTTGCTGCTTTCCTTGACCGGCGGATTGGCTTTCTCGATATTGCCGCCGCGGTGGCGGGAACCCTTGAGCGTATGAACAGTCTGGGCAACCTCGCCGTGGCGGAAAGTGACGCTGTCGATAATGCGATGATGATCGACGCCAGCGCTCGCCGCATTGCGGCCGAGGTTGTCGCGCAAAAGCATCGCCGGCTCTGATCCGGGGGACCGGCCAACCTATGACTGACGTCTTGATCTTCATCCTGTCCACGGCCTTCGTGCTGTCCGTCGTGGTGACCATCCACGAGCTCGGGCACTATTGGGCCGCGCGGGCTTGCGGGGTGGCCATCGACTGCTTCTCGATCGGCTTTGGCCCGCCGCTGCTGTCGTGGACCGACAAGCACGGCGTCGAATGGCGCGTCGCCTCGATCCCCCTGGGTGGCTATGTCCGCTTCTCCGGCGACGAGAACGCCGCCAGCGTGCCCGACCAGGACAACCTGGCCGCCATGCGCGACTCGATCGTGCGGCGCGAGGGCGAGGCGGGGGTCTCCAAGTACTTCCATTTCAAGCCGGTCTGGCAGCGGGCGATCATCGCCGTGGCCGGCCCGGTGTCGAATTTCGTCCTGGCCATCCTGATCATGGCGGTTTTCCTGGTGCTGGTCGGCTCGCCGCAGCGTGTGGCCAGCGTCAACGGTGTCGTGCCGGGCGGCGCGGCGGCGGCGGCCGGCTTCAAGAAGGGCGATATCATCGTCGCCGCCGACGGGCGCAAGATCGGCACGTTCCAGGACCTGCAAGGCTATGTCTCGCTGCGCGCCAACCTGCCGATCGACTTCACGGTCAAGCGGGGCGAGCAGCAGGTTCACCTGACCGCCACGCCGCGCCTGGTCGAGATCAACGACAAGATCAGCGGGCGCATGAAGACCGGCCAGCTGGGCATCGAGAACGCCGGGATCACCCAGTTCAAGCGCTCCAGCGTCCTGACCGCCATTCCCGACGCCACGGTCGAGGTGTGGGGCATGATCAGGACGATCGGCTTCTATCTGGGCCGCCTCGTCACCGGTCAGATGCCCGCCGACCAGATCAGCGGCCTGATCGGCATCGGCCACACCGCCGGCGCGGTGACCAAGGCCAGCGCCGCCGGCGCGCCCGACGTGGGCACCATGGCCCTGCGCGTCTTCATGTCGTCCATGCTGCTGATCGCCAGCCTGTCGGTCAGCATCGGCTTCATGAATCTGCTGCCGATCCCGGTCCTCGATGGCGGGCATCTGCTGATGTACGCCTACGAAGCCGTGGCCAAGCGGCCTCTACGGGCGGATTTCCAGGCGGCCGGCTTCCGCGCGGGGCTTGCCTTGATCCTGGGTTTCATGCTGTTCGCGGCGTGGAACGACCTCAACCGCTACGACGTGTTCAAATTCATCGGCGGCCTGTTCACGTGAACGCCCGCTCTTCGTCCATGATTGGTCCCATGAACAAACTTCGCGCCCAAAGCGCCGCGTTCGCCACGGGTATGGCGCTGCTCCTCGGCTCGACGGCCCTGGTGGCTCCGCAACAGGCTTTCGCCCAGGCCGCTCAGACCGGCGTGGTCCAGCGCATCGTCGTTCAGGGCAACGAACGCATCGAGCAGGGCACGGTTCTGTCCTATCTGCCGATCCAGCCGGGCGACACGGTCGATTCCCAGCGCCTCGACCTGGCGCTGAAGACCCTGGCCCGCACCGACCTGTTCGCCGACGTGAAGATCGAGATGCAGGGCGGCGACCTCGTGGTGAAGGTCGTCGAGAACCCGATCATCAACCAGGTAGTCTTCGAGGGGAACTCGTCCCTGAAGGAAGACAAGCTGAAGGACGAAGTGCAGATCCGCCCGCGCGGCATCTTCACCCGCGCCAAGGTGCAGGCCGACGTCCAGCGTATCATCGAACTGTATCGCCGTTCGGGCCGCATCTCGGCGACCGTGACGCCCAAGGTGGTGGAACTGCCGCAGAAGCGCGTCGACCTGGTCTTTGAAATCAGCGAAGGCCCCAAGAGCGGCGTGCTGGGGATCAACTTCCTGGGCAACAGCGAGTATTCGGACAACGACCTGCGCGACGTGGTCGTGACCAAGGAAAGCCGCTGGTACAAGATCCTGACCAGCAACGACAACTACGACCCCGACCGGATCGAGTACGACCGCGAGCAACTGCGCAAGCACTACCGCAACCGCGGCTTCTTCGACTTCCGCGTCGTCTCGTCGGTGGCCGAGCTGGCGCCCGACAAGAACGGCTTCGCCGTCACCTACACCCTCGACGAAGGCCCGAAGTACAAGTTCGGCAAGGTCACCGTCGAAACCGAACTGAAGAAGCTGGACGGCAACCTGCTGGCGCAGATCCTGCCGATCCGCGCCGGCCAGCTGTACGAGGACGAACGCATCGAGCAGGCCACCGACGCCCTGACCTTCGCGGCGGGCGCGGCCGGCTTCGCCTTCGTGGACGTGCGTCCGCGCTACGTGCCCAACCGCGAGACCAAGACCGTCGACGTGGTGTTCTCGGTCCGTGAAGGCCCGCGCGTCTATGTCGACCGCATCGACATCGTCGGCAACACCCGCACGCTGGACTACGTCCTGCGCCGCGAACTGGAAGTGGCCGAGGGCGACGCCTACAACCGCGTGCTGGTCGACCGCTCGAAGAACAACATCCGTCGCCTGGGCTTCTTCAAGGAAGTCGACATCGAGGACACCCCCGGCTCGGCCCCGGACCGCACGAGCCTGAAGGTGAAGGTCGAGGAGCAGCCGACGGGCGAACTGTCGTTCAGCGCCGGCTACAGCTCGGTCGACAAGCTGGTGCTTGACGTCGGCATCACGGAACGCAACTTCCGCGGCCGCGGCCAGAACCTGCGGGCTCGCGCCTCGGTCGGTTCGCTGCGCCAGCAGATCGACTTCGGCTTCAGCGAGCCGCGCTTCGCCGGCCGCAACCTGGTGGCGGGCGTCAACCTGTACACCTTCCGCTACGACCTGTCGGACTACGCGGCCTACGACACCAAGTCGGTCGGCGGCGACATCCGCTTCGGCTTCCCGCTGACCAACGACTCATCGATGAGCCTGCGCTACACGATCCGTCAGGACGACGTCAGCGTGGCCGACAGCCTCTGCACCAGCGGCTCGGTCTCGCAGATCCTCTGTCTGCAGCGCGGCGCCTACATCACCTCGCTGATCGGCTATGGCCTGCGCATCGACAAGCGCAACGACCCGATCAACCCGACCCGCGGCTGGTTCGCCGACCTGAACCAGGACCTGGCCGGCATCGGCGGCGACGTGAAGTACCTGAAGACCGAAGCCGACGCCGGCTGGTACTGGGGCTTCACCAAGGACCTGGTGTTCAGCGCCACGGGCTCGTTCGGCTATATCGAGGGCTGGGGCGGCGACAATGTCCGCATCAACGACCGCTTCTATCGCGGCGGCACCTCGTTCCGCGGCTTCGAGATCGCCGGTATCGGTCCGCGCGACATCTCGAGCACCAACAACTCGATGGGCGCCAAGCTTTACGCCATCAGCACCTTCGAGCTGACCATCCCGACCTTCCTGCCCGAGCAGTACGGCATCAAGGCCGCCCTGTTCAGCGACGTGGGTACGGCGGGTCTGCTGGATGATGTGGATCGTCAGAAGTCGCCTGGCGTCTTCGATCCGTTCATCAAGGATAACCTCGGCCTGCGTGCGACGGCGGGTATCTCGATCGACTGGAAGTCCCCCATGGGTCCCATCCGATTCGATATCAGCCGCATTTTGGCCAAGGAAGACTACGATCGAACCGAAACCTTCCGGTTCTCCACCTCCACAAGGTTCCAATAAACATGTCCAAGTTCCTGTCCGCGGCCGCGTCCAGCGTCGTCGCTCTCGCCCTCGCGACCAGCGCCTCGGCCCAGACGGCTCCGGCCGCCGCTCCCGCGGCTCCGGCTGTCACGCACGGCCCGGCTCTGCCGGGCGTCTGCATCTTCTCGAGCCAGGGCGCCGTCGGCAACTCGATGGTGGGTAAGGCGGTCGACGCCCGCCTGAAGACCATCATCCAGCAGGTGAACGCCGAGCTGACCGCCGAGCGCACTGGCCTCGACAACGAAGCCAAGGCCCTCGACGCCAAGAAGGCCACCCTGGCCCAGGACGCCCTGGAGCAGCAGGCCGCCGCTCTGCAGGTCAAGGCCAACGCCTGGCAGCGCAAGGGCCAACTGCGCCAGAAGGAAGTCGAAACCACCGAGCAGAAGGCCCTGCAGCGCGTCTATCAGGAAATGGATACGCCGATCCGTCAGGTCTATCAGGCCCAGAAGTGCAGCATCCTGTTCGATCGTGAATCGGTGATGCTGGCCAACCCGGCGATGGACATCACCGGCGCCGTGGTCGCCGCGCTCGACGCGCGCATCAAGACCCTGACCTTCGATCGCGAACGTCTGGACCAAGGCGTTCCGGGCGCCGCGGCCCTGCAACCGACCAATAAGTAAGCGAATCGTCTCCTTTAGGATTACCTAGGGGAACTTATTCGTGAGGAGCCATGCCGGACCCCCGTTTCTTCGACAACCTGGGTCCGGCATCGCTTTCCGAGTTGGCTCGGGCCGGCGTCGCCGAACTGGCGGACGCCGCCCTGGGCGACCGGGCCATCGCCCGCGCCGCGCCGCTGGATAGCGCCGACGCGCAGAGCGTCGCCTTCTTCTCCGACGCCAAGCGCAAGGACGCCGCCGGGGCCACCCTGGCCGGGGCGTGTTTCGTGCGTCCCGAGCACCGTGACATCCTGCCGGAGACCTGCGCCGCGCTGGTCACCAGGCATCCGCAGGCGGCCTGGGCCGCGGCCGTGGGCCGTCTTCACGCGCCGCGTCGTCACGATCCCTCCGCCGCCGCCCTTCATCCGGAAGCGGAGCTGGAGGATGGCGTCCTGCTGGCGCCCAACGTGACGATCGGGCAGGGGGCTAGGATCGGGCGCGGCACCCGGATCGGCCCTGGGGCCGTCATCGGTCCGGGCGTGCTGATCGGGCGTGACTGCGTGATCGGCCCCAATGCCGTGATCGGTTTCGCGCTGCTGGGCGACCGGGTGTCGATCTCGGCCGGCGCGGTGCTGGGCGAGGCGGGCTTCGGGGCCGCCGTGGGGCCGCGCGGCATGGTTGACATGCCCCAGCTGGGCCGGGTGGTGATCCAGGACGACGTCACGATCGGCGCCAACAGCTGCGTCGACCGGGGCGCCTTCGCCGACACCACGATCGGCGAGAACACCAAGATCGACAACCTGGTGCATGTCGCGCACAACGTCCGTGTAGGACGCAATTGCGTGCTGGCGGCCTATACCGGGCTGTCAGGCAGCACGATCGTCGGCGACGGTGTCGCCTTCGGTGGCAAGGCCGGCGTCGCCGACCATTTGAACATCGGCTCGGGCGCGAGTATCGGGGCGGCCGCCTCGGTGTTCAAGGACGTGCCGGAAGGCGAAACTTGGACGGGATTTCCGGCGCGGCCGCTCAAGCGGTGGCTTCGGGAGACCGCATGGCTGTCGCGCATGGCGGGCGGTCGAGGGACGAGGGGCAGACCATGAGCGAGAACACCGAACAAACGGTGCGGACCGACATCGACATCGCGGAGATCCTGGCGCGCATCCCGCACCGCTATCCGTTCCTGCTGGTCGACCGCGCCGAGGACTACAGGCCCGGCCAGTCGATCGTCGGCATCAAGTGCGTGACGATCAACGAGCCGTTCTTCCAGGGCCACTTCCCGGGCAACCCGGTGATGCCCGGCGTGCTGATCATCGAAGCCCTGGCCCAGACGGGCGCGGTGTTGATGAGCAAGACGCTCGAGGTCGACACCGAGGGCAAGACCATCTTCTTCATGTCGATCGACGGCGTGCGCTTCCGCAATCCTGTGCGTCCCGGCGACGTGATCCGGATGGAGGTCGAGGTGGTGCGCGCGCGCTCGTCGATCTTCAAGTTCAAGGGCGTGGCCAAGGTCGGCGACAAGGTGGCCGCCGAGGCCGAGTTCGCCGCCATGGTGGTCGAGACGGGACCCAAGGCATGACGATTCACCCGACCGCCATTATCGCGCCCGAAGCCAAGGTCGCCGCGGACGTCAACATCGGGCCCTACAGCATCGTCGGTCCCGACGTGACGCTGGAAGCGGGCGTCCGCCTGTTGTCGCACGTCGTGGTGGAGGGCGCGACGACGATCGGCGAGGCTTGTGTCGTGCATCCGTTCGCCAATCTGGGCGGCCCGCCGCAGCATCTGGGCCATAAGGGCGAGCGCACTGAACTGCTGATCGGCCCGCGCAACATCATCCGCGAGCACGTGACCATGCATACGGGCACCGCGTCGGGTAAGGGCGTGACGACGATCGGTTCGGACGGCCTCTACATGGTCGGCTCGCATGTCGCTCACGACTGTTCGGTCGGCGATTTCGTGGTGCTGGCCAAGGGAGCGACCTTGGGGGGGCACGTCGCCATCGGCGACTACGTGTTCATGGGCGGCCTGGCCGCCGCGCACCAGTTTTCGCGCATTGGCCGCTACAGCTTCATCGGCGGCCTGGCCGCCGTGACAAAGGACGTCATTCCGTACGGCTCGGTCTGGGGCAACCATGCCCATCTCGAGGGCCTGAACCTGGTCGGCCTCAAACGCCGAGGCTTCTCGCGCGAGACGATCAATGCTCTGCGCGCGGCCTATCGCCTGATGTTCGCCGACGAAGGCACCTTCCAGGAGCGTCTCGAGGACGTGGCCGAGACCCATGCGGCGATCCCGGAGGTGATGGAGATTGTCGACTTCATCCGCGCCGACGCCAACCGCCCGCTCTGCCTGCCCGAGCGCGAGGTCTAGGGTCGGGTGATGCGCAAGCTCGGTCTGATCGCCGGCGGCGGGGCGTTGCCCGTCGAACTGGCGGCCCATTGCGAGGCCGCCGGCCGCGCCTTCGCGGTGATGCGCCTGCGCGGCTTCGCCGACCCGGCCTTGGCGCGCTATCCTGGCGCCGAGGTCGGCATCGGCGAGTTCGGCAAGGCGTTCAAGGCGCTGCGGGCCGAGGGCTGCGAGGTCGTCTGCTTCGCCGGCGACGTGAAGCGCCCGGACTTCGCCGCCCTGATGCCGGATGCGCGCGGCCTGCTGATCGTGCCCAGCCTGATCAAGGCGGCGCGCCAGGGCGATGACGCCTTGCTGCGCCGGGTGCTGGACGAGTTCGAGAAGGAAGGCTTCGAGATCGAGGGGGCGCACGAGGTGGTCGGCGAGATGACCTTGCCGCGCGGCCGCCTGGGCAAGTTCTATCCGCGCGACGAGCACATGGCCGATATCGACAAGGCCCTGCTGGTGGCGCGCGAGATCGGCCGACTGGACGTGGGCCAGGGCGCCGTGGTCTGCAACGGCCTGGTCCTGGCCGTCGAGGCCCAAGAGGGCACCGACGCCATGCTGCGCCGGGTGGCCGAGCTGCCTCAGGCGATCCGTGGCTCGGCCGAGCGTCCGCGCGGCGTGCTGGCCAAGGCGCCCAAGCCGATCCAGGAGACCAAGGTCGATCTGCCGACCATTGGCGTCGCCACTATCCAGCGCGCCGCCCGCGCGGGCCTGGCGGGCGTGGTCGGCGAGGCCGGCGGTCTGCTGGTGGTCGACCGCGAGGCCGTGACGGCCTGCGCCGACGATCTGGGCCTCTTCGTGCTGGGGGTTGATCCGCAGGAGCGGACTTGATGCTGAAGGTCATGCTGGTCGCCGCCGAGGCCTCGGGCGACGCCCTGGGCGCCAGCTTGGCCAAGGCGCTGCGGTCTCGGCTGGGCGACAAGGTCGCGTTCGTCGGGGTCGGCGGGGCCAAGATGGCCGAGCAGGGCGTCGACAGCCCCTTCGATATCGCCCAGCTGTCGATCCTGGGTATCGTGGAGGGGCTGAGGGCCTATCCGACGGTCAAGGCCCGCCTGAAGGACACCGTGGCCCTGGCGGCCCGCGAAAAGCCCGACGTCGCCATCCTGATCGACAGCTGGGGCTTCAACATTCGCCTGGCCCATGCTCTGCGGAAGCTGGACCCCAGGTTGCCGCTGGTGAAGTACGTCGCGCCGCAGGTCTGGGCCTATCGCGCCGGCCGCGCCCGAAGCCTGGCCAAGGCCGTCGACCTGCTGTTGTCGATCCAGCCGATGGACAAGCCGTATTTCGACGCCGTGGACCTGCCCAGCGTCTTCGTCGGCAACTCGGCCCTGGCCAAGCGCTTCGACCATGCCGACGGTGCGAGACTGCGCGCGGCGATCGGCGTCTCGGCCTCCGATCAGATCCTGCTCGTGCTGCCCGGCAGTCGTCCGTCCGAGATCGAGCGCGTGCTGCCAGCTTTCGAGGACGCCGTGCGCCTTCTGAAGGCCGAGCGGCCTGAGCTCGAGATCGTCGTCCCCGCCGCCTACACGGTGGCCGAGGCCGTGAAAGCCCGTATCGCCGGCTGGCCGTTCCGGGCTCACGTGATCGAAGACGACCAGCTGAAGGACGACGCCTTCCTCGCCGCCGACGTCGCCCTGGCGTGCAGCGGCACCGTGACGACCGAGCTGGCCCTGGCGGGGCGGCCGATGGTGGTGGGCTACAAGACCGCGCCCCTGACCTACGCCATCCTCAAGCGCCTGATGAAGCCGCGCTGGGTCACGCTGTTCAATATCGCCGCCGACCGTGAGATCGCGCCCGAACTGCTGCAGGACGCATGCGAAGGTGAGGGCCTGGCCCGCGAAGTCGCGCGGTTGCTGGATGATCCGGCGTTGCGCGCCGAGCAGTCCGCCGAGCAGAGCGTCGCGCTGGACAAGATGGGCCGCGGCATGCCCGACCCGTCGGAGGCCGCGGCCGACGCCCTAATCGACTTCCTGAAGGCGAGGGGCCTGGCTGCGGCCTGAAACCGCCCGGTCGAGCGCGCCCAGCAGCTTGGCGACGTCGATCGGCTTGCTGACGTGGTCGTCCATGCCCGCCTCGATCAGCAGCTCGATCTGGTGGCGCATGGCGTTGGCCGTCAGGGCGATCACCGGCGTGCGCGGACGACCTTCCTCGGCCTCAAGGCGTCGGATCTCCTTCAGCGCCGTCAGGCCGTCCATGACCGGCATGTGGATGTCCATCAGCACCGCGTCCCAGGGTTCGTCGCGCCACGCGGCCAGGGCCTTGGCGCCGTCGTCGACGATGAGGGGCTCGACGCCGACCTGGCTCAGCACTGAGCGCAGAACCAGCTGGTTGGTCGGATTGTCCTCGGCGGCCAGGATGCGCAGTCCCGGCGCGGCGTCGGGCGCGGTCTCGTCCTCGGCCTGAGCGGGCGCGGCGACCTTGGTCAGCGGCAGGACGACCGTGAAGGCGCTGCCGTCGCCCAGGCGGCTGAACAGGGTGACGTCGCCGTCCATGCGCCGGGCCAGCTCGCGGCTGATAGCCAGCCCCAGGCCCGCGCCGCCGTGGCGACGGGTGGCGATGTCGTCCAGCAGCACGAAGCGGTCGAACAGGCGCTCCTGCGCGTCGGCGGCGACGCCGGGACCGGTGTCGGCGACAGTCAGTTCCAGCCGGCCGGCCACGTAGTCAGCCACGATGGACACGCCGCCAGCCTCAGTGAACTTCACGGCGTTGGACAGCAGGTTGTGCAGGATCTGTCGCAGCCGGGCGGCGTCGCCCAGATAGGCGCCCTCGGCGGTCGGGGAGATGGACAGATCGTGGCTCAACCCCTTGCCCTGCGCCAGGGCGGCGAAGGTCTGGCCGCAGCCGACCAGCAGGTCGCGCAGGTCGAACGGCTCGAGCCGCAGCTCCAGTTGGCCCGACTCGATGCGGGCCAGGTCCAGCAGATCGTTGAGGATCGCGGTCAGGGCCTTGCCCGATTGGCGGACTACGCCCAGGCGCTCGCGCTGGGCCGGCGAAAGCTCGTCAGCCTGCATCACCTGCGCCATGCCCAGGATGCCGTTCAGCGGCGTGCGGATCTCGTGGCTCATGGTCGCCAGGAAGGCGGTCTTGGCGCGGTTGGCGCTGGCCGCCTCTGCCTCGCGGGCCTGGGCCAGCGCGGTGGCTTCGGCCATCTGCCGGACCGTCGCTTCGCGATGCAGGGCATAGCGCAGCACGTAGGCGAAGAAGCAGAGCACCGCGACCAGGGATAGCGCCAGCTGGACGGGGCCGGTCGACGGGAGGGTCAGAACCGTGATCAGCAGCACTTGCAGCACCACGGCGGCCAGGGCGGCCAGGCCGATCCGGCGGGAGATCACGAACTCGGCCGTGCAGCTCAGCGCGATGGCGGCCATCATCGCGCCGCCGGCCAGCACCGACGCGCGCTCGCCCAGCAGCACCAGGGCCGACGGCAGGCTGGCATAGATGAAGGTGTAGACCAGGGTGAAGGCCGCCAGCACGATCTCAAGGATCGGCGCGGCCTGGCCATGCTTGGCGATGAACCGGCAGAGCAACTGGCTGGCGGCGACCAGCGCCAGGGCGGCCCCCAGCCAGACGCCGCAGATCCGGGGATCGAGCCAGGCGCAGCTCCCGGCGGCGGCCAGCAGGGTCATCGGCACGATGGACAGCAGATCGCGGCGGCGATGCTCGACGATGCTCAGCCACCGCGTATCCAGAACGCACCTCACACGCCGAAACTAGACTCGCCCTGAAGGCGAGACGCCTTGAGTTCATACTTTGAAGGTTAACCAGCGATTTACACCCGGAGGCTAAGATCGCCATAACTGTCGCCGTGGAGCCGTTGTCGTGGCCATCGACCCGACCACGCCCGTGACCCCGATCCTTCCAGCTCCCGCGGCTGGGACGGCGGCCGATTCTGTCGCGACGTTGCAGGCGATGGCGCGCCAGGCGCTTGCCAATTCCACCGCTCAGCTGGGCGAGATCGTCGGCCGTCCTCCCGCTACTCAGGCCCATGCCGGTGGTCCCGTCGAGCAGGCTGGGCAGGCCTCGACCCAGGACGCCAGCCATGCCGGCGACGCGCCGGGCGCCAAGGCCGTTCCACCGGCGCTGCAACAGGCTGCCCCGGCCAAGCCCGAGACACGCCTGGTCCGCGCCGTGCGCGCCGCCGCCGCCGAGGCGGTGCCGCGTCAGACGGGGATAGCGCCGCTGATGGCCAATGTCCGCGCCGTGGTCGGTCGTCCCGACATGCCGACCGAGGTGCGCGAGGCGGGCAGGGCGTTGATGGCCAAGGCCCCGTCGGCCGCCGAGATCGCCACGCCTCAGGGCCTGCGCCAGGCCATCGAGCGGTCCGGCGTCTTCCTGGAGGCCCGGATGGCCCGCGCGGCCGTGACGCCAGTTCAGGATAGCGCGCCCCGCGTTCCCGAGGTCAACGACATGAAGGCCGCGTTGCTGGTGTTCCGCGGCGCGCTGTCGGCCTGGCTGGCCAAGGCTCCGCAGCGGGTGTCGGACGCGCCAAGTATGGAGCCGGTCTCGACGTCCGCCGCCGGCGAAGAGCCGAAGGCGCCTGCGACCGAATCGCCTCGCTGGGCTCCATCTATCCCCGCGACGGCGCAACGGCCGGCCGCCGCGAACACTCCGGCGTCGAGCGTGATCGTCCAGCCCGATCCGGAAGTCGCGCCGACGTCGCCCCAGGCTGTCGAGGTCCACGAGGCCGCACCCGAGACTCTCCCGGCGACCGCCAAGGCGCCTTTGCCTCCGCCGGAGGACGACGGTCTGGCGGCGCGCTTCGGCGCTTTCGTGGCCCCGCCCAAGTCCTCGGCGGCCGTCCAGACACCGGTTCGCGCCGCGATGTCGGCGCTGGTTCAGCTAGGCCTGATCGCCGAGGAGGCCCTCGCCGAAGCCCCGATCGCCGGACCGCCGGCTGAGCCACGCGCCTTGACGCCGCGGGGCTACGGCGCGGCGCCGGCCGACTCTGGGCGCTCCAAGGTCCCGCCGCCGCCCTATGCCGGCGGCCCGATGGCCGGGCAGAAGCCGGCCGCGCCTGAAATGCCCATAGACCAGGCGCCCGCCGACCTCGTGCGCCGTCTGCTGAAGGGGACCAACGGCGCCCTGGCCCGGCAGGACCTGATGCAGATCGCCTCACTGCCCGAGCCGCACGAACCCGAGGCCGCCGAGGCTCGTCCGCAGCAGGCTGGCCGCCTGAACCTCGACCTGCCGTTCATGACGCCACAGGGCCTGGCCGTCGCCCAGTTCGAGATCAGCCATGACGGCGGCGGCTCTGGCGGTGGCGTCTTCGGTCCGGCGGAGCGCACCTACAAGGCCCGCTTCTCGCTCGATCTCGAGCCGCTGGGACCGGTCCACGCCCTGATCACCCTGACCGGTTCGCACACGCGCGTATCGCTGTGGGCCGAGAGGGCCGAGACCATCGCGCGCCTTCGCGCTGGCGAGGAGAGCCTGGGCGCGGCCTTGCGCCGGGCCGAGTTGTCGCCCGAAGTCGCCGTCCATTCCGGCGCGCCGCCCAGTCCGGGCGCCGCCAGTCCGCTGGGCCATTTCGTGGACCAGGCCTCATGAGCGGGATCACCGGGCCCTCGGCGCGACCGCGCATCGCCGTCGCCTTGCTCTACGAAGACCCCAACGCGCCCAAGGTCGTGGCCTCGGGCCAGGGCTGGCTGGGCGAGAAGATCATCGAGACGGCCCGCGAGCACGGCGTGCCGATCGAGGAAGACCCCGTCCTGGCCCAGGCCCTCTCGACCCTGGAAATCGACGAGGAGATTCCCGAAGCGCTGTACCGCGCCGTGGCCGAGGTCCTGAGCTTCCTTCTCAAGCGCTAGAAACGAAAAAGGCCCCGCCGAAGCGGGGCCTGATCCGTTGTTCCGAAGGCGAAGCGCCTAGCGCTTTTCGACGGGCACGTAGTCGCGTTGCGTGGCGCCCGTATAGAGCTGGCGCGGACGACCGATCTTGCGGGTGGGGTCCTCGAACATTTCCTTCCACTGGCTGATCCAGCCGACGGTGCGGGCCAGGGCGAACAGCACGGTGAACATGTTGGTCGGGAAGCCCATCGCGCGCAGGGTGATGCCCGAATAGAAGTCGATGTTCGGGTACAGCTTGCGGTCGATGAAGTACGGATCGCTCAGGGCGACCTTTTCCAGTTCCTGGGCGACCTGCAGCAGCGGGTCGTTGTTGTGGCCCAGTTCCGCCAGCACTTCGTGGGCGGTCTTCTGCATGACCTTCGCGCGCGGGTCGAAGTTCTTGTACACGCGGTGGCCGAAGCCCATCAGCTTGTACTTGCGGTCCTTCACGCCCTGGACGTAGTCCGGGATGTTCTCGACCGAACCGATGGTTTCCAGCATCTCCAGCGCTTCCTGGTTGGCGCCGCCGTGCGACGGGCCCCAAAGGCAGGCGATGCCGGCGGCGATGCAGGCGAACGGGTGCGCGCCCGACGAACCGGCCAGACGGACGGTCGAGGTGGAGGCGTTCTGCTCGTGGTCGGCGTGCAGGATGAAGATCCGGTCCATGGCGCGGGTCAGCACCGGATTCGGCTTCCAGTCCTCGGCCGGCACGGCGAAGCACATGCGCAGGAAGTTTTCCGAGTAGGACAGGTCGTTGCGCGGCGACACGAACGGCTGGCCGACCGTGTACTTGTAGGCGCGGGCGGCGATCGTCGGCATCTTGGCGATCAGGCGATGGGCGCTGATCTCGCGCTCACGCGCGTCGTCGACATTGATGCTGTCGGCGTAGAAGGCCGACAAGGCGCCGACGGCGCCGGTCATGACGGCCATCGGGTGGGCGTCGCGGCGGAAGCCCTGGAAGAAGGCGTCGAACTGCGCGTGCAGCATCGTGTGGTAGGTGATGTTCTTTTCGAACTGGGCAAACTCGTCCGCGCTCGGCAGTTCGCCGTTCAGCAGCAGATGGCAGACCTCGAGGAACGAGGACTTCTCGGCCAGCTGGTCGATCGGATAGCCGCGGTGCAGCAGAATCCCGGCGTCGCCGTCGATATAGGTGATCTTGCTCTCGCACGACGCGGTCGAGGTGAAGCCCGGATCGAACGTGAAGTGGTCGCTTTCAGCGTAGACTTTCCGGATGTCGAGGACGTCCGGACCCGTGCTGCCCTTGAGGATCGGCAGGTCGTAGCTCTTGTCGCCGATCGTCAGCGTGGCTTTATCGGTCATACTTAGACCCCTTCATAAATTGGAACGAGCAGTCCAACTTTCGTTTTCGCAGGTGCGTTATAGCGCCTCATGCGCGCGGCGCCAGGGCGTCGTCAAGGCGCCCCAAACTCTCTTCGCGCGAGAGCGCGGCCATGGTCTTGTTCAGATCGGGCGCCTGGGCGCCGCCGGTCAGAATCCCGCGCAGGGCCGGACCGAACTTGCCAAAGCCGACGCCTTCGGATTCCGCGAACGTTTTCAATACGGTTTCCAGCGTCGCCGCGTCGAAGGCCGGGGCGGCGGCCAGCTGATCGCGCAGACGCTTGAGGCGCTCGACGGTTTCTTCGGTCAGCTGCTTTTGGGTTTTCTCTTCCAGCGCGAACGGCCGAGTCTTCAGTGCGAACGCACAGTGGTCGACCAGCTCCAGGATGGTCTTGGCCCCTTCCTTCACTTCCGGAACCGTGCGGGCGATGCGCTCGCGGGCGTCGGCGGGCAGGGGCTCGCCGCGCTTCTGGGCGGCGTCCAGCGCCAGGTCCGTCAGGCGCGCGTCGTCGGCCTTGCGCAGGTGCTGGGCGTTGATGTGGTTCAGCTTGGCCCAGTCCAGGCGCGCCGGCGCCTTGACCACGTCGGCGACGTCGAACCAGGCGATCGCCTGCTCGTCGTTGAACACCTCGTCGTCGCCATGGCCCCAGCCCAGGCGCGCCAGGTAGTTGCGCATGCCTTCGGGGATGTAGCCGAGGTCGGCGAACTCGCCGACCGCCTGGGCGCCGTGGCGCTTGCTGAGCTTGGCGCCGTCCGGGCCGTGGATCAGCGGGATGTGGGCGAAGGCCGGCAGGTCCCAGTCCATCGCCTGATAGATCAGGCTCTGGCGGGCGGCGTTGTTCAGGTGGTCGTCGCCGCGGATCACGTGGGTGACCCCCATGTCGTGGTCGTCGACCACCACGGCGAGGTTGTAGGTCGGCGCGCCGTCAGCGCGGAGCAGGACCAGATCGTCCAGCTCGATGTTCTTGAAGGTCACCGGACCCTTGACGAGGTCATTGACCACGGTCTCGCCGTCCAGCGGGCCCTTGAAGCGGATCACGTGGGGGACCGACAGGTCGCCTTCGGGCGCATCGCGCCACGGCGAGCGGATGGCCTTGCCTTCGGCGCGGGCCTTCTCGCGGGCGATTTCCAGTTCCTCGACGGTCATCCAGCAGCGATAGGCGCGGCCCTTGGCGAGGAGTTCATGGACCACCTCGACGTGACGCGGGGCGCGGGTGTGCTGGAACACGACCTCCTCGTCCGATTCCAGGCCCAGCCAGTTCAGGCCCTCGAAGATCGCCGCGACGGCGGCCTCGGTCGAGCGTTCGCGATCAGTGTCCTCGACGCGAACAAGGAACTTCCCTCCCGTATGGCGTGCATATAACCAGTTGAACAGCGCCGTGCGAGCGCCGCCGATATGCAGGAAGCCGGTGGGCGAGGGGGCGAAGCGCGTGACGACGCCCGTCGAAACGGGGCCGGTGGAGGTGGGGTTCGACATGGGCTTCAAAACTGTGGGGCTGGACGCCGAAATGGCGTTGACGAGCACGAACCGCAAGGCGGCTTGGGCGGCGCGTCTTAGCACGCCGCTTCGTGCCGGACCTAGCGGTTTTCCGCGTCGCGGCGAACTTGGCTCATCCGTCAAAAGCACAAGGGTTTCCGGATGTTAGGCGTTGAAGCGGCCGAGACGGCGCCGTCGGCGTCCGCGCCCCGCCTGTCATGGTCCGCCGTGAAAGCCGCGCTGCTGACGGAAGGGCGAGTCAATCTGGATCGGGCGTTTCTTTGGACGCCGGTGGCGTTCGGTCTCGGCGCGGCGGCCTACCTGGAGGTTGGCGTTGAACCCTCGCTCTGGATGCTGGCCTTGGCGACCGGATCACTGGCGGCGATCTGGTGGGTCTGCCAGCGCTGGAACGCCCCGCGTGGCCTTGTCGTGCTGGCCAGCCTGGCCGCGTTCGGGGCGGCGGGCGGTCTCGCCGCTAAGATCCGCAACGATCGCGTAGCCGCGCCGCTGATGGCGGGCGAGCGGGTCGTGCGACGGGTGGACGGCTTCGTGGTCGACGTGGTCAGTCCTGGCGCGGGCGGGCCGCGCCTGCTGATCGCGCCGGTGGCGGTGTCAGGCCTGCCGCCCGAACGGACACCGCGCCGGATCCGGGTGACGATCGGTGAGAACCAGACGCCAGCGCCGGGCCAGGCCGTGCACCTGCGCGCCATGCTGGGACCGCCGCCGCCGCCGGCCGCGCCGGGATCCTACGACTTTGGTCGCGACGCCTGGTTCGACTCGATCGGCGGCGTCGGCTTCGTGATCGGCGAACTGGGGACGACGCGGCTGGATCCGCCGCCCTTGAGGTTGCGCCTGACCATGGCGGTCAACGCCTTCCGCTGGAGCCTGGCCCAGCGGATCCTGGCGCGGATGGGCCCCAGCAGCGGCGGCATCGGCGCGGCCATGGTCACCGGCCACGAGGCCTGGATCACCGAGGATCAGACCGAGGCCATGCGCGCCTCGGGCCTGGCGCATATCCTCTCGATCTCGGGCCTGCACATGGCCATCGTCGGCGGCTTCGTGTTCGGCGCCGTGCGGCTGGGCGTCGCCGCCTGGCCGTGGCTGGCCTTGCGGGCGCCGGGCAAGAAGATCGCCGCCATCGCCGGCCTCGCCGCCGTGCTGGGTTACCTGGTCATCTCCGGCGCGCCGCCGCCGGCCGAGCGCTCGGCGATCACGGCGAGCGTCGCCTTCCTGGCCATTCTGTTCGACCGCCGCGCCATCACCCTGCACGGCCTGGCGGTCGCGGCGCTGCTGATCTTGGCGATGAAGCCCGAGACCGCCGGCGAGCCGGGCTTCCAGATGTCGTTCGCCGCCACCGCCGCCCTGGTGGCCCTCGCCGAAAGCTGGCCTCGGCCGGTGAAGGAGATCTCGACGCCGTGGTGGATCCGCTGGCCGCAGGCGGGACTGACCTGGCTGGCGGCCTCGGTCGCCGCGAGCCTGGTGGCCGGCCTGGCTACCGCGCCCTTCGCCATGCAGCACTTCAACCGCGTCGCGGTCTGGGGCCTGCCGGCCAATCTGGCGGTCGCGCCGCTGTCGTCTTTCGTGATCATGCCGTTCCTGGCGGTCGGGACGCTGTTGGAGCCGTTCGGCCTGGGCGCGCCGTTCCTGGTCCTGGCTGGTTGGGGGATCGACGGCATGGTCGGAATCGCCAACGGCTTCGCCGACGCTCATGGCGCCCAGCGGATCGTGGCCAGCGCGCCGCCGCAGGTGCTGGTGATCGCCTTCCTGGGCCTGATGATCCTGTGCCTCTGGCGGGGGCGGTTGCGTTGGATCGGCGCGCCGCTGGCCCTGGCGGTGGCCCTGTGGCCCAGGCCCGCCGCGCCGGACGCCTGGATCGCCGCCGACGGGGCGACCGCCGCCGTCCGCTCGGGCGACGCGGCCGTGCTGTTGCGCACCGACGCCAAGCGGTTCGGAGCGGAACTGTGGGCGCGACGGCGCGGCCTGACCCCGGCGACCTGGAGCCTCTATGCCTGCGACAAGCGGATCTGCGCGCCGCAACCGGGCGCCCCGGTGCGGCTGTCTCTGGCGTGGAGCCGCAAGACACCCGACGCCGAGACGCTGGCGGGTCTCTGCGTGCGCAGCGAGGTCGTGGTGATCCGCGCCCCGGCCCCGGCGCGCATGCCGCCACTGTGCGCCGACACCGTGCTGCTGACAGCCGAGGATTTCGCGAGGGGCGGGGCCGCGGAGCTCTATCGTCGGCCCGATGGCTGGCGCATCGTCTGGGCTCAGCCCCTGCGTGGCGACCGGCCGTGGAGTCGTCCAGCGGGGAGCCGCCTGCTGACAGCCGATGTCACCAGCGCCCGCTAACCTTGTCGGAGCGCGGGACGCAATCCGCCGGAGGACCTGTCATGTCGAACCCTTTCGTCGCCCGCCGCGCCGCCTTCCGCGCCCTGCACGCCGACGGCTGCTTCGCCCTGCCCAATCCGTGGGATGTCGGCGGCGCCAGGCGTCTGGAAAAGCTAGGTTTCAAGGCGCTGGCCTCGACCAGCGCCGGCATGGCCTGGGCGATGGGCAAGGACGATGGCCAGATCACCCGCGATGAGGTCATCGATCACCTGCGCATGTTGTGCGCCGCCACCGACCTGCCGGTGAACGCCGACTTCGAGAACGGCTTCGCCGACACGCCCGAGGGCGTCGGCGAGAGCGTGACCCTGGCCATCGAGGCCGGCGTGGCGGGTCTGTCGATCGAGGACTGGTCGGGCTCGACGCTCTACGACCTGCCGGTCGCCGTCGAACGTCTGAAGGCCGCCCGCGCGGCGATCGACGCCTCGGGCCAGGACGTGATCCTGGTCGGTCGGACCGAGGGTTATCTGCGCGGAAACCGCGACCTCGCTCCGACCCTGGAGCGGCTCAAGGCTTACGCGGAGGCGGGGGCCGACTGTCTCTACGCGCCTGCGGTGACCGATCCGGAAGAGATCCGGGCGATCGTCCAGGCCGTGGCGCCCAGGCCGGTCAATGTGCTGTTCTGGGGGCCTGAGATGTCTGTCGAGAGCCTCGGCGCGCTGGGCGTGCGCCGGGTCAGCACGGGCGGCGCGCTGGCCGCGGCGGCCTGGGCCGGGTTCGACGCCGTCGCCAGGCGGCTGGCGGAGGAGGGGCGGCTCTAAGCGTCACCCGATACGAAAGGACCCCGATCCTCGGATGACGATCGGGGCCGAATTTCAAGCGCTCCGAAGCGCCTAGTGATACCGGCGGATCAGCCCCACCAGCTTGCCCTGCACCTCGACCTGGTCGGGACCGAAGATGCGGGTCTCGTACTTGGGGTTGGCGGCCTCCAGGGCGATCGAGCCGCCCTTCTTGCGCAGACGCTTGAGGGTGGCTTCCTCGCCGACCAGGGCGACGACGATCTCGCCCGAGGTGGCGGTGTCGCCTTTCTTGATGATCACGTAGTCGCCGTCGAGGATGCCGGCCTCGATCATCGAGTCGCCTTGCACCTCGAGAACATAGTGCTCGCCATTGCCCAACATGGATTCGGGCACCGGCAGACGTTCGCGCTCGTGCTGGATGGCGTCGATCGGCGTGCCAGCGGCGATCTTGCCCAGGATCGGCAGTTCGCGGCTGTCATTGGCCGGCGCGGCGGATACGGAGGCCGATGACGGCGCGCCGCCGCCTTCGAACACCTGCGGCCGGAAGGCGCCTCGCCCCTTGGGCGGGGCGGCCGTCGTGGCCTGCTGCGGCAGCTTCACCACTTCCAGCGCGCGGGCCCGGTGAGCGAGACGGCGAATGAAGCCGCGTTCTTCCAGGGCCGTGATGAGCCGGTGGATGCCCGACTTGGACGCCAGGTCCAGGGCCTCCTTCATCTCGTCGAAGGACGGGGAGACGCCGGTCTCCTTGATCCGCTCGTGGATGAACATCAGCAGTTCGTGCTGCTTGCGGGTGAGCATGTCGACCTCGGCTGGAACGCGGAACAAACCGCAAACCTCGCGAATGTTCTCTAGGCGTTCCGCCTCAAAGTCAAGTCGAGCGTTGCTGCTGGCCAAAAGTCCAGGAAATTCAAGGGTTAGAGCCTGAGGCTTCGGAAAAGGCGACCAGAATCAAAAGCTTAACGAAAGCTTTCAGGCGCGCTTGCGGGCGATGATGATGTCCTGGTCCTGCATCGGCTGACGGCGCCAGACGCCGAGGGCCTGGTTCAGGACGTCGAGGTTGAGCGCCTCGTACTGCGCCAGGATCGGCTCCAGGTCGTAGCCGATCACCGCCTCCGGCAAGTCCGGCGTCGCGGTCCAGCAGCCGTCCAGGGCATGGACGAAGTCGAAGGCGATCTCGCCGGCGCCGGTATTGGCGCGGGCCTCGTCGTCGATCAGGTACCAGGAGACGATGCTGGTCCCGCCAGGCTTCAGAACCCGGGCGATCTCGCGGGCGAACTGGGCCTGATCGGCGGCCAGCAGGTGGGTGAACACCGAGCCTAGCCAGACATAGTCGAAGCTGGCGTCCGGATAGGGGAAGACGAAGGCGCTGGCCGGTTGCGAGCCGCCCGGATTGTACCGGTCGCTGTGCATGTCGGCATGGGTGAATTCGAAGCGCGGGTCGCCGACGGCGATGTTGGCTTTGCACCAGTCGATGGCCTGGGCCATCACGTCGAAGCCGGCATAGCGGCCCGACTCATCCAGATAGTCGACCAGCGGCGCGGCGGCGCGGCCGATGCCGCATCCGACATCGAGGATGGCGTGGCGCGGCTGCAGGCCGGCGGCGACGAACAGTTCCTTGAACTGCTGGCCCACGCGGACGAAATCGGCGTCGGCGGCGCCGACCAGACTCCAGAGCTCCCGCGGGGCGGCGACGGAGTCGGACGGCGGCGGTGTTGGCGTTGGCGAGAGGGCGCGCCGCAGCTTGGAGAGAAGGGCCCGCATCCGATTCCTTTCAACGAAAGAGCGGCGCGGACCCTAGCGAGCGACCAGGCTTCAGCCAACCCGGCCGTTGATCCACCCTAGGGGATGGTCTTCAGTTCCGGGTGCTTGGGCGTGATGGGCGCATAGAATGCCGCCAGCGTCGCCAGGTCCTTCTCGTAGTCGCCGCTGGGGATCATCGCCGGACCCAGGCCCACCACCTTGCGCTTGTAGTCCATGAAGCCGGGCACCATCGGCACGCCAGCCTTCAGGGCGATGTTGTAGAAGCCTGTTTTCCAGCCGCCCGCCTTGCCGCGTGTGCCCTCGGGCGCGATCGTCAGCATGAATTCGTCGCGGCGGGCGAACTCGTCGGCCATGGCCTGGACCGTATCGCGTGACTGGGAGCGGTCGATCGGCACGCCGCCCAGGTCCTTCATCAGCGTCTTGAACGGCCAGCGGAACAGCGAGGCCTTGCCCATGAAGCTTAGCTTCAAGTTCAGGGCGTCAGCCGCGCCCAGGAAATAGACGAAGTCCCAGTTGCTGGTGTGCGGGGCGGCGATGATCACGAACTTGCGGGTCGTCGTCGGCGCCGAGCCTTCGATCGTCCAGCCCTCGCGCTTGAAAAAGGCGACGAGGGACCAATTCACCACGCGGGCGACCCAATGCATTCGCGCTTCCTCGCGTGGCGTCGCCGGCGTCGCGGCGCGGCGGCTTTCTTGTTGAGGCGACTGTGAGCGGACGAGGCCGAATACGCTAGATGGCGCGTACCCGATCCTTTAGCCGAGCAGAACGCGCGTGGCGGCCGTGACGTCGGCCTGACGCATCAGGCTTTCGCCGACCAGCATGGCCTTGGCCCCGGTCGCCTCCATCCGCACCACGTCGTCGTGGGTGAAGATGCCGCTTTCGGTGACCAGCAGGGCGTCCCTCGGCGCCTGCGCCGACAGCCGCTCGGTGACAGCCAGGTCGACGATGAAGCTTTTCAGGTCGCGGTTGTTGATCCCCACCAGGTCCGAGCCCAGGGCGCCGGCGCGGGCCATCTCGGCCTCGTCGTGGACCTCAACCAAGGCGTCCATGCCCAGACGCCTGGCCTCGGCCATCAGCTCGGCGGCCAGGACGTCGTCGATCATCGCCAGGATGACCAGGATGGCGTCGGCGCCGAGGGCGCGGCTCTCGGACACCTGCCAGGGATCCACCAGGAAATCCTTGCGGATGCAGGGCAGGGCGGTCGCCGCCCGGGCGTCGATCAGATAGGCGTCGGCGCCCTGGAAGCTGGGACCGTCGGTCAGCACGGAGAGACAGGCCGCGCCGCCGGCCTCGTAGTTGCGGGCCAGGGCGGGCGGATCGAAGTCGGCGCGGATCAGGCCCTTGGACGGCGAGGCCTTCTTGATCTCGGCGATCAGCGACAGCTTGCCGGGCGCGTGGCCCTGAGCGAGCGCCCGCTTGAAGCCGCGCGGCGACGAGGCGTTGCGGGCCGCGGAGTCCAGGGCGGCCTGGGTGCGACGGCGTTTGCGGTCGGTGACCTCGTCGCGCTTGTAGGCGGCGATCTTGGCGAGGATGTCGGTCATGCGGCGGCTTCCGTGTTCGTTGCGGCCACCAGGCCGGCGAGGGCCGCCTTGGCGCGGCCTTCGTCGATGACGTTGGCGGCCAGTGCGATGCCCTCGACCAGGGTCTCGACCTTGTCGGCGACCAGGAAGGCGGCGGCGGCGTTCAGCAGCACGATATCGCGATAGGGCCCCTTCTCGCCGTCGAGCAGGCGGGTGAGCGCGGCGGCGTTGAACGCGGGATCACCGCCGGTGATGTCCGACAGCGAGGCGCGCGGAAGGCCGACGGCCTCGGGCGTGATCTTGAAGAGATGGATACGGCCGTCGCGCCATTCGGCGACCTCGGTCTCGCCCGTGGTGGTCAACTCGTCCATGCCCGCGCCATGCACCGACCAGGCGCGCTCGGCGCCCAGCGCGCCCAGGGCCTTGGCGATCGGCTCGACGAAGCGCGGCGCCGAGACGCCGACCACCTGCCGCTTGGCGCCGGCCGGATTGGTCAGCGGGCCCAGCAGGTTGAAGATGGTGCGAAAGCCCAGCTGCTGGCGGATCGGCGAGACATGCTTCATCGCCCCGTGATGGGCCTGGGCGAACAGAAAGCAGATGCCGGCCTCGTCCAGGGCGCGCCGCTGCTGCTCGCGCGTGGCGTCGATATTGACGCCCAGGGCGGTCAGGACGTCGGCCGTGCCGGACTTGGAGGTGATGGCGCGGTTGCCGTGCTTGGCGACCTTGAGGCCTCCGCCAGCGGCCACGAAGCCGACGGCGGTGGAGATGTTCAGGGTGTGCAGGCCGTCGCCGCCGGTGCCGCAGACATCGATGACGTCGTAGGGATGCTCCAGCTGGACGGCCGCGCGGCGCATGGCGCGGGCGCTGGCGGCGATCTCGCCCACGGTCTCGCCGCGCAGGCGCATGGCGGTGACGGCGGCGGCGACCTGGGCCGGCGTCGGCTCGCCGCGCAGGCAAGCGGCGAAGAACACCTCGGCGTCCTCCTCGCCTAGGGTCTGGCCGTCGGCCAGCTTGGCCAACAGCGGCTTGAATGCGTCGGACATGCTGACCGTCCTAGACCCAGACCGCCGCGTCGCGCTTGACGCCCGCCAGGTCCATGAAATTGGCCAGCATTTGGTGACCGCCCTCGGTGGCGATCGATTCCGGGTGGAATTGGACGCCGAACACCGGACGGGTCTTGTGCTGTACGCCCATGATCTCGCCATCGTCGGTCCACGCCGTGACCTCCAGCTCGGGCGGCAAGTCCTCTTTGCGGACGGCCAGGCTGTGATACCGGGTGGCGGTGAAGGGGTTGGGCAGGCCCTTGAAGATGCCCTTGTCGTCGTGGCGGACCTTGCTGACCTTGCCGTGCATCACCTGTTTGGCGCGGATCACCTCGCCGCCATAGGCCTGGCCGATGGCCTGGTGGCCGAGGCAAACGCCCAGGATCGGCAGGTCGGCCGGCGCGGCGCGCAGCAGCGGCAGGCAGATGCCGGCCTGGTCCGGGGCCTTGGGGCCGGGCGACAGCAGCACCGCGTCGGGCTTCAGGCCCAGGGCCTCCTGCACCGTCAGCGCATCGTTGCGGTAGACGACCGTCTCGGCGCCCAGCTCGTTCAGATAGTGGACGAGATTGTAGGTGAAGCTGTCGTAGTTATCGATGACGAGGATCATGACGCCGCCTTTCGGAGGTCGGTTCTAGCGCGGGCGGAGCCGATGTGTAGCGGCAATTTCGCGCGCGGCTTTCAGTTACGGTTACAGCGGTTGCGGTCTTCAAGCATCATATGGCGATGGACCCGCGTGATTCCGCTCTGGACCCTGTCGCCGTCGCCTATGTCCGCGCGTTGCTGCGGCGGAAGACCCGTATCCAGAAGATGGGGCCGGTTCTGGCCGCCGCGGCTTTCGCCGCGATCTGCGCGCTGGCCTTCGCCACGGTGATGGTGCTGGCGCCGCCGGCGGTCACTCAGCATCTCCCGGACGACCGGCTCGGCGGTCCCTAGTCCAAAGGGAAGAAGTCAGCCCTAAGGCTCAGCTGAATCGCCAGGCTTCCTCGGCCGCGCGCTTGAGGGCGCGGGACTTGTGCAGGGTCTCGTCATACTCGGCGTCCGGGTCGCTGTCGGCGACGATGCCGCCGCCGGCCTGGACATACATCATGCCGTCCTTGACCAGCGCCGTGCGCAGCACGATGCAGGTGTCGACCGAGCCATCGGCGCCGAAATAGCCCACGGCGCCGGCATAGCCGATGCCGCGCTTTTCGACTTCCAGCTCGTCGATGATCTCCATCGCCCGAACCTTCGGAGCGCCCGAGAGCGTGCCGGCGGGCAGGGCGGCCATCAGTACGTCGACCGGATCGACGCCGTCGGGCGCGGTGCCCTCGACGTTCGAGACGATATGCATGACGTGGCTGTAGCGCTCGATCTTGAAGCTCTCGGTCACGCGGACGTTCGGGCCCTTGGGACGCTCAGCCGGGGTATTGCGGCCCTGGTGGTTGAGCATGGCCACGCGGCCCACGTCGTTGCGGCCCAGGTCCAGCAACATCAGGTGCTCGGCGCGTTCCTTGGGATCGGCCAGCAGTTCGGCTTCGAGCGCCGCGTCTTCCTCGGGCGTGGCGCCGCGCGGACGGGTGCCGGCGATCGGCCGGATGGTGATCTTGTTGTCGCGCAGGCGAACCAGGATCTCGGGGCTGGAGCCGACCAGGTTGAAGCCGTCCAGGTTCAGGAAGAACAGAAACGGCGACGGATTGGTCCGGCGCAGCGAACGGTACAGGGCGAACGGCGGCAGGTCGAAGGGCGCGCGGAAGCGGTGGCTGGCCACGACTTGGAAGATGTCGCCGGCGGCGATGTAGTCCTTGGCCTTGGCGACCACGTCGGCGTAGTCGGCGCGGCTGACCGGCGTCGTGAAGTCCATCGGACCGCGCGGCGCGCGGGGCGCGTCGTGGGCCAGCGGACGACGCAGGTCGGCCATCACCGTCTCGATCCGCGAGCGGGCGGCGGCATAGGCGTCCTGGGCCGAGACACCGGCTCGCGGGCGGACGGCCGTGGTCAGGATGATCTCCTGGGCGATGGCGTCGAAGACGGCGACGATCGACGGCCGGGTCATGATCCCGTCCGGCAGGCCCAGCGTGTCTTCGTTGATATCGGGCAGACGTTCGACCAGGCGCACCAGATCGTAGCCCAGGGCCCCGAACACGCCGGCGGCCATGGGCGGCAGGCCCTTGGGCAGCTCCATCCGTGCCTGGGCCACCAGGTCGCGCAGGCTGTCCAGCGCGCCGCCCGGCTGGGGCGTGTAGCGGCCGGCGGCGATGTCGTCGCCTTCGGCGATCTCGGCCTGATCGCCGCGGCAGCGCCACACCAGATCCGGGTTCATGGTCACGATCGAGTAGCGACCGCGCCAGGCCCCGCCTTCGACGCTTTCGAACAGAAAGCTGTAGGGACGCGCCTGGGCGATCTTCAGATAGGCCGAGACCGGCGTCTCGAGATCATCGATCAGGCGGGTCCAGACGACCTGCTGCCGTCCGGAATCGTAGATTTCCGAAAAGGCGTCGAACGCGGGCTCCAGACTCATTACTCGGCTTTCTTTCCAGACTTGGCGGCTTCGGCCTTGGCCAGGGCTTCGGTGTCGACGCCGATGGCCTGGCGCGCCAGGGTCAGGTTGCTCTTGGTCTTCAGCTGGACCTTGGCGGCGTTGCGCGCGGCTTCGCCGAGGTCACGCATCAGGCCCTCGCCCGCCTGGGCGCCGGCCATGGCGGTGATCTGGGCGATGGCGGCGGTCGGGGCCGAGCGGATGGCTTCCAGCTTGGCGACGACATAGGCCTCGCCCTGCGGACCGGCGCGGGTGGCGAAGGCCTCGTTCTTCTTGGCCTGGAAGGCGGCGCCCAGGAACTCGCGGCCCAGGCCCATGTGCTGCTGGGCGTTCTGGCGCGACAGGCCCGGGACCTGCTGGACCTTGGACTGCACCGAAGCGGCGACAGCCTCGATCGACTCGCCCTTCTTGACGCGAGCGACCAGTTCGTCGGCCTTGGCCTTCAGGCGCTTGCTCATTTCCTGACCCATCCACACGGCGGTCAGCTGCGGCTTGATCTCGGCCAGCGGCGGCATGGCGGCCGGGATCACCTTCTCCACCTTCACGGCGTAGTATTCGCCCTTGCCGGCCTCGATCAGATCGCTTTCCCCGCCTTGCGACAGGCCGAAGGCGGTCTTGACGATGTCTGGCGTCAGGCCGGCGACCGGCTGGCCGGTCTCGTCCGCGCCTTGCGCGGTGACCGGCGCGGTCGTCAGCACCAGGGCGCCGGCCTTGCTGGCCGCGGCGACCAGATCGGCGCCGCCGTCATGCGCGTCCTGATAGGTCTGGGTCTGCTCGTAGGCCTTAGTCTGCGCGGTCTGGGCGCGGACCTCGGCCTCGATCTGCGGACGCACGCTCTCCAGCGAGGCGGTCGAGCCCGGCGTGACCTTGACGATCTTGATGACCGAGACACCGAGTTCGCCCGTGATGGGGCCGCTGACCTGACCGGCGGCCAGGCTGAACGCGGCGTCGGCGACCTTGCGGTCCGGAACGGCGGTCTTGGGCTTGTCGGTCAGGACGAGCGGGGTCTTGCCGAACGTCTTGGCGACGGCGACCGGATCCTCGCCCTTGGTCAGGCGCTGCGAAATCGTGGCGGCGGCCTTGGCGTCCGGGGCGACGATCTGGATGATGGTGCGGGTCTCGGGCTTGGCCAGGCTGTCCTTGCGGAAGTCGTAGGCCTTCTGCACGGCGGCCGGGTCGATGGCGACGGTCGGCTCCAGGGCCTTGGCGCTGACGCGCATGATCGACAGCACGCGGGTTTCCGGACGCGTCAGGCGCTCGGCGTTTTCCTTCATGAAGGCGGTCAGCTGGGCGTCGGTCGGCGGAGCAGGACGCGTGACCGAGGCCGGGTTCACGGCGAAGGCGGCGACGTCGCGCTCTTCCAGAACGTAGGCGCCTTGCAGGGCGGCGTAGATGCGCGGGGCCTTCAGGCCGCCGGCGACGGCCGAGAAGAAGTGGGCGTTGGCGATCTCGTCGCGCAGCGAAGCTTCGTAGTTCGCCGGCGTCAGGTTGTTCTGGGCCAGGAGGCCAGCATACATCTGCGGGTCGAACTTGCCGGTGATCGGGTTGAACGGACGCTGGCTGGGCGGCAGCTGGCTCATCTGCTGGTGCACGATGTCGCCGACCAGCTTGTCGGACGGCTTCACGCCCATGCCCTGGATGGCCGCGGCGATCGATTCCTGCAGGGCCAGTTCCTGGACGATCTGCCGGTCGATGCCTTGCTCCACGGCCTGGTCAGGCGTCAGCGCCTGGCCGCTGCGCTGCTCCATGCCCTTGCGGTAGTTGTCGAAGCGCAGCTTGAAGTCCTGGGCGGACAGGGTGCGCGACCCCGCGCTGATCACGCCCGAGCCCTTGGGGCCCTTGAAGACGTCGCTGATGCCGAAAATGGCGAAGCTGACGATCAGCAAGCCAAACAGCAACACCGCGAACGGCGATTTGGCGAAGGAGCGGAAACCGGCGAGCATGCGTTCGAAAACCTTCCAGGCGGATCGCCGCGCGAATGAGCACGGCGGTCGAGAGCAGCGGGTATAGTAGAGCCGCGTGCGCGTGGGCAAGCGGCGTGGGCTTGACTTCCCAAGGGAGCGTGACCTCAAGAAGGCCTTTATGACCTTATCGAACACGACTCCCCGGCCGCTGATCGCCGGAAACTGGAAGATGAATGGCCTTTCGGCCGCGCTCGACGAGGCGCGCGCCATCGCGGCCGGCCTGGAGCGCCAGCCTGCCGGCGCCCGCGTCGCCATCTTCCCGCCCGCCACCCTGCTGCACCGCCTCGCCGAGGCCGTCGAAGGTTCTCATCTCCTGACCGGCGGTCAGGATTGCCACGGCAAGGCCAGTGGGGCGCACACCGGCGACATCTCGGCCGAGATGATCGCCGACGCCGGCGGAACCCTGGTGATTGTCGGCCATTCCGAGCGGCGCACCGACCACGGCGAGACCTGCCAGCAGGTCGCCGCCAAGGCCGAAGCGGCTATCGCGGCGGGGCTGGAGCCCATCGTCTGCGTCGGCGAGAGTCTGGCGCAGCGGGAAGCGGGGGAGGCGGTGGCCTTCGTCGTCGGCCAACTGCGCAACTCCCTGGCGCCCGGCCTGGCCGGCAAGGCCTTCAACGTCGCCTACGAGCCGTTGTGGGCCATCGGCACGGGCCACGTGGCCTCGGTCGACAACATCATCGAGATGCACGCGGCGATCCGCGCCGAGCTGATCGCTCTGTTCGGCGAGCAGGGGGGCGCCGTCCAGATCCTCTACGGCGGCTCGGTGAAGCCCGAGAACGCCCGGGAGATCCTGGCCGCGCCGGACGTGGGCGGGGCCCTGGTCGGCGGCGCCTCGCTGAAGGCCAAGGACTTCCTGGCCATCGTCGAGGCCGCCTAGGGCTGAAAAGCTTCCGCGGACGGGCCGTGCGAGCGCATGGTCCGCCCCAGAATCCTTGACATCATGGCGCCCACGTGCGCCTTACCGCGCCTTGCAAATCACCGCGTATTCAAGACTTTCATGACCTCCATGCACGCCTATCGCACCCACAACTGCGGCGCCCTGCGCGCCTCCGACACCGGTTCCTCGGTGCGCCTGTCGGGGTGGATCCACCGCAAGCGCGACCATGGCGGCCTGGTCTTCATCGATCTGCGCGACCATCACGGCCTGACGCAGCTGGTGCTGCACCCCGAGACTCCGGGCTTCGCGATCGTCGAGCGCCTGCGCGCCGAAAGCGTGATCAAGATCGACGGCGAGGTCGTCGCCCGTGACGCCAGCGTCGTGAACCCGAACCTGCCGACCGGCGAGATCGAGATCCGCGTTTCGGCCGTCGAGGTGCTGTCCGAGGCCGCCGAGCTGCCGCTGCCGGTCTTCGGCGAGCCGGACTATCCGGAAGAGATCCGCCTCAAGCACCGCTATCTCGACCTGCGTCGCGAGACCCTGCACAAGAACATCGTCCTGCGCTCGCGCGTGATCCAGTCGATCCGCAACCGCATGTTCGCCCAAGGGTTCAACGAGTTCCAGACGCCGATCCTGACGGCCAGCTCGCCGGAAGGCGCGCGCGACTTCCTGGTGCCCTCGCGTCTGCACCCGGAGAAGTTCTACGCCCTGCCGCAGGCGCCCCAGCAGTTCAAGCAACTGCTGATGGTCTCCGGCTTCGACCGCTACTTCCAGATCGCCCCGTGCTTCCGCGACGAAGACCTGCGCGCCGACCGTTCGCTGGAGTTCTACCAGCTCGACGTCGAAATGAGCTTCGTGACGCAGGAAGACGTGTTCGCGGCCATCGAGCCCGTCATGCACGGCGTCTTCGAGGAGTTCTCGAACGGCAAGCCGGTCTCGCCGATCAGCGGAACCCACACCTTCACCAACGACTTCGGTCAATCGTTCGAGCACCAGGGTTTCGAGCGCCTGACCTACGCCCAGTCGATGGCCTGGTACGGCAGCGACAAGCCGGACCTGCGCAACCCGATCAAGATGCGGAACGTTTCGGAGCACTTCCGTGACGGCGGCTTTGGCCTGTTCGCCAAGATCCTGGGCGCGGACGCCAAGAACCAGATCTGGGCGATCCCGGCCCCGACCGGCGGCAGCCGCGCCTTCTGTGACCGCATGAACAGCTGGGCTCAGGGCGAAGGTCAGCCGGGCCTGGGCTACGTCTTCTGGTCGGAAGACCAGGGCGGCTGGGGCGGCCCGATCGCCAAGAACCTGGGCGAGCCGACGCAAGCCCTGATGGAATCGCTGGGTCTTGGCGCGGGCGACGCCGCCTTCTTCGTGGCCGGCGATCCCTCGGTGTTCACCAAGTTCGCGGGCCTGGCTCGCACGCGGGTCGGCACGGAGCTGAAGCTGGTCGACGAGAACCAGTTCAAGTTCTGCTGGATCGTCGACTTCCCGATGTTCGAGTGGAATGAGGAAGAGAAGAAGGTCGACTTCTCGCACAACCCGTTCTCGATGCCGCAAGGTGGTCTGGAGGCCCTGGAAACCCAGGACCCGCTGACCATCCGCGCTTACCAGTACGACATCGTCTGCAACGGCTACGAGCTGTGCTCGGGCGCGATCCGGAACCACAAGCCCGAGATCATGCTCAAGGCCTTCGCCACCGCCGGCTACGGACCCGAAGTGGTCGAGGACCAGTTCGGCGGCATGCTGAACGCCTTCCGCTATGGCGCCCCGCCGCACGGCGGACTGGCCCCCGGCATCGACCGCATCGTCATGCTGCTGGCCGATCAGGTGGCCATCCGCGAGGTCATCGCCTTCCCGCTGAACCAGCAGGGCCAGGACCTGCTGATGAACGCCCCGGCCAACGTGCTCGACAAGCAGCTCAAGGAGCTGCACATCCGCACCGCGCCACCCATCAAGGTGTAGGCTCGGGACGAGAGTCCGGAACAAAGAAGCCCTCCGATCTCGCGATCGGAGGGCTTTTTTCTTGATCGGTTGCCTTAAAGCCAGATCACCACTTCTTGGGCGACGGCGGGGCAGGGGGCGCGGGCGGGGCTGGCGGGGCCTTGGGCACCTCGCGCAGAAGCATGAAGCGTCCGCCCTTGATCCCGTTGCACGGCCGGACGCTCAGGCCCGAGGGCAGGCGGGTGGAATTGTCGCCGCAGGCCTCGTCCAGCTGGTCCTGTTCCAGGCCCCGGGCGCTCGACAGATCGGCGCCGCTGAGATTGACCATGGTCAGGTCGGCGTTGCGGAAGTCCGCGCCGTTGAAGATGGCGCCGCGCAGGTTCGAGCCGGTCATGTCGGCATTGCGGAACCGGGCGCCGTCGAAGCGCGCGCCCTGGAAATTGGCGTGGTTGATGTCGGCGTTCGAGAAGTCCGCGTCGCGGGCGTTGGCGCCCGACAGGTTGGCGGCGATCAGCTCGGCGTTGGAAAAGCGCGCCTTCTGAAGGTTGGCGCCGACCATGTTGGCGGCGTGCAGTTCGGCCGACGACAGGTCGACGCGGACCAGAGTGGCGCGGGTGAAGTTTGCGCCGCTGCTCTCGATGCCGGACATGCGGGCGTCGGTGAAGTTGGCGCCGGTGAAGTTGGCGCCGCGCATCTCGGCGCCGCGCAGGTCGGCGCGGCTCAGATCCGCCCAGCCGAAGTCCGAGCCGTAGAACATCGCGCCACGCAGGTCCGAGCCGATCAGGATGGCCTTGACGAACTTGGCGCCGGCGAACTTGGCGTTCATCAGCTTGCGACCGGCGAGATCGCAGTTGGCGCACATCCCGCCGAAGGAGGTCAGCTTGGCGACGTCCTTGTCTTCGATCGAGGCCTGAGCCTGGCCGGACATGGCCAGCAGGCTCAGGGTCAAAGCGGCGATGGAGGCGCCCAGGCGGGACATCAAGTTCTCCGTTCAGTCCATACGCGACTGTGTGAGTTACGGTTTGAACCGGCGGCCGCGTGGAAGCCACTTAAATTGCGGTAATGACGGGGATTTAACGGCAGAGCGGGATGCGCAGATTGCCCGGCAGATAGGTCGAACCGTCGCCGCAGGCCTGGTCCAGCTGCGCCTGGGTGAGACCGATCGCGCGGTCCATTTCGGCGCCTGAGAAGTTGGCGCCCGATAGTCTGGCCCCGGAGAAATTCGCGCCCTGCAGATAGGCGCCGACGAAGCTGGCGTTGGTCAGGTCCGCGCGGACAAAGTTGGCGCCGGTCATGACCGCGCCATAGGCGTTGACGTCGCGCAGGTCGCCGCCGGTGAAGCGGGTGCGGTTCATGATCGCCGTCGAGAAGTCGGCCTGACGCAGGCGCGCGCCCGCCAGGTTCTTGTTCTTCAGCGTCAGGTTCGACAGATCGGCCTGGAACAGGTTGCAGCGCGGGCAGTTGGCGCCATTGCGGACAGCCGAGATCTGGGCGGCGTTCTGCGCCCCGGCCGAACTGGCGAAGACCAGCACGGCGAGGGCCGAAAGAAGAGCGATCGGTTTCATTCTGGCGCAGGTCCTACGCGAAAAGGGCGTTTTCACCCTGCCGCAGCAAGCTTAACGCCAGCCGAACGCGCTCAGGACGAGGCGACGGGCCCTGGGTGGTCAGATTGCGCTCCGCAGGTGTCGCAGACCGTCATGCCGCCGCGCCTGGTCAGCGAGAGGTCGCCACAGGCTGGGCACATCTCGCCCTCGGCGCCCGGACGATTCTGGCCCTCCAAGCGGCGGCGGCCGAACGAGGCGAAGACCAGGTTGTCATGCGCGGCGCCGCGCGAAAAACCCTTGGAAATGAACAGGCTGGCAGGCACTGGAGTGGGTTCGGCATCGTCGATATCGTCGCCCGGGCGGCCCTTGCCCGCGCCCAGGCCGTCGGCGTTGAACTCACCCGGGTCGCCATTGGCCAGATCGTCGCGGCCGAGATACGACACGCCCAGCTCGCGAAAGACATAATCCAGGATCGAGGTCGCCGACTTGATCGAGTCGTTGCCGGTGACCGGGCCCGCCGGCTCGAACTTCGTGTAGACGAAGGCGTCGACGAACTCGTGCAGAGGCACGCCGTGCTGCAGGCCCAGCGACACGGCGATGGCGAAGTTGTTCATCAGGCTGCGGAACGCCGCGCCTTCCTTGTGCATGTCGATGAACAGCTCGCCCAGCTCGCCGTCCTCGTACTCGCCGGTATGCAGATAGACCTTGTGACCCCCGACGGCCGCCTTCTGGATGTAGCCCTTGCGGCGATCGGGCAGGCGGCGGCGCGAGCGGTCGCGCTCGACGATCTTCTCGACCACGCGTTCGGTGACCGTGGGTTCGCGGGCCATCTGTTCTCGAAGGGACGCCGCGGCGCGCGGCGCCTCGGCGGCGGGCTCGTCAGGCAGGTCCAGCTTGAAGTCGGCCGGCGCGGCGGCGCGTTGCAGGCGGAACGCCCGAATCCCCGAGCGAGCCGCGGCGGCCTGGGCGCGGACGGCGTCGGCGGGACGGCTGTCGAAGGCCACGGGGATCGCCACCGGCGTCGGCAGGCAGGCGAAGGCCTCGACGGCGGCCAGCATGGCGAGGCGATCAGCGAAGGCCGGAGCCTCGACCGATTTGAAAGCCTCGCGCAGTTCCGGGTTCAGCGCCTCGCAGTCGCCCAAGGCGCCCGCGCCCAGGGCATGGCGCTCGGCGGCGGCGATCTCGGAGACCGAAAAGTCGGCGAAAGCCAGGGTGTCGAAGTCGCGGCGGGCCACATCCTCGGCCGAAGCCCCCAGCACGTCGCGCAGAAAGCCCGCGCCGATCACGGCCGGGGCGAAGGCGGCGCGCAGGCCGTGGTTCTCGCGCAGGGCGTGCTCGGCCTTCTCGATCTCGTGGGCGGTGAACCCGCGCGCCTGCAGCATGGCGTGGTCGATCGCCGGGCTCTCGGCCAGCGAGCCGTGGCCCAGGGCGTGACGGCGCGCGGCGTCCAGGTCGACGCCTTCGCACGACAGGGCCTCGAAGGCGGCGGCGCTGAAGGTCGGCAGCAGGAAGCCGTCGGCGGTCTGGGCGACCGAAACCGGCGACATGGCGCCCGCCGGGCCGACCGGCGCGCCGCCGAGGCGCAGGGTCGCTTCCGGATCCTCGAAAGGACCGACCAGGGCGGCCGAACGCAGGCCGTGCTTGCGGGCCAGGGCATGGGCGGTCGCCAGGGCGGCGGCGGCCTCGGTGGCCAGGGCCGAGCGCAGGGCGGCGGCGCGGACCCGGCGCTCGGCCAGGGTCTTGAGCACGCTCTGCTTGTCCTGGGCGAAGGCGGCGTCCGGACCCATCGCGGCGGCGGCCTCGGCGCTGGCCGACAGGGCCGCGCCGACGGCCAGCGCCCACAGGGCGGCCGCGCCGTCACGGCCCTCGACGCCGGTCTGGGCCCAACCTTGGCTGAGCAGGCAGTCGCCGACGCCGGCCAGGCTCAGACGGGCGGGGCGCTCGCCGCGCTCCAGCTCCAGGGCCGTGCCCCACAGGTGGCAGACATAGGTGAATCGCTCGACGTCGAAGCCGTCGGCGTCGAGAAAGGCGCTGGCGTCGATGGCCGCGCCGACGCCCACGCCGCGCGCCAGGATCTCGGCGTCCGTTGGCGACAGGGCCAGGGTAAGGGCGTTCGTCTCCCAGCCGACCTGGGCGGCGAAGGCGGCGGCTTCATCGCCGGCCGCCACGCCCTGGCGCGAGGCCGAGGCGACCATGGCCGGCTCGCGCTCGACCGACAGCTCAGGCAGCGCCGCGCGCGGCGCATCGGCCGTGGCGATGGCGTCGAGAAGGGTGCGGTCGTCGGCGCCCAGCTCTCGGGCCTTGCGGGCGGCGCGGGCCAGGGCCGGGTTCTTGCGGACGTCGGCGCAGGCGCGCGGGTCGCCCGAGCAGCGGCGGACAGCGTCGGCCACCTGGGCCAGGGCGGCGTCCAGCCGCGCGGCGGCCCGGGCGGCGAGGGCGCGGCCGCGGCGGCGGCCCAGGCTGTCCTTGACGATGGTCTGGAACTCGAACTCGGCGATCTCGGGCAGCAGGTCCAGGCCCGCCTGGCCGCCGGCCGGGGTGGCGATCCCCGACAGCATGGTGGCCAGCAGGGCGTCGCGGAAGGCGCTGGCGTCGGCCTTGTCGCCGAACAGGCCCTGGGCCAGGCCCGCCTGGGCCACGCGCTCGGCGTAGCGGGCTGGACCGCCGCCCAGCGCGGCCTTGGGTTCGATCTCGCCGGCCCAGTCCAGCCAGGCCTCGACGCGGGCGTCGCTCCAGGCGGTCGGGGCCGAGACGACCACGATACTGTCGCTGCGTTCGAGGTCGCGCCACTCCATGACGGGAGCAACTCCGGCGGCTTTGGCGGGCGTGCGCATGGGCGAGTTCCGGGTTCGTCTGGCGATCGCGATATCTTGTCAAATCCTTAACGCGTGATTCCGCGCCGGCGGGACGCGCGTAAGGTCGCACCCCAAGCTAGAACCTCGATCGCCGAGCCTCAATAGATGTTGCGGGTGTGAGGGCTCTAATCCACAAGATGTTGAAGTCTTCTCCCGTGGAGCGACGCTGGACGCTGAGGCCGCGAAACCCTATAGTCCGGCCGCTTCGCCGTGCGTGTCGCGGCCTGCAAAGCCTTATAAATTCGGGTGCGAACGTAGTGCTGAAAGCGATCTTCACGTGGTGGAACGGCGCGACCATTGGTCAGCGCTTCCACATCGGCCGCCGCGGCGTGTTCGTGGGCAAGGACGACTACGGCAACCGCTACTTCGAAGCCCGCGACAACAGCGACAGCTATGACGCCCGCAAGCGCCGCTGGGTGATCTACAGCGGCTATGCCGAAGCCTCCAAGGTCCCGCCGGACTGGAGCGGCTGGCTGCACTACACGTTCGACGAGGTCCCGACCCAGACGCCGCTGAACCGTCGTGACTGGGAGAAGGATCACATCCCGAACCTGACCGGCACCGTGCACGCCTGGCGTCCGAAGGGCTCGCTGGCCCGTGGCGGCGAACGCGCGGCGGCCACCAGCGACTACGAAGCCTGGAAGCCGGAATAGTCTCGATGGCCCGCCGGGCGTCCCTGGTCGCCAAAGTCACGGCCCTTGGCGTGGTCCTGTCGGGTCTGACCGCAACGGGCGCCGCCATGGCGCGGCAGAACGGCGCCCCGCAGGCCCAGACCCCTCCGGCGGCCGTTCAGGCCCCCGCGGCGCCGACGCCGCGTCCCGTGACTCCCGCGCCGACGCCGGGCGAATTGCGGCCGGCCCAGCCGACCACGGTTTCGCCCGCGGTCGCCAATCCCAATCCGCCGGCCTCTCCGCCGCCCGCCGCCGCGACGACGCCCAAGCCGGCCGCGACGACCCCGGCCAAGCCGCCCGAGCCGGCCAAGCGCCAGCGCTACACGATCGCCATCCTGCAGGCCCTGGACAAGGTCACAACCGAGACCATGCGGTTCGAGGTCCCGGTCGGCCAGCCGATCCGCTACAAGACCCTGGTCTTCACCGTCCGCGCCTGCGAAACGGCGGCGGCCGACGAGGTCGCGCCGGAGACGGCCGCCTATCTCGTGGTCGACACCCAGCCCAAGGCCCAGGCCGGCCGCGCCGCGCCGCCCGGACGCCAGGTCTACAAGGGGTGGATGTACGCCAGCTCGCCGGGTCTGAACCCGCTGCAGCACCCGGTCTATGACGCCTGGCTGATCGCCTGCAAGCAGGCCGCCCCGGTCGCGCCGCCCGCCAAGCCGTAGAAGTCTCCCTGGACCGTCAGGGCCTTGGCCAGTCGTCGGCGATAGTCCGCGCGGCTGATCTCGATCGTCCCGAACTGCGTCAGGTGCTCGGTCAGGAACTGGGTGTCCAATAGCTGGTAGCCGCCGGCCAGCAACCGCGCCACCAGGTGGACCAGCGCCACCTTGCTGGCGTCGCGCGCGGTCGAGAACATGCTCTCGCCGAAGAACGCCCCGCCCAGCGACACGCCGTAGAGGCCGCCAACCAACTCATCGCCCAGCCAGGTCTCGACGCTGTGAGCCAGGCCGCGCGCATAGAGCTGGCCATAGAGGCGTTGGATGGGGTGGTTGATCCAGGTCTCGACCCGGCCAGGCCTGGAGGCCGCGCAAGCCTCGATGACCGCGTCGAAGGCGGTGTCGATGCGAACCTCGTAGGGCCCGTTGCGGACGGTGCGCGCCAGGCGCTTGGGGATGTGAAAGTCCCCGAGCGGCAGGACGCCCCGCCGCTCGGGATCGATCAGGAAGACGCTTTCGTCCTCGCGGGCGTCCGCCATGGGGAAGACGCCGCGCGCGTAGCAGGCGATCAGATCGTCGACCGTGAAGGCGTCGTCCATCGCCGGCTCCAGATCAGCTCTCTTGAGCTTTGATCCAGCGCTCCAGCCAGTGGATGTCGTAGTCGCCGGCCAGGATGTCGGGCTGCACCAGAAGGTCCTGGAACAGCGGGATCGTGGTCTCGATGCCGCCGACGACCATCTCACCCAGGCAACGCTTCAGGCGGGCGATGCACTCGGCGCGGTCGCGGCCATGCACGATCAGCTTGCCGATCAGGCTGTCGTAGTAGGGCGGGATCGCATAGCCGGTGTAGATCGCCGAATCCAGGCGAACACCCAGGCCGCCGGGGGCGTGGAAGTCGGTGATCGTACCGGGCGAGGGCGTGAAGGTCCGCGCGTTCTCGGCGTTGATCCGGCACTCGATGGCGTGGCCCTCGAAGACGACATCTTCCTGGGTGAACGACAGCGGCAGGCCGGCGGCGATGCGGATCTGCTCGCGCACCAGGTCGATGCCGGTGATGGCTTCGGTGACCGGGTGCTCGACCTGCAGGCGGGTGTTCATCTCGATGAAGAAGAACTCGTCGTTTTCCCACAGGAACTCGATGGTCCCGACGCCCAGGTAGCCGATGGCCTTGACGGCGTCGACGACGACCTTGCCGATCTTGGCGCGACCTTCGGCGGACAGGGCCGGCGAGGGCGCTTCTTCCAGGACCTTCTGGTGGCGGCGCTGCAGCGAGCAGTCGCGTTCGCCCAAGTGGACCACGTTGCCGTGGCTGTCGGCGATGATCTGCAGTTCGATGTGGCGCGGTTTCTGGAGATAGCGCTCCATATAGACCGTGTCGTCGCCGAACGCGGCGCGGGCCTCCGCGCGAGCCGTCGAGACGGCTTCGGCGAGATCCTCACGCGTCTGGGCGACCTTCATCCCCCGCCCGCCGCCGCCGGCGGCGGCCTTGATCAGCACCGGAAAGCCGATCTTCTCGGCGGCCTCGAAGGCCTCTTCCTCGGTCGAGACGCCCCCGTCCGAGCCGGGGACGACCGGGATGCCGGCGTCCTTCACGGCCTGCTTGGCGGTGATCTTGTCGCCCATCATCCGGATGTGCTCGGGCTTCGGACCGATGAAGGTGAAGCCGTGCGCGTTGACGATCTCGGCGAAGCGGGCGTTCTCCGACAGGAAACCGTAGCCCGGGTGGATGCCCTGGGCGCCGGTGATCTCGGCCGCCGCGATGATCGACGGGATGTTCAGGTAGCTCTTGGCGGCCGGCGCGGGGCCGATGCAGACGCTTTCGTCGGCCAGGCGCACCCACATGGAATTGCGGTCCGCTTCGGAGTGCACCGCCACGGTGGCGATGCCCATTTCCTTGCAGGCGCGGTGAACCCGGAGCGCGATCTCGCCCCGGTTCGCGATGAGAATCTTGTCGAACATGAGCGTTACTCGATGACGACGAGAGGCTCGCCGAACTCGACGGGCTGGGCGTCGGCGACCAGGATCTCGACGACCTTGCCGGCCTTCGGGGCCGCGATCGGGTTCATGGTCTTCATGGCTTCGACGATCAGCAGGGTCTGACCGGCCGAGACGGTGTCGCCCACCTTGATGAAGGCGTCGGCGCCCGGCTGCGGCGAGAGATAGGCGGTGCCGACCATCGGCGACTTCACGGCGTCGCCACGGGCGGCGGCCGGAGCGGCTTCAGCGGCGGGCGCGGGCGCAGCGGCCGGGGCGGCGACCGGAGCCGGGGCATAGGCCGGCGCGGCGGCCTGGACGTAGTTGACCGGAGCCGCGGTCAGTTCGCGCGCCACGCGGATCTTCAGGCCGGCGTGCTCGACTTCGATCTCGGACAGGCCCGTGTCCTTCAGGATGTCCGCCAGCTTGCGGACCAGACGGGCGTCGATGGCCGGAGCTTCGACCGGATCGGCGGGGGCCTTGGGGTTCGACATGGAAGCTTACCTTGTTCTCTTGAGCGCCTCGGCGGCGGAAAACGCCGGGCGTTATCGTTGTTAAGCGCGGATCAGGCCGAAGGCGGCCTCGATCGCCAGTTCATAACTCGCCGCGCCGAAGCCCGAGACGATCCCGGTGGCGGCCAGCGAAACGAAAGTGTGGCGGCGGAATTCCTCCCTCGCCGCCGGGTTGGACAGGTGGCACTCGATCACCGGGATGCTCAAGGTCTTGAGCGCATCCAGAAGCGCGATCGAGGTGTGGCCGTAGCCGGCCGGATTGATGATCAGCGCCGAGGCCGACTCACGCGCCTCCTGCACCCAGTCGATCAGCACACCCTCATGGTTGGACTGGCGGAAGACCACCGAAACGCCACGCGAAGCCGCCCGCGCCTCACAGCGCGTACGAACATCCTCGAGGGTGTCCTTGCCGTAAATCTCGGGCTCCCGGGTCCCCAACAGGTTGAGGTTGGGCCCGCTCAGCACGTGGATCGGTTTTACCATGCGGCTCCGCCGTCGATTCCGAGGGTCTTGTATAGCCGGTTCCGCCGGGTCACAAGCACGGCTCGCTTCGGAGGTGAGATGAGGCTTTTGCTGAACGGGGAAGAGCGGGACGTGGCCGACGTCGTCACGATCGCCGATCTGGTGGGCGCCCTGGGCCTGGACGCCCGCAAGGTAGCGGTCGAGCGCAACCTCGAGATCGCGCCGCGCTCGACCTATGCCGACACGAAATTGGCCGACGGCGACCGCATCGAGATCGTGACGTTTATCGGCGGCGGTTGATCCTCCGCATTTGAAACGCCGGCTTCCCAGGCGTAAACCACCCCCATGAACGCGCACGTTTCCCCCGACTCCGTCACGTCTCCGGACGCCGATGAAACCTGGACCGTCGCCGGTCGCACCTTCCGTTCGCGCCTGATCGTCGGCACGGGCAAGTACAAGGACTATGCGACCAACGCCGCCGCCGCCCGCGCGGCCGGGGCCGAGATCGTCACCGTGGCCGTGCGCCGCGTGAACCTGACCGACCCGACCCAGCCGCTGCTGGTCGACTACGTCAAACCCAGCGAATTCACCTATCTGCCCAATACGGCGGGCTGCTTCACCGGCGAGGACGCCGTGCGCACCCTGCGCCTGGCCCGCGAGGCCGGCGGCTGGGACCTGGTCAAGCTGGAGGTCCTCAGCGACCCCAAGACCCTGTTCCCGGACATGGAAGAGACCCTGCGCTCGCTGAAGCTGCTGGTCGCCGAGGGTTTCCAGGTGATGGTCTACTGCTCGGACGATCCGGTCTATGCCCGCAAGCTGGAGGAGGCCGGCGCGGTGGCGATCATGCCGCTGGGCGCGCCGATCGGCTCGGGTCTGGGCATCCAGAATCGCGTCAACCTGCGGATCATCGTCGAGAACGCCAAGGTCCCGGTGCTGGTCGACGCTGGCGTCGGCACGGCCTCGGACGCGGCCATCGGCATGGAACTGGGCTGCGACGCCATCCTGATGAACACCGCCATCGCCGAGGCCAAGGACCCGATCCGCATGGCCAAGGCCATGAAGCACGCCGTCATCGCCGGGCGGGAGGCCTATCTGGCCGGGCGGATGCAGAAGCGGCTGTACGCGGATCCGAGCTCGCCGCTGGCGGGGCTGATCTAGAGCGCTGGCGTCAGGTCGGTCTGGGCGAAATCGTCACCGACGAAGAGTAGCGGACATCCGCGCTCTTTCGCGAGGGCGTAGGCGAAACAGTCGCCGAAGTTCAGGCCGGCGGGATGAAAACCCTTGCCCCAGCGTCGATAGGCGTCAGCGACTCGGTGCGTATCGGCGGGGCTGAGAGGGACGATCTCGATTTCCAGGTCGTTCAGCAGGATCGACATTTCGCGCGAGACGCCTCGGCGACCGGCCGCGATCATGGCTTCGGCGGCGTTAGCGGCCGAGATCAGCACGCTATCGCTGGTCTCGAGCGTGATGGAGCAGCGCTCGGCGGTCGGTTCGTCCAAGGCGAGCGCCATCAGCGCCGAGGTGTCGACGACGATCACCCCGGGAGACCATTGTCGTCATAGAGAAAGTCTTGGCTTCTAGCCGCCGGTTCACCCGGAAGAGCGTTTGTCGCGCCGCTCTTGCGGACCGCATCGAGGATGCGACGTCGTTCCGCAGGCTCCATACGAGACCGGGTCGAGACGGGAGTCAGACGCACAGCGGCTTGGCCCTCGCGGGTAAGGATAACCTCCTCGCCCGCCTCGGCGCGGCGAACCAGCTCGGTCAGTTGGCCTTCGGCCTCGGCGAGGGCGACGCGCACGGTGCTGCTCCTTGAAGCGCTCACGCGAGGATAGTGGGCCCTCGGCGGTCGCGCTTCAAGGCGCCTCAACCCGCCTTCGCCTTGGCCGCGCGCGTCTGGTCGATCGCCAGCTTCAGGGCGGTGATGTCCGCGCCCGGAACCAGGGTGTCGCCGACGATGAAGGCCGGGGTGCCCGACAGTTGCAGGGTCTTGGCCAGGGTGTCGGTGTCGGCCAGGTGCTGGGTGACGGCCTCGCTCTCGCCGGCGGCCTTGGCCCTGGTCATGTCGATGCCCAGGCCGGCCGCGATCCGTAGGGCGGCGGCGGCGTCCAGGGCGTTCTCGGCCATCAGCGCCTTGTAGAGCTCCAGGCTCTTGCCCTGGTCCTTGGCGCCCAGCGCCAGGCGGGCGGCGGCCTCGCTGTCGTGGCCGAAGATCACGAAGTCTTTCAGCACCAGGCGGATGTCCGGGTTCTTCTGGACGAGGTCGACGATCTCGGGCGCGGCGTGACGGCAGTAGCCGCAGCGATAGTCGAAGAATTCGGTGACGGTGATCGAGCCTGCCGGATTGATCACGATGTCGCGCGGGTCGCGCTCGATGGCCTGTCGGTACTGGCCGATGGCCTTCTGCGCCGAGGCGGTCTGTTGGGCGGCCTGCTTCTCCTGCAGCTTCTGGCTAGCCTCCATCAGCACCTCGGGGTGCTCCAGCAGATAGGCGCGGACCTTTTCGCCGAAGGCCTTGCTAGGCTTGGGCGCGGGGCGTTCGCAGCCGGCGAGGGCCAAGCCGGCGATGGCTAGCGGAACAGCGAGGGTCGCGGCGCGACGGAGCAGGGTCATGAAGATCTCGAACGTGGAAGAATAAGGCGGCTAGTGGCTAAGGTTGGATTGCGCCGCGCCGTCCTTGGCCAGATCCTTCAGGTCCTGGTTGGAGGGGCGCGAGGCCAGAACGATGTCGGTGGCGCGGCGCCAGTCGGGGGTGTTCTTGGTCAGCAGCTCGCGGGCGCGCATGGCGAAGACGCGGGCCTCGCGCACGGCGCCGAGCGAGTAGTACTGCTCGGCCGTGGCCAGACGCGCCTCGCCGTCCTTCTTCTGGGTGTCGTAGGCCTGGGCCAGCAGTCGCCAGGTCACCGAATTGTCCGGATCGTTCAGCAGGCTGCGCTTGAGCTCCTGAACGCCTTCCTCGACCTTCTTCGGATCGTTGAGATTGATCAGGGTCTGGCCGAGATTGACGCGCAGCAGGGCCGCGTCGGGCTTCAGCTGCACTGACTTGCGCTGCGGCTCCTCGGCCTGGGCCACGCGGTTGAATTCGAACAGGATCTGGCCCTTCAGCTCCCACAGGTAGGGATTGTCGGGGTGGTCGGCGATCAGCGGCTCCAGCAGCTGAAGGGCCCGGTCGGGCTCCTTCATCTGGTAGTAGGCGATCGCGCGCGCGTAGCGGGCCGGAAAGCCGGTGTCGGTTTCCTTGTATTTCATCAAGGCGACTTGCGGGTTCAGGAACCCTTCCAGCTTGGCCTTCATGATCTCGTGCTGGGCCAGGTCCTCGGGCGTGTCGACGGCGCTGTAGTGCGGCTGGCGTTCGACGCGGCTGCGCAGCACCTCGATCCGTTCGGACGACAGGGGGTGGCTGCGGAAATATTCGTAGCGGCGGGCCTGATCGAAGACCTCCTGGTAGCGGAAGTTGTCGAAGAACTCGACGAGGCCGCGCCCTGACTGGCCGGTGGCCTCCAGGAAACCGGCGCCGGCCTGGTCGGCGCGCGATTCCTGCTCGCGACTGTAGCCTAGCGCGCCCAGCGCCCCGGCGTATTGGGCGTTGCCCAGCAGGACGGCGGCGCCGTCGGCGGACCCGGCCAGGGCCGCCAGGACGCCCAGGCCCATGGTCAGGATCATCGGCTTGAGGCCCGCGCGCGTCATCTCGCCCGACCGGATCGGGTGGCCGCCGGCCAGGTGTCCGGTTTCGTGGGCGATGACGCCGCGTAGCTGGTTGGGGTTCTCGGTCTGCAGGATCAGGCCGGTATTGAGGCCCATCTGCAGGCCCTGGGTGGCGAAGGCGTTCAGAGACTTGTCGCCGACGATCAGGATGCGAACGGTCCTGGGATCCAGACCCGCCGCCGCATAGATAGGATCGGCGTCGTGGTGCAGGATTTCCTCGATCTCGGTGTCCCGGATCAGGGAGGGGCCGTCGTCCTGGGCCAGAGCGATCTGGGGAATACTGGACGCGAGCACGGCCAACGCGGACAAAGCCACGCCGAGTCGCTTCCCAGCTTGCCCGCTACGCGAGGTCATTGAGTGATCTCCAGATCGCGCCCCCGCGAACCCCGACCAGTCTAACTTGGAAGCTGGAGGCGAGGGAACAAGGGTCTCGCTTCCGCCTCAAGACGATTTCGGCCCGCGCATCCAGCGATGCGCGGGCCGTCATCAGGTCAGCCTACCGGCGCCACCAGCCCTTGCGGGGCTTTTCGGGCGGGGTGGTGATCTCGTTCGGATCCGGCTCGGCCGGAGCGGCCGGGGCCGTTTCGACGACGGGTTCCGGCTGGGCTTCCACGACCGGCTCGGGGGCCGGCGCTTGAACCGGTTCGGGAATCGGTTCGGGCGAAACCACGGCGACGTTTTCGGTCACGGTTTCGGCGACAGCCTCGACCGTCGTTTCGGGAGCGGCTTCCGGCGCGGCCTCTTCGGCGACGGCCTTCTTGCTCCGCGAACGGGCGCGCTTGGGCTTCTTCGGCGCTTCCTCGGCCTCGGGCAGCTCGACCCAGACGTCGGAAGGCGGCCCGGAGATCACCGGCGGAGCCAGGATCGGCGTTTCGTAGGGCTCTGCAGGTTCAGCGGGGCTGATCGCGTCGACGGCGGCGGTCGTTTCGGCCGAAGTCTCGACCACGGGAGCGTCGTCGCGGTTGCGGCGACCACGGTCACGGCCACGACGGCCGCGTTCGCGGGCCGGACGTTCCTCGCGCTCGACGCGTTCCGGACGCTCGGCGGTCTCTTCACGCTCGGCGCGGGCTTCCGGCGCCGGGCGGCGCGGCTCGCTATTGCCGCCGACCAGGGCGGCCGGGTCGTGCCAGGTGAAGACGTTCTCGCCGAACGGGACGCGCGGACGGATCCAGACGAAAGCGTCGGTCGGACGATCGCCGTCCTCGCGACCGCCACGACGGCCGCCACGGCGACCACGGCGGCGACGGCGACGGGCGCCGTCATCATCATCGCCGAATTCGGCGCGGTCGTCGGCGTCGCCCTCAAGCTCGTCTTCGTCGCCTTCGGCTTCCGCTTCGGCCGGAGCCTCGCCTTCGGTCTCGCGTTCGTCACGACGACCCCGGCCACGGCCGCGATCGCGACGGCCCCGACGGCCCTTGCGGTCGCCGCGATCGTCGTCGCGGGCCTGCTTGCGGGCCGAGGCTTCGTCGTCGTCGGTGTCCTCGCGCTCAAGACCCTCTTCGTCCTCGTCGTCGAGGATCTCTTCGTCGTCTTCCTCGTCCTCGAAGGCCGACGGATCGAAATCGTCGTCTTCCTCGACATACGGAGCCGGGGCGACGGCGATGCGCTCGCCCAGCTCGGTGCGCTCGATCTCCTGGTCGCCGGCGTGCAGGCTGTCGTCGACCACGACGGTCACGTGCAGGCCGTGCGTCTGCTGCAGGCGCTGCAGGTAGTCACGCTTTTCGTTGAGGATGTAGAGGCCGACCGAGCGGGCGACCTTCAGGATCACCGCGCCGGAGCCCTTGAGGGCCTCGGCCTCGACCGCGCGCAGGGCGGCCAGGGCGCTGGACTCGACCGAGCGGACGCGGCCGGTGCCTTCGCAATGTTCGCAGACGTGGGTCGTGCCTTCCAGGACGCCGGTGCGGCGACGCTGGCGGCTGATCTCCATCAGGCCGAAGCCCGAGATCTTGCCCATCTGGATGCGAGCGCGGTCGTCCTTGAGCGCGTCCTTCAGAACCTTCTCGACCGCGCGGTTGTTCTTGCCTTCATCCATGTCGATGAAGTCGATGACGATCAGGCCGGCCAGGTCGCGTAGGCGCAGCTGGCGAGCGGCTTCCTCGGCCGCTTCCATGTTCGTCTTGAGGGCCGTGGCCTCGATGTTGCGCTCGCGCGTGGCCTTGCCCGAGTTGACGTCGATGGCGACCAGCGCCTCGGTCTGGTTGATCACCAGATAACCGCCGGAACGCAGCGGCACGACCGGCGAATAGATCTGGGCCAGATGGTCCTCGATCTTGTGCTTGACGAACAGCGGGGTCGGGTCGCGGTAGTTGAAGACCTTCTTGGACTGGCTCGGCATCAGCATGCGCATGAAGTCGCGCGCTTCCTTGTAGCCGGCGTCGCCCTCGACCCAGATCCCTTCCAGGTCCTTGTCGTACATGTCGCGGATGGCGCGCTTGACGAGGTCTTCTTCCTCGTAGATCAGCGCCGGGGCGACCGAGTGCAGCGTGTTGTCGCGGATGTTTTCCCACAGACGCAGCAGATATTCGTAGTCGCGCTTGACCTCGGCCTTGGTGCGCTTGGCGCCGGCCGTGCGGACGATCAGGCCCATGCCCTGCGGCACGTCCAGGCTGTTGACCACGCTCTTCAGGCGACGGCGGTCGGACACCGCGGTGATCTTGCGGCTGATGCCGCCGCCCCGGGCGGTGTTGGGCATCAGGACGCCGTAGCGGCCGGCCAGCGACAGGTAGGTGGTCAGGGCCGCTCCCTTGTTGCCACGCTCTTCCTTGACGACCTGGACCAGCATGATCTGCCGGCGGCGGATCACTTCCTGGATCTTGTACTTGCGCATCAGCCGGCGCTTGCGGCGGGCCAGCTCTTCTTCGACGTCATCATCGTCGTCGTCGACCGCGTGGCCGCCGTTGATGTCGTCCTCGTCGTCGCCGCCCGAAGCGCGACGCGAGACCGGGGTGTCGTCATCGTCGTCACCCGAATCGTCGCGCATCAGCGCTTCACGGTCGGCGACCGGGATCTGGTAATAGTCCGGGTGGATTTCGTTGAACGCCAGGAACCCGTGACGGTTACCGCCGTACTCGATGAACGCAGCCTGGAGGCTGGGTTCAACGCGGGTCACCTTGGCGAGGTAGATATTTCCGCGAAGCTGTTTGCGGGTCTGGCTTTCGAAATCGAACTCTTCAACCCGGGTTCCGTCCACGACGACCACACGCGTCTCTTCGGCGTGTGCTGCGTCGATCAGCATCTTCTTCGACATTAAGGAAGTCTCCACGGCGCGCGGCGGGCGCGAGGCCCGGTCGCCGTTCTGAATGAAGGGCGCGCGCGTCGCCGACCGTCGCACCGTCAGCGCGGTTGCGAAGGGTCGGGTGCCAAAGGCGGTCGGGTGCGGCGCAGCCCATTGGGGGTTTCGTTTTTCCCTACCGCGCATGAAGCGCGGACTGGATGGTTTGCCTGTCGCGTCACGAGTGGCGCGAGGAGGTGGTGTTGTCGCGCCGGATGGCGCGGATCGGATGGCGCGTCGTCGCCAGAAGGGCGTTTGAGCCCGACGCGAGCCCTAGATCCGGCGTCTCGGTCGGCGTCTTGCCCGCCAGATCGGCCGTCTCTCGAACACTATCTAGTCTGCCGCCTTCGCGCCGGAAGAGGTTCGAGACCACTTTCGGGGCTCGGACGGCCCGCACGGAGTCGTGACGGTCACGACATTCGCGCACGGCGGGACTGTAGCCACATCGACGCACAAAAGAAAAGCTTTCGACGGATGATCTGGACTTAACCCTTTGGCTACCGCCCCGGGAGATATTGACAGTCAGTTCACCAGTTTCGGATTACGCGGGCGGGTATGCGTAAGCTTCTTATCAGTTTGGCCCGCATGGGCTGGGTCCGGGCGGCCCTGATTGTCGGGGGCCTCACGGTCGCCGGCGTCGCCGTGGCCACCGCCCAGGGACCGGCCGCGCCGGCCGGCGTGCAGAAGGTCCGCTTCGGCGGCGACCGCAACGAAACCCGCGTCGTCATCGACCTGGATCGCGCCGCGGTCGGCAAGCTGATCTCCGACGGCATGAGCGACCAGCGCCTGGTCATGGCCCTGCCGAACGTGCTGGTGTCGGGCGATCTGCAAGGTTCCGGCCAGGGCCTGGTCAAGCGCTGGGTGATCGACGAGGCCGCCGGCGGCGCCCGTCTGCGCCTGGACCTGACGGGCAAGGCCGAGGTCCGCCGCCGATTCCTGCTGCCGCCGGGCGACGGCGCGACCGCCTATCGCTACGTGATCGACCTGAAGGCCGTCGACGCCGCGCCGCAGGTCGGCGCCCCGCAGGCTCCACGCCTGACCTTCGCCAGCGGACCGGTCAAGGCCGCGCCGCTGCGCCTGAAGAAGGTCATCGTCATCGACGCCGGCCACGGCGGCAAGGATCCCGGCTCGCTGGGCGCCACTGTCTTCGAGAAGGACGTCACCCTGGCCGCGGCCAAGGCGCTGAAGGCGCGCCTGGAGCGCACCGGCCGCTTCCAGGTCGTGCTGACTCGCGAGACCGACACCTTCATCCCGCTGGAGGGCCGCGTGCAGATCGCCCGTCGCGCCGACGCCGATCTGTTTATTTCCTTGCATGCCGACTCGGGCCCCGACGTCAGCACGCGCGGCGCTTCGGTCTACACCGTGTCCGACAAGGGCTCCGAGCGCGTTGGCCTCGTCCTCGACAAGGACGATTGGCTGATGAAGGCCAATCTGCCGGGCCGCGATCGCGCCGTCAGCCAGATCCTGCTGGACCTGTCGCAGCGCGCCACCAAGAACCGTTCGGCCGCCTTCGCCCAGCTGCTGCTGGCCAGCGTCGGCGAGGAAACCACGCTGCTGCGCCGCAGCCACCGCGACGCCGGCTTCATAGTCTTGCTGGCGCCGGACGTGCCCGCCGTGCTGCTGGAGATGGGCTTCATCACCAATCCGGAAGACGAAGCCTTCCTGACCACCAAGGCCAGCCGCAATCGCCTGGTCGACGCGGTCGGCGACTCGATCGAGGCCTATTTCTCGGCGGGTCTGCGCAAGTCCTGACGGGAGCGCGATCGCTGAAACTGAAAGCTGGTTTCGGAGGCCATCGCGCGACCGACAGGGAACGGGGAGGGCAGCCGCTTCCCCTTTTGCCTGTCGCCCTCTAATCACAGGGACGATCGTTCGTGCTTCGCCCCGCGAGGTGCGACCGCAAAACCGCTTACGGTTCGGCGCCAAGCGATCTAGTGAAGTGTGTGCGGCAGGCGAGGGGGCCTGCCTCGACGGAGGTCGCGTGGATCTGAAACCCACCGAACGATGGATGGCCATCGCGGGCGTGGCGGTGCTTTCGGCCATCGCGGTCGCGGGTTTCGCGATCGCGATCTACGCCGCCTGGCTGTTCCATGACATGCCCGACGCCGGTGAGCTGCAGGACTATCGTCCGCCGACGGCGACGCGCGTCTACGCCTGGGACGGCACCCTGATCGGCGAGTACAGCAAAGAGCGCCGGATCTTCATCCCCTACGACCAGATCCCGCCGCAGCTGGCCCAGGCCTTCCTGGCGGCCGAGGATCGCAACTTCTTCCAGCACGGCGGCGTCGACGTCTCGGGCCTGTCGCGGGCCATGCTCAAGAACGTCGGCAATGTCGTTCGCGGCAAACGCCTCGAGGGCGGCTCGACCATCACCCAGCAGGTCGCCAAGAACGTCCTGCTGACCAGCGACGCCACGGTCGGGCGCAAGTTCAAGGAAGCGATCCTGGCCCACCGGCTGGAGCAATCGCTGACCAAGCAGCAGATTCTCGAGCTGTATCTCAACGAAATCTGGCTGGGCTATCGCTCGTTCGGCGTCGGCGCGGCCGCCTACAACTATTTCGGCAAGTCGCTGCCGGACCTGACCCTGGCCGAATGCGCCTTCCTGGCCTCGCTGCCCAAGGGACCGGACAACTACCATCCGATCCGCAACAAGGCCAAAGCCATGACCCGGCGCAACTGGGTGCTGGGCCAGATGGCCGATCAGGGTTGGGTGTCGAAGGCCGAGGCCCAGAAGGCCATGGCCGAGGATCTGGTGGTCCAGTCCTCGCCCAAGCGCGCCGCCTATCGCGACGCCGACTATTTCGTCGAGGAAGTGCGCCAGCGCGGCATGGCCACGCTGGGGCCGCGCCTCAGCGAGGGCGGTTACTACATGCGCACCACGCTGGATCCGCGCCTGCAGACGGCAGCGCGCTCGGCGTTGATGGACGGCCTGGAGAAGTACGACCGCCGCCACGGCTGGCGCGGGGCCTGGGGCCATGTCGAATCGACGGATCTGGCCTGGGAAAAGACCGCCCTGGCCAAGGCCCCGCCGGCCGAGCGCGGCAAGTGGCGCCAGGCCCTGGTCGTCTCCAACGACGGCCGGATCCGCCTGGTCAAGGACGAGGGCGAGGGCCAGATCGTCGGCGAGGACCTCACCTGGGCCAAGAACGGCAAGGGCCTGAAGGCCGGTGACCTGGTGTTCGTCGAGAAGACCGACGCCGGCTATCGCCTGCGCCAGGTTCCGGCGGTCAACGGCGCCCTGGTGGCCATGGAGCCCTATACCGGCCGGATCGTCGCCCTGGTCGGCGGCTACAGCTACTCGCTGTCAAACTTCAACCGCGCCACCCAGGCGATGCGCCAGCCCGGCTCATCGTTCAAGCCGTTCGTCTACGCCACCGCGCTGGAGAACGGCTACACGCCGGCCAGTGTCGTCGTCGACAGCGCCATCACCTTCAAGGGTGCGAACGGCCAGGACTGGAGCCCGGAGAACTACCACAAGGAGTTCTACGGCGCTCAGCCGCTGCGCAAGGGCCTGGAACAGTCGATCAACGCCATGACCGTGCGCCTGGCCCAGGGCGTCGGCATGAAGAAGGTCGTCGACTTCGCCCAGCGCGCCGGCGTGACCAAGACCATGGACCCCGTCCTGGCCATGGCCCTGGGCGCGGGCGAAACGACGCCGTTCAAGCTGACGGCCGCCTACGCCGCGTTCGTCAATGGCGGCCGCCGTGTCGACCCGCACCTGATCGAACTGGTGCAGGACCGCGAGGGCAAGGTCATCTTCCGGGCCGACAAGCGTGATTGCGAGCGCTGCGATGCTGGCTTCAACGGCGATGAAAGCCCCAGGTTCGCCGCGCCAGGCGAACAGATCATGGATCCGGTCACCGCCTACCAGATCACCTCCATGCTGCAGGGCGTGGTCCAGCGCGGCACCGCCGCCGCGGTCAGCTCCCTCGGTCGCCCGCTGGCCGGCAAGACCGGCACGACCAACGAGTACCGCAGCGCCTGGTTCGTCGGCTATTCGCCCAATCTCGTGGTCGGCGTCTTCGTCGGTTTCGACGACAACCGCTCGCTGGGCGAGGGCGAGACGGGCGCGACCGACGCCGTGCCGGTGTTCATGGACTTCATGAAGGTGGCGCTGGACGGCCAGCCGGCCGTCGACTTCAAGCCGCCGAAGAACGCCAAGTTCGCCATGGTGCGCGGCGTCCGCGAGGCCTTCCGCCCGGGCACCGAGCCCAAGGTGGAGGTCGCCCCGACGGGGCCGATCCCGTACGAGCAGATCTCGCCGGGCCTGCCGCAACCGGTCCAGCAGGCGCCTCAACCGGGCAAGCCGCCGCCGCAGAAGGTCGATCCCCTCAGTGGGCTCTATTAGGGCGGGCCTTACTAACTCTCATTGCGCGGGAGAGCGACGCGCGCTATCTCCCGCGCCCTTCAACACTGTCACGGAGTAACGTGATGCGACCGGATGTCGAGGCCGCCGCGGCTGACATCGAGCAGTCCATTGGACTGCTCAGGAGGCGTCTTTGACTGGGATGTCGCCCTCCGAAAGCTCGATGAGCTGAACGCCCGGGTCGAAGACCCGACCCTGTGGGATCGTCCGACCGAGGCCCAGGCGGTCTCGCGCGAGCGCGCCGCCCTGGCCGCCAAGGTCGAGGCCGTGCAAGGCATCGAGCGCGACGTCAAGGACGCGCTGGAATATGCCGAACTGGCTGACATGGAGTCCGACGAGGATTCCCTGAACGACGCCCGCGCCCAGCTGAAGGCCATCAAGGAACGCGCCGGCCGCGCCGAACTCGAGGCCCTGCTTTCCGGCGAGGCCGACGGCAACGACGCCTATATCGAAATCAACTCCGGGGCCGGCGGCACCGAGTCGTGCGACTGGGCGGGCATCCTGCTGCGCATGTACACGCGCTGGGCCAACGCCCACGGCATGACGACCGAGCTGATCGAAGAGACCGACGGCGACCAGGCCGGCATCAAGTCCGCGACCCTGCTGGTCAAGGGCCCGAACGCCTATGGCTGGCTGAAGACCGAGGCCGGCGTGCACCGTCTGGTGCGCATCAGCCCCTATGACAGCAGCGCCCGCCGCCATACCTCGTTCGCCTCGGCCTGGGTCTATCCCGTGGTCGACGACACGATCGAGATCGAGATCAACCCGGCCGACGTGCGGACCGACACCTACCGCGCCTCCGGGGCCGGCGGTCAGCACATCAACAAGACCGACTCGGCCGTGCGTCTGACGCACATCCCGACAGGCATCGCCGTGGCCTGCCAGGCCGGGCGCTCGCAGCACCAGAACCGCGAAGAAGCGTGGAAGATGCTGCGCGCCCGTCTCTACGAGGCCGAGCTGCAGCGCCGTGAAGCCGCCCAGCAGGCGCTGGAAGACCAGAAGACCGACATCGGCTGGGGGCACCAGATCCGCAGCTACGTCCTGCAGCCCTACCAGATGGTCAAGGACCTGCGGACCAACGTCGAGACGTCCGACACCGCGGGCGTGCTGGACGGCGACCTCGACGCCTTCATGGGCGCCTCGCTGGCCCAGCGCGTTGGCGCCACGCGCGACGCGACGGAAGGCTAAGATCCACGCCCTGGAATACGAAAACGCCCCGGAGTGATCCGGGGCGTTCTTGTATCTGAAGCCTGCGTTCGGAAAGTCCGAAGCCTCAGCCCGCGACAGGCTTGGCCTGGGCGATCGCCAGTTGCTCCGGGGGCGGCGCCGGCTGGGCGACCGGGGCGGGGCGCTGGAACTTCAGGCTGCGGCCCTGGAAGAAGGCCCCGGTTTCCATGGCCAGCTGCTCGTGGGTGATGTCGCCATCGACATATGAGGTGCCGTAGAGGCGGACCTGCTTGGAGGTGATCGCGCCCACCACGCGGCCGCGCACTTCCACCGCCTCGGCATAGACGCCGCCCTCGACGTGGCCGGTCTCGCCGACGGTCAGGCGGCCGACGCGGACATCGCCCTTGACCACGCCGTCGATCTGCAGCTCGCCTTCGCCGGTGACGCTGCCCTCGATGGTCAGGTCGGCCGACAGCAGGGACGCCACTTTCGGCGGCGCGCGGCGGGCCTGGTCGGCGGGGGCGGCCGTCATCGGGGTCGGCAGGGGCTCGATGCGAGCCGGGTTTTTTGAGCCCGACTTAGCTTGTTTGCTGAACATACTCACCAGCCTTCAAGTAGCGATTGGGATTCTGAGCCTTACCGTTGACCCAGACTTCGTAGTGGAGGTGCGGCCCGGTCGAACGGCCGGTCGAGCCCATGGCGCCGACGCGGCTGCCGATGGTCACGCGCTCGCCGACGCGGACACTGATGGAGGCCAGGTGGGCGTAGCGGGTCTTGAAGCCGCCGCCGTGGTCGATCTCGACCGTGTTGCCGTAGCCTGAGCGGACGCCCGTGAACGAGATGACGCCGGGGGCCGTGGCCATGATCGGGGTGCGCATGGCGCCGGGGAAGTCCAGGCCAGAATGGAAGGCCGGCCGGTGCGTGAACGGGTCGAAGCGGACGCCGTAGCTGGACGACAGGGCCGGATTGCTGGTCGGACGGTAGAAGGGCAGCTTCTTGGCCGCCGCGCCCAGGCTGCGCATGTCCGACATGTCGTTGGCCGCGTGCTGGATGCGGCTGGCGAAATCCTCGTCGACGTCGAGGACCGCGGCCAGGGCGCGCGGATCCTTGGCCTCGATCAGCGGGCCGCCCAGCGACACGCCGCGACCGGTGAAGTTGCCGGCGTCCAGGCCCGCCATCCGCATGGCCAGGCGCAGGCGCTCGGCGCGGCTCTTGGCGAAGCTTTCGGCGGCGTCGATCAGGCGCTCCTGATCCATCCGGGTGGCCTGGATGCGCTGCACCGGGCTGGCGGCCAGCAGGCGCGGCTTGGCGACGGTCAGGGCCTGGGCGGCGCCGGGCACGCCCTTGAAGTCGGAAACCAGCAGGGCGAGGGCGGCGTGGCGCTTCTCGACCGAAGCGGCCAGGTCTTCCAGCGAGCCATTGGTGGCCGACAGCTGGGCCACGGCGCTGTTCAGGCGAGCCTGGCGGTCGGCGTTCAGGCGCTCGTAATAGGCCTTCTGGCGGATGACCTGCTGGTCGGTCGAGCTGACCGCCAGGGCGTTGACCGCCATCGACGCGGTGCAGACGCCCATCCATAGCGCGGTGACGGCGACGACGGACGCGCCCAGCAGCTGCTTGTTGGTGGAAAAGACGTAGCCGCGCATCTCGCCGCCGGAGCGGATATAGATGTGCCGTTCGGGAAACAGGGCTTCGAGAGAGTGCCGCAGTCGCTTAAAGCGCTTGATCGCCATCGCCCAAGAAACCCCCCGTTTCAGGTCTGGGCGATATGCTACGAGAAAGCGGAAACGCGCAAGACTCTTCGCGCCCTAAGTGAGCGCGACTCGCGAAAAGTCACATTGCGCCTCGATCCTTAACGTTTCCTCACCGTCAGGACCAAACGTTAAGGCTGTATTCAAACGCAAAAGCCACAGGGGGATGCGCCGATACAACACCTCAGCGACCAACGGGTTCCCCCGAGAGACGAAAGCAGCGAGGCGAACAGAGCGAGGCGAAAATCTACTTGATGGCCTTGGCGGCGGTCATCACGGCCTTGATGTGGCCGGGCACCTTCACCTTGCGCCAGACTTCGCGGACGACGCCTTCGCGGTCGATCAGGAAGGTCGAGCGGTCGATGCCCATGTACTTGCGGCCATACATGCTCTTTTCGACCCAGGCGCCATAGGCCTCGACAACGTCGCCCAGCGGATCGGCGGCCAGGTCGATGGTCAGGTCGTGCTTGGCGCGGAACTTGGCGTGCGAGGCGACGCTGTCCTTGGACACGCCGACGATCACCGCGCCCAGCTTCTGGAACTCCTCGACTTCCGACGAGAACTGCAGGGCTTCCGACGTGCAGCCAGCGGTGTCGTCCTTCGGATAGAAGTACAGGACGACATTCTTGCCCTTCAGGCTGGCCAGGCTGACGCGGCCGGTGTCGGTCGGCAGGTCGAAATCAGGGGCCTTGTCGCCGGGCTGCAGCATCGAACGCGTCTCCTGGGGGAAAGGGTCACCCCGGCCCTTGGCTACGCCAGGGCCGGGAGCACAATCAACCGATAACTAAACGGGCTTCACCAGCACGATCTTCTTCTTGCCGGCGGCCAGCTTGACGACGCCTTCGACGAGGTCGGCCGAGGTAATCACCCGGTCCGCGCTGGCCTCGGCCTTGTCGTTGACCTTCAGGCCGCCGCCCTGGGCCAGGCGACGGGCCTCGCCGCGTGAACCGGCCAGGCCCGCGTCGGCGAACAGGGCCGCCAGCACGATACCGGCTTCCAGTTCGGCCGCCGGGACCTCGAAGGTCGGCAGGTCGGCCGACAGCGCGCCCTGCTCGAAGGCCTTCTCGGCGGCGTCGCGGGCTTTGCGGGCCTCCTCTTCGCCGTGGGCCATGCGGGTGGCTTCGTCGGCCAGCACCTTCTTGGCGTCGTTGATCTGGGCGCCTTCGAGGGCTTCCAGCTCGGCGATCTTGTCCAGCGGCAGGTCGGTGAACAGCTTCAGGAAGCGGCCGACGTCGGCGTCCTCCGTGTTACGCCAGAACTGCCAGTAGTCGTAGGGGCTCAGTTGCTCGGCGTTCAGCCACACCGCGCCGGCCATGGTCTTGCCCATCTTGGCGCCCGAGGCGGTGGCCAGCAGCGGCGTTGTCAGGCCGAAGGCGGCCTTGTGGTCGACGCGGCGGGTCAGCTCGACGCCGTTGAGGATGTTACCCCACTGGTCCGAGCCGCCCATCTGCAGCACGCAGCCGTGCGCGCGGTTCAGCTCCAGGAAGTCCACCGCCTGCATCAGCATGTAGTTGAATTCGAGGAAGGTCATTGGCTGTTCGCGCTCGAGGCGCAGCTTGACCGAGTCGAAGGCCAGCATCCGGTTGACCGTGAAGTGCACGCCGTAGTCGCGCAGGAACTGCACGTAGCCGAACTTGCTGAGCCACGCGTCGTTGTCGACCATGATGGCGTCGGTCGGGCCGTCGCCGAAAGTCAGGAACCTGGCGAAGACCTGCTTGATGCCGGCGATGTTGGCGGCGATGTCGGCGTCCGACAGCAGCTTGCGGCTCTCGTCCTTGCCGGTCGGGTCGCCGACCTTGGTCGTGCCGCCGCCCATCAGGACGATCGGCTTGTGGCCGGCCTGCTGCAGGCGGCGCAGCATCATGATCTGGATCAGGCTGCCGACGTGCAGGCTGGGGGCCGTGGCGTCGAAGCCGATGTAAGCGGTGATGATTCCGCCGGCGGCCGCGGCGTCCAGCTCGTCCGGGTGGGTGATCTGATGGATGTAGCCGCGCGCCTCCAGGGTTCGCAGGAACTCCGACTTGAAGGACGGCGCGGCGGACATGGTTCGACTCTCTGATTGACCTGGCGGGCCGTCTAGCACGGCGAGGTTCGCCAAATCGAGGGAATGTGAGGGTTTCATTTCAAACTCCGGGCAGGGGAGCCGGAGCGCTTGATCGACTGGATGAGAGCGACCCCGGCGAGGCGGGGCGGCGACATGTCTGGTCGGCCTCCCGCTATGGCAGCGGGCGGTAATAGGGGCGGGCCAGGACGAAAGCGTCGATCATGGGTCTAGCTACCGTTAGCCGCCCGTGGCAGTCAACGTCTCCATGAAGATCCTGGGATTTATGACCGGCACCTCGCTCGACGCGGTCGACATGGCGGTGCTGGAAACCGACGGCGAAGACATCCAGGGCTTCGGCCCGGCCGGCGAGCGCAAGCTGCGCGAGGCGACCCGCGACCTGCTGCTGAGGACCACCGACATCGCCCGCGCCTGGCCGCGCGGCGAGCCCGAGCCGGCGATCTTCGACGAGGCGCGCAAGGCCGTCGCCGACGAGCATTTCCACGCCGCAGAGAGCTTCCTGGAAGAGCACGGCCTGTCATGGAGCGCGTTCGACCTGCTGGGCGTCCACGGCCAGACGGTGCTGCACGAGCGGCCGACCGCGGAGCGGAGCGGGCGCACGGTCCAGTTGCTGGACGCCGAGCGCCTGGCCAAGGCCACGGGGCGTCCGGTGGCCTTCGACTTCCGCACCGCCGACGTGGCGGCCGGCGGGGAGGGCGCGCCGCTGGCGCCGATCTACCATGCCGCCCGCGCCCGGGCCTCGGGGCTGGCCGCGCCGGTGGCGGCGCTGAACGTCGGCGGGGTGGCCAACATCACCCTGATCGGCCCGGACGGAGCCTTGCTGGCTTTCGACACCGGCCCCGGCAACGGCATGATCGACCTGATGCTGCAGGCGCGCGGCATCGCCCGCTTCGACGAGGACGGCAGGCTGGCCTCGGTCGGGCGCGTCGACGAACGGGCGCTGAACGCCCTGCTGTCGAGCCCCTATTTCGACGCCCCGGTTCCCAAGTCGCTGGACCGCTACGATTTCTCGCTGGAGCCCGTGGCGCATCTGTCGCCCGAAGACGCCGCCGCGACCCTGGTGGCCTTCACCGCCGAGGGCGTGTTCCGCGCCTTTAGCCAAGGCGGCGAGACGCCCAGCGCCCTGATCGTCTGCGGCGGCGGCCGGCACAATCCGGCGATCATGAGGACCCTGGCCGAGCGCGCGCCGGTTCCCGTGCAGGCCGCCGAGGCCTGTGGCTGGCGCGGCGACAGCATCGAGGCCGAGGCGTTCGCCTACCTGGCGGCGCGAACGGCCAAGGGGCTGCCGATCAGCTTCCCCGGCACCACGGGCGTGAAGGCGGCGATGACGGGCGGAAGGATCGTTACGCCCTAAACTTTCTTGTCATCCCGGCCGTAGCGGAGCGGAGAGCCGGGACCCAGTGAAAGTCAGTGCAATTTGAGCCGTCCCGACACCCGCTGCTGCAGCAGTCGCGCCAGCGCCAGGGTCGCCGTGCGGCCCACGCCCAGGATCGCCCGGTGGTGATCGAGGTGCAGTGACATGTAGGCCCACTTGGCGATCAGGCCCTCGACGAAGAAGTTCGGCCCGCCCAGCCCGCCCATCAGCGCGCCGACGCCCTTGTTGTCGCCCAGCGACACCAGCGAGCCGAAGTCGCGATAGACGAACGGCGCGCTCATCCGGCCCTGGTGCAGCCGCGCGATCAGGGCCCGCTCCAGATAGCTGGCCTGCTGGTGCGCGGCCTGGGCGCGGGCGGGGATGGTCTTGCCGTCCTTCCACGGCGCGGCGGCGCAGTCGCCCAGGGCCCAGACATCGGGGGCCGAGGTCTCCAGGTGGTCGTTGACCACGAACTGGTTGCCGCGATTGGTCTCCAGCCCGAAGCCGGTATTAGCCTCGGCCGCCTTGACGCCCGCGGCCCAGACGATGAGGTCGGCGGGGATGTCGCCCCGGCTGGTCTCCAGCCGGTCGGCGTGGACAGCCAGCACCTTGGCGTCGGTCTTCACCGCCACGCCCTTGCGCTCGAGGGCCAAGGTCGCCTTGTCGGCGATCTTTTGCGGCAGGCCATTGAGGATGCGCGGCGCGGCCTCGACCACTGTGATGTCCAGGCGGAAGCGCTGTTCGTCGCCCAGGCTGTCCAGCAGTTCGCGATGCGCCTCGATCAGTTCGGCCGACAGCTCCACGCCGGTGGCCCCGCCGCCGACGATGGCCACGCGCATGATCTTCTCGGGCGAGAACGAGGCCTTGGTGAAGGCCGCCAACAGCCGGGCGTGGAAGGCCTCCGCGTCCTCGGTGCGCTCCAGCAGGTGCGCCCGTTCGGCGCCGGGCGTGCCGAAGAGGTTCGAGCCCGAGCCGATCGCCAGCACGCCGAAGGTGAAGGTGATCGTCCGCTCCGGGGCCAGCAACTGGCCGTCCGCGTCGGTGATGGGCTTCAGGGTCAGGCGCTTGGCGGCCGGGTCGAAGGCGGCCAACTCGCCGAGCAGGAAATTGAAGCCGTTCGAGCGGCCCAGGATCGAATAGGAGACGCCCTCCTGGTGGACGTCCAGGGTGCCGGCCGCCACCTCGTGCAGGGTCGGCTTCCAGATGTGGAAGCTGGAGCGGTCGATCAGCAGGACGCGGCGCTTTCCGTGCCGGCCGCCCAGCCTGCGGCCCAGCCGCGAGGCCAGTTCCAGTCCGCCGGCGCCGCCGCCGACAATGACGATGTCATAGTGCATCACCGCGTCCCTGATATTCATCAATCAGTGAAAACATAGGATCGTGACCGATGTTACGCCATCGCCGCCCCGCCACGCCGCACAAACGAAAAAGGCCTCCCCGGAGGGAGGCCTGGAATTCGAACCGGTAAGTTCGTCTAGATCGGGTTTTCAGCCAGGCGCTTGTCGAGATACTCGCTGACGCTCTTCTCGACGCTGGGCAGGTGCTCGGTCCAGAAGTGGCTGGCCTTGTCGATGACCTCGTAGTCGATCGTGATGCCCTTCTGGGTCCGCAGCTTGGTGACCACGCGCTCGACCTCGACCGGCGGGGTGATGGTGTCGGCCGAGCCCGTCAGGAACAGGCCCGAGGCCGGGCAGGGGGCCAGGAAGCTGAAGTCGTACATGTTGGTCGGCGGCGACACCGAGATGAAGCCGTCCGTCTCGGGGCGGCGCATCAGGAGCTGCATGCCGATATAGGCGCCGAAGTCGAAGCCGGCGACCCAGGTCTGGCTGGCGGCCGGGTTGCTGGTCTGCAACCAGTCGAGCGCGGTGGCCGCGTCGGCCAGCTCGCCGATGCCGGCGTCGAACTCGCCCTGGCTGCGGCCGACGCCGCGGAAATTGAAGCGCAAGGTCGCGAAACCGCGCTTCATGAACAGGTGGTACAGCTGGACCGACACCGGGTGGTTCATGTGACCGCCGGCCTTCGGGTGGGGGTGCAGGATCAGCGCGATCGGCGCCGTCTCGGTCTTGCCCGGAGAATAGCGACCTTCGATCCGCCCGGACGCGCCGGTCAAAATCACATCAGGCATGTCGTTCCCTTGAGCTCGCGAGCGGCCTGTCATCCGACGATTGGATCGCCAGAATACTTGACTACTGCGCTTGGTCTTCCTAGATCGCAACCAGTCGCGGGCTTATAGGGCCCGCGCGCGAAGTCGCGGCTTGTAGCACACGCAAAAGCCGATGCGCGCGGAATCTGCAAGGGGTAAGGCGATGCGCCTGAGCACCAAGGGTCGATACGCGGTCATGGCGATGACCGACCTGGCCAAGCGCCAGGACGAAAGCGAGGGCCGCGCCGTGGCCCTGGCCGAGATCGCCGCGCGCCAGCAGATTTCGCTGTCGTACCTGGAGCAGTTGTTCGCGCGCCTGCGCCGCAAGGGCCTGGTGATCAGCGCTCGCGGCCCCGGCGGCGGCTATCGCCTGGCCAAGGGCTCGGGCGAGACCTTCATCTCCGACATCGTACTGGCGGTCGACGAGCCGCTCCGCGCCACCCGCTGCAATTTCAACAAGGGTCAGGCCAAGGGCTGCATGGCCGGCGGCGAGCGCTGCATGACCCATGGCCTGTGGGAAGAGATGGGCCGTCAGATCCATGGCTACCTGGCCTCGGTCTCGGTGGCCGACGTGCTGAAGGGCGAGCTTCGCCCCCAAGGCGGCCCGATGGGCCGTCCGATGGAGATCGCGGCCGAGTGAGCATGTCCCGCACATCGGTCTATCTCGACTATAACGCCACGGCCCCGATGCGGCCGGAGGCGCGGGAAGCGCTGCTGCGCGCCCTGGAGAGCCCAGCCAATCCCTCGTCGGTCCACGCCGCCGGCCGCGCCGCGCGCGACCTGGTGGAACGCGCCCGCGCCGAGGTCGGGGCCCTGGTCGGCGTGCCAGCCGGCTCGGTGACCTTCGTCAGCGGCGGCACCGAGGCCAACGCCCTGGCCATCGAGAGCGCCAAGGTCGCCGGCGTCCAACGCATCATCATAAGCGCCATCGAGCACGACGCGGTGACCGAGACCGCCAAGGCGTCCGGCCTCCCGCTAGAGGTCATGCCTGTGGATAGCCTGGGGATCGTCGATCTCGACTGGCTGGCGCAAGCGCTTGAAAAGCCAGGCAAGACTCTGGTTTGCCTGATGCTGGCCAACAACGAGACCGGCGTGATCCAGCCTGTGGATAAGGCCTCGGCCCTTGTCCGCGCCGCTGAAGGCCTCCTGCACGTCGACGCCGTCCAGGCGGCCGGCAAGATCGCCGTCGACTTCTCGGCCCTCGGCGCCGACACCATGGCGCTGTCGGCCCACAAGCTGGGCGGCCCGCAAGGCGTCGGCGCGCTTGTCGCCGGAACCCGCGCCACCGTCAGCCGTCGCCAGCACGGCGGCGGTCAGGAGCGCGGCCGCCGGGCCGGCACCGAGAATGTCGCCGGCATCGCCAGCTTCGGCGCGGCCGCCCGCGCGGCCCGGGAAAGCCTTGCCTCCATGGCCGAACAGGCTCAATGGCGCGACGCCCTGGCCCAGCGGCTCAAGGCGCAAGGCGCGGTCGTGCTCGGCGAGGGCGCCGATCGGTTGCCGCAAACCCTGTGTTTCGCGGGCGAGGGCTTCGGCTCCGAGGTCCAGGTCATGAACATGGACCTGGCCGGAGTCATGGTCAGCGCGGGCAGCGCCTGCTCGTCGGGCAAGGTCAAGGCCAGCCGCGTGGTGGAAGCCATGGGCCGGGCCGATCTGGCCCCGTTCGCCCTGCGTGTCAGCGGCGGCTGGGCCAGCACGGAAGACGATTGGATCAAGTGCGGCGACGCCTGGCTCGCCGCCTGGAAGCGTATCGGCGCTCGGCGCCGGGAGGTGGCGTAGTGGCCGCGGTCAAGGAAACTGTCGAAACCGTCGCCGCGCTCGAAAAGTACGAGCACGGCTTCACGAGCGATATCGCGCAGGAGTTCGCCCCCAAGGGCCTCTCCGAGGACATCGTCCGCTTCATCTCGGCCAAGAAGGACGAGCCGCAATGGATGCTGGACTGGCGGCTGGAAGCCTATCGCCGCTGGCTTGAGCTGGAAGAGCCGACCTGGGCGAAGGTCAACTTCCCCAAGATCGACTACCAGGACAGCTACTATTACGCCGCGCCCTCGACCAAGGAAGGGCCCAAGAGCCTGGACGAGGTCGATCCCGAGATCCTGGCCGTCTACGCCAAGCTGGGTATTCCCCTGAAAGAACAAGAGGTTCTGGCCGGAGTCGAAGGCGCGCCGCGCTATGCGGTGGACGCGGTGTTCGACAGCGTCAGCGTCGTCACGACCTTCAAGAAGGAGTTGGCCGCCGTCGGCGTCATCTTCTGCTCGATGAGCGAGGCGATCCGCGAACACCCGGAACTGGTGCGCCAGTACCTGGGCAGCGTCGTGCCGACCTCGGACAACTATTTCGCCTGCCTGAACAGCGCGGTCTTCAGCGACGGCTCTTTCGTCTACATCCCGCCCGGCGTGCGCTGCCCGATGGAGCTGTCGACCTATTTCCGGATAAACGCCAAGGATTCCGGGCAGTTCGAACGGACTTTGATCATCGCCGACAAGGGCGGCTACTGCTCGTATCTGGAGGGCTGCACGGCCCCGATGCGCGACGAGAACCAGCTGCACGCGGCCGTGGTCGAGCTTGTCCTGCTGGACGACGCCGAGATCAAGTACTCGACCGTCCAGAACTGGTACCCGGGCGATCCGGAGACCGGCAAGGGCGGCATCTACAACTTCGTCACCAAGCGCGCCGACTGCCGCGGCGACCGCTCCAAGGTGTCGTGGACCCAGGTCGAGACCGGCTCGGCCATCACCTGGAAATATCCGTCCTGCGTGCTGCGCGGCGAGGGGAGCTCGGGCGAGTTCTACTCGATCGCCGTGACCAACGGCCACCAGCAGGCCGACACCGGCACCAAGATGATCCACCTGGGCGCCAACACCCGCTCGCGGATCGTCGCCAAGGGCATCAGCGCCGGCAAGTCGACCTCGACCTATCGCGGCCTGGTCTCGGCCCACCCCAAGGCCAAGGGCGCGCGCAACTTCACCCAGTGCGACTCCTTGCTGATCGGCAAGACCTGCGCGGCCCACACCGTGCCGTACATCGAGGCTCGCAACGGCACGTGCGTGTTCGAGCACGAGGCCACCACCACCCGCTTGTCGGACGACCAGCTGTTCTACTGCCAGCAGCGCGGCCTGTCGCAAGAGGAGGCCGTGGCCCTTTTGGTCAACGGCTTCGTCAAGGACGTGCTGCAGCAGCTGCCCATGGAATTCGCCGTCGAGGCCCAGAAGCTGGTGGCGATCAGCCTGGAGGGCTCGGTGGGATGAAGACCGTCACTCTCTACCAGCCGGTTGCCCTGGAAGAGCTGCGGGATATCAAGGCTTCGGACTGGAAGGCCTTTCCGCCGCACGACATCGAGCAGCCGGTCTTCCGCCCCGTCACCAACGAAGCCTATGCGGCCCAGATGGCGTGGAACTGGAACGCCGCCCACACGACCTATCGGCGCGGCTACATCGTCCGCTTCGAGGTCTCGAAGGCCTTCCTGGACGCCTACGAGAACAAGGTCTCCGGCACGCCGGGGCACGAGGAATACTGGATCCCGCCCGAGGATCTTTCGCTGTTAAACGCCGCCATCCAAGGCCAGATCGCCGTCGCCGGAACCTTCGCGGGCCACGAGGCGGAATACAGAAAACTCAACGAGACCCATGCTTAAGATCCAGAACCTTCACGCCCGCGTCGAGGACAAGCCGATCCTGAAGGGCGTCACGCTCACCGTGCCCGCCGGCGAAGTCCACGCGATCATGGGCCCGAACGGGGCCGGCAAGTCGACCCTGTCATACGTACTGAGCGGCCGGGGCGGCTATGAGGTCACCGAAGGCTCGGCCAGTCTCAACGGCGAGGACCTTCTGGCGCTGGACCCGAACGAGCGGGCCGCCAAGGGCCTGTTCCTGTCTTTCCAGTATCCGCTTGAAATCCCAGGCGTTCCGGCCTTGACCTTCATCCGCACCGCCCTCAACGCCCAGCGCCGCGCGCGGGGCGAAGACGAGGTCGCCGCCCCGGCCTTCCTGAAGCTGGCCAAGGAGAAGGCCGCGGCGCTGAAGATCGACTTCGAGATGCTCAAGCGCGGCCTGAACGTCGGCTTCTCGGGCGGCGAGAAGAAGCGGATGGAAATCTTCCAGATGTCGATGCTTTCGCCCAAGTTCCTGATCCTGGACGAGACCGACAGCGGCCTGGATATCGACGCCCTGAAAATCGTCTCCGAAGGCGTCAACGCCCTGCGCAGCCCTGAGCGTGGGATGCTGGTCATCACCCACTACCAGCGCCTGCTGGACTATATCAAACCCGACAAGGTTCATGTGCTGGCCGCCGGCCGCATCGTCGCCTCGGGCGGCCCGGAACTGGCGCTGCAGCTGGAAGCCGAGGGCTACGACAAGTACGTGGCCGCCGCATGAGCCTCGCCACCGCCCTGAAGACCGGCGACGTCACCGCGCTGCCCTCGCGGCGCGACGAGGACTGGCGTTGGACGGATCTGCGCGGCCTGCTGCGGACTCTGCCGCCCGCCGCGCCCGCGCATGCCGGCGAGGTACCGGCCGGTCCGTTTGCTGGCCTGGCTTCGACCGAGACCGTGTTCGTCAACGGCCGCCGGATCGCTGGCGCCGACATCGCCTCGGGTGTCACGGCTTTGCGCTTCGTCGCCCTGGCCGACAAGGCCTCGCAAGCCGCCAGCCACGCCCTGGTGGTCAAGCCGGGCGAAAGCCTGGTCCTGCTGGAAAGCCACGAAGGCCGCGCCGCCGGCTATGTGTCCGACGTCGTGCTCGACATCGCCGTGGGCGAGGGCGCTTCGGTCGAACGCATCATCCTGGTCGAGGACGACGCCGAGGCGATCAGTGTCGTCACCGCCGAGATCGACCTGGCCCCCGGCGCGACCTACGCCCAGACCGTGATCACCTCGGGCGCGCGTCGCCAGCGGATCGAGACGCGGGTCAATCATCCCGGCGCCCACGCCCAGGTTCGCCTGGACGGCGTCTACCTGCTGGACGGCCAGCGGCACGCCGACCAGACCACGGTCGTCACCCACGCCGGCGTCGACGGGATCACCAGCCAGCTCACCAAGGGCATGGTCGCCGACCAGGCGCGCGGCGTCTTCCAGGGCCGCATCGTGGTCTCGCCGGGCGCCGACCAGACCGACGCGCGGATGGGCCACCACGCCCTGATCCTGTCGGACAAGGCCGAGATCGACGCCAAGCCGGAACTGCTGATCTTCGCCGACGACGTCTCCTGCGCCCACGGCAACACGGTCGGCGCCCTGGACGAGGAAGCCATCTTCTACGCTCGCCAGCGCGGCATCCCGGAAACCGAAGCCAAGGCCATGCTGACCGTCGCCTTCGTCGGCGAGGTGGTCGAGCGGATCGAACACGACGGCGCCCGCGCCATCGCCGCCGCCTGGGTCGCCCGCAAGCTGGGGAGTCCCGCGTAATGGCTCCCAATACCTCTCTTGGCGACGCCCCCTTCGATGTCGAGGCGATCCGCGCGCAGTTCCCGATCCTGCAACGGACGGTTCACGGCAAGCCGCTGATCTATCTGGACAGCGCCGCCAGCGCCCAAAAGCCGGACGCCGTGCTGGACGCCATGACGGGTCTCGCTCGCACCTCATACGCCAACGTCCATCGCGGCCTGCACACCCTGGCCAACGAAACGACGGAAGCCTATGAAAAGGCGCGCGAAACGGTCGCGCGTTTCATCAACGCCGAGCCGGCCGAAGTCATCTGGACCAAGAGCGCCACGGAAGCGGTGAACCTGGTCGCCAGCTCGTTTGGCCTGTCGCTGAACGCGGGCGACGAGATCGTGATCTCCGAGATGGAGCACCACGCCAACATCGTGCCGTGGCACTTCCTGCGCGAGCGCAAGGGCGTGGTCCTGAAGTTCATCCCGGTGCTGGACGACGGACGCCTGGACATGGAGGCCTTCAAGGGCCTGCTGTCGGCGAAGACCAAGATGGTCGCCGTCACCCACATGTCGAACGTGCTGGGCACGGTCAATGACGTGGCCGAGATCGTCCGCCTGGCCCACGCGGCCGGCGCGCCGGTGCTGCTGGACGGTTGCCAGGCCATCGTCCACGCCAAGGTCGACGTGAAGGCGCTGGACGTCGATTTCTACGTCTTCTCCGGCCACAAGCTGTACGGCCCGACCGGTATCGGCGTGCTCTACGGCAAGGCCGAGCGGCTCGCCGCGCTGCCGCCTTATCAGGGCGGCGGCGAGATGATCGGTTCTGTCTCGATGGATCGGATCACCTACGCCGACCCGCCGCACCGCTTCGAGGCCGGCACGCCAGCGATCCTGGAGGCCGTGGGCCTGGGCGCGGCAATCGACTGGCTGAACGGCCTGGATCGCGACGCCGCCTTCGCCCACGAGCACGCCCTCTACGAGCGGGTCGCCGAGCGGCTGCGTGGCGTCAACGGCGTGCGGATCCTGGGCGAAGCGCCCGGCAAGGGCGCGGTGCTGTCGTTCACGGTCGAGGGCGCTCACGCCCACGACATCGCCCAGGTGCTGGACCGCTACGGCGTCGCCGTGCGCGCCGGGACCCATTGCGCCGAGCCCTTGATGCGCCGTTTCGGCGTCACATCGAGCGCCCGCGCCTCCTTCGCCCTATATAATACGGAAGCCGAAGCCGACGCGTTCGTGGACGCGCTGGCCAAGGCCCGCAGCTTCTTCAGTTGAGCTTTTCGATGACCGACGCCGCCGCCTCTTCCGAGCCTGTCACCGCCCTCTCGAAGGACGAACTGAACCGGTTGACGGATCAGCTGATCGAGAAGCTGAAGACCGTCTACGATCCGGAGATCCCGGTCGACATCTACGAGCTGGGTTTGATCTACAAGGTCGACGTCAGCGACGACAAGGACGTGGCTATCGACATGACCCTGACCGCCCCGGGCTGCCCGGTGGCCGGGGAAATGCCGGGCTGGGTGCGCGACGCGGTCATGGAAATCCCTGGCCTGAAGTCGTGCAATGTCGAGCTGGTCTTCGAGCCGCCGTGGGATTCCTCGCGGATGAGCGACGAGGCCAAGCTGCAGTTGAATATGTTCTAGTTTTCTTTCTTCCGATCTTCCCGGCGAAAGCCAGGACCCAGATGAAACCTAGAGCCGTTCCGGATGAATCTGGCCCCCGGCATCCGCCGGGGAGATCGGGAAAAGGGAGTGTTCGAGCCCATGGAACCGACCGTTACAATCCGTCCCCGCCGCCCGCGTCCCAAGGTCGTCACCCTGACCGACGCCGCGGCCGCGCGCGTGAAGGAGATCATGGCCCGGGCGGATAAGCCCTATGCGGGCCTCCGCGTCGGCGTGAAGAACGGCGGCTGCGCGGGTTCGGAATACGTCTTCGAATATGCCGCCGAACGCGGCCCGATGGACGAGGTGGTCGAGGACAAGGATGTCACCATCCTTATCGAGCCCAAGGCAGTGCTGTTCCTGATCGGGACCGAGATCGACTACGAGATCACCAAGCTGTCCTCGAAGTTCGTGTTCCACAATCCGAACGAGACCGACGCCTGCGGCTGCGGCGAGAGCGTGACGATCCAGCCGGCGCCTGAGGGCCTCGACTGATGCTGGCCCGCACGCCGTCCTGCGTCGAATGCGGCCTGGCCTGGGGCGCGCCGCGCTTCAAGCACGAGGACGAAGCGCCGCTATACTGGTCGGACACCGGCCTGCTGTGCTCCTCGACCTGCGCCCAGACCCACTTCGCCAAACGCCGCGCCGAGGGGACTTTCGTGGCGATCCCCGCGGAGTGCCCGGTCGAGGTTTAGCTACAGCCAGGACCCGGTGACCTGCATCGTCGCCAGCATGGCTGTCAGGAAGGCGCTGATGATTTCAATCAGCCCGACAGTCGCCGCGATCCAGTGCGCGCCCTTGAGTGCAAGGACCAGCCAGAGCGAGATCGGGACGCTGGCGAGCGCAAATCCCAGCGGCGCCTTAGCCACTAGAGAGTTGGGGTCTGCTCCTATCGCGCCCGGCGTGACCTTGAAGTGCGCCCCCCAGAGCATGCACAGGACAAAAGGTAGAGCCGTCAGGAGCAGGAGAAGACCCTTGCGACCGCCATTAGGGTGTCGAACCGCAAAGAAGACCAGACCGAGAGCGGCGAGCTGAGCCGCCCAGAAGGCGAGCAGGGTGTTCATGCGGTGACCGCCTTCGGCGTCGCCAGAACATTCTCCCGGCCGTTCCATTCGACCAGCACCGATGGCTTCATCGGCTCGCCACGCGCCTGGGCGATCAGTTCATTGGTGCGGTCTTCGATCGCCGCTTCCATCCGCGCCATGAAGTCATCCTTCTCCAGGCCCTGGGGGAGGGGCGGCAGGAACTCGACAGTGGCGGTCCCAGGCGTCTTGGGCTTCTCCTGCTGCTTCCAGAAACAGCCCAGGTTCGTGGCCACCGGCACGACGGGCAGGCCGAAGTCCTTGCTCATATAGTAGACACCCGTGCGGTAGCGGAACCGCTCGCCCGGGGCGGCCAGATGGCCTTCGGGATAGATCAGGATACGCCGGCCCTCGGCCGCGACCTGGGCGGCGCTTTCCGACAGGGCCGCGCGGGCTTCCGGGCCGCCGCAGCGGTCGACGACGATGGCCCCGAACTTCTTGAGGATCGCTCCAACCAGCGGGAACTTCTCCAGGTGATCGCCGGTCACGAAGCTGAGGTTGTCGACATGGGTGAACATCACGAAGCCATCGCCCCAGCTGTGGTGCTTGGCGGCGAGGATGCAGGGACCGTCAGGCAGGTTTTCGCCGCCTTTCAGCTCAACCTTCACCCCGGCCAGGACGTCCAGCCCCCACAGCATCCGGCAGCTGTAGAGCCGCAGCGTGAAGGTCACGGCGTCGCGGCCCGGCGCCAGGGCGGCGAAGGCCGCCGACAGGCCGTAGAAGATCGACAGGACCCAGTAGTAGGCGTTGAACAGCGCGCTGCGCACCGACGATCCCCTCCGTGAGAGTCGGAGGCTAGCGGATCGGCGCGCCGCGGTCTAAGCCGGCGCATGGTCCAGACGGTTCTGATCTATTCGATGGGCGAGGTGATCGGCGACGGCCTGATCAAGCTGCCCTTCATCGCCGGCCTGCGCGCGGCCTTCCCGGAAGCCCGCATCAGCTGGTGCGCGGCCAAGGGCGAGACGGTCTATGCCGGGCCGCTCAAGGCCGTGGTCGCCGGCTATGTCGACGAGGTGATTCTGCAGGGCCGCAACGGCGCGCGGCCGATGGACAGCCTGCCGTGGAACAGGCCCTTCGGCGGCCGCGCGTTCGACCTCGTCATCGACACCCAGGAGAATCTGCGCCGCAGCGGGGTCGCCCGGCGCGCCGCGAGCGGTCGCTTCGTCTCGGCCGCCCGTCATGCGCGCGACAGGGACTGGCCGGCGGCCGTCACCGACCGCCTGGCGCGACTGCTGGCTCTTGCCACGGACGGGCAGGGCGCGCCGATGCCGCTGGCGCTGAACCATCCCGACGCCCTGAACGCCGCTAAGGCCCTGCTGCCGACCGGCCCGACCTATGTCGGCCTGGCGCCCGGCGCGGGCGGCCAGGACAAGCGCTGGCCGCTGGAGCACTATCTGGAGCTCGCCCGTCGGATCGTCGCCAAGGGCTGGACGCCGGTGTTCTTCTTCGGCCCCGACGAGGCCGAAGACGCCGCCATCGCGACTCGTGAGATCCCGCAAGCGCTGCAGCCCGAGCGCAACCGCTCCGACGGCTTCACCGCCGTGAAGGGGCCGCTGCTGGTCATCGCCCTGGCCGGACGCCTGGCGGCCGGGGTCGCCAACGACGCCGGCCCCGGCCACATGCTGGCCGCCGGCGGCGCGCCGCTGCTGTCTCTGCAGCAGGATCGTCGCAAGTCCGTGAAGTTCCGCCCCGCCGCCCGACGTCTTGAGATGCTGGTCGCCGAGGACTACGGAAGCGGCATGAGCGCTCTGCCGGTCGACGCGGCCTGGGCGGCGCTCGAACGTCTGGTTACGGGAGCCGCCTGAATGTCCATCCTCGCGCCGATCTCGGCGGGCGAACTGGTCGACAAGATCACCATCCTGCGGGTCAAGGCCCGGCGCATCGGCGATCCGGCCAAGGAAGCCAATGTCCGCAAGGAGCTGGCCCTGCTGGAAGCCACAGCGGCCGAGCACCTGCCCGACAACCCCGACATCGCCCGCCTGACCGCCGAACTGACTGAGGTCAACGCGGCCCTCTGGGACGTCGAGGACGGCAAGCGCGACTGCGAACGCCGCCAGGACTTCGGTCCGGACTTCGTGGCGCTGGCCCGCCGCGTCTATATCGACAACGACAAGCGCGCCGCCATCAAGCGCGCCATCAACGAAGCCGCCGGCTCGGAGATCGTCGAGGAGAAGAGCTACAAGCCCTATCTCGCGACCTCGAAAGGATGACGCAAGTCGTTCGCGGCGCTCGGGAAATGGTCGCCGGCATGACGCCGGACCTGAAGCCCGGCGCCTACGTCTTCTGCGCCGCCGGCGACCGCGACTGGGCGGCGCTGGAGCCGCTGGCCATGTTCCGCGAAGCCGAGGGCGTGAGCCTGATCCTGGAGCGCGGCGCGGCGCGGGCAGCCGGCTTCCCGGTCGAAGCGCCGATGGCCCTGATCACCCTGAATGTCTATTCGGCGCTGGACGGCGTCGGCCTGACCGCCGCCGTGGCGACCGCTCTGGCGCGGGCGGGGATCGCCTGCAACATGGTCGCGGCGCTCAATCACGACCATGTCTTCGTGCCGATCGAACGGGCTCAGGAGGCCTTGGCCGTGCTGTTGGCGTTACAGGCTTCGGCCTAGGGCGTCGCGATCGAAACGGGCGATCTCGACGGCGACCTTGAAGGCCTCCCTGGCCTGCAACGCCATCGCGATCACCAGCCATGCGACCAGGAGCGCCGCAATGGGCAAGAGCCGCTCCCAATGGCGCCCAGCGGCGACGGCGAGGCCGATGAAGGTCACCCACAGCCCTGGCAGCAGCGGCGCCACGAAAATAACCCATCCGCCCAACGCCGCCTCGCGCCGCCGGACAAGGCTCTGCCGCAGGAAGGCCACGCAGGTCTCCGCGGTGTCGGGCGGTGTCCGCGCCAGCCGACGCCAGCCCAGGACCAGGAAGAGCAGAAACCCCGCCGCGAGCAGGCCCTCGCCAAGTCGCACCAGCAGGGTCGACGCCAGGACGGCCTGAAGCGCACCTATGCTCATGCCCGCCAGGGCGGCCAAGACCAACAGGACCCGCGCGCGTCGAACGCGGGCAAGTTCGGCGTGGACCTTTGCCTGGAGGCCTTCCAGGCGCATGTCCTGTCCTTCCAAGGACTGTTCAAGCCAGAGGGTCTTCGGGTCAATCATGGCGATCTCTTTCCGCGAAGGCGGCGGCCAGCAAAGCCTTGGCGCGATAGATGCGCGTCGCCACGGCGCCCGGCGACAGGCCCGTGACTTCGGCGATCTCGCTGGCTTCAAAGTCTTCCAGATAGAGCAGCATCACCTGGCGATCGGGCGGCTTCAGCCGCTGAACGATCGTCATCAATCGCCGGTGCGCCTGCCGGTCGCCGACGGCCTCCTCGGGCGTGGGATCGGACGCTGGCGGGTCGATGTCGTCCAGGGTCACCAGACCCGACAGGTGCGCGCGCTGCTTGACGATGTGCGATGCGCCGACATTGTGCGCCACGCGATAGGCCCAGGTCCGCAGGCTGCAACGCCCGTCGAAGCGGGCGAGGCTGCGCCACAATGCGACATGAATCTCCTGAAGGAGATCGCGACATAGGTCGGGATCGGCCTCGTAGGCCCTGGACAGGCGAGCTAGTCCCGCCCCGAACGCCTTCGAGGCGAGGACATACTGTTCGTGCTGTTGTGAACGCTCGGCCATGGGCTCCGACTTCCCCCAGATACAGAGGTAGTCGGTTCGCCGGCCGATTTCTCACAGCCTGGCGATACGCTACCGCCCCTTGAACGCCGCCGCGCGCTTTTGCAGGAAGGCGCTGACGCCTTCGAGGAAGTCCTCGGTCTTGCCGGCGAGCTTCTGGGCCTTGCGCTCGGCGTGAAGTTGGCCCGTCCAGTCGGCGTCGAGGCTGTCCCACACCAGCTTGCGGATCAGCCCCAGCGCCGCTGGGCCCCGCGCCAGCTCCAGGGCGATCGCCGTGGCGGCGCCGATCAGCTCGTCGTCCGGGACGCAGCGGTTGACCAAACCCCATTGCAGGGCCGTGGCCGCCGGGATCTTGTCGCCCAGCAGCATCATCTCCATGGCCCGCGCCTTGCCGATCAGGCGCGGCAGCAGGTAGGTCGAGCCGCCGTCGGGCGCCAGGCCGATGCGTCGGAAGGCCTGCAGGAAGTAGGCGCTCTGCGCCGTCACGATGATGTCGCCCATCAGGGCGATCGAGCAGCCGACACCGGCCGCCGGGCCGTTCACCGCCGTCACGATCGGCAGCGGGAAGTCCTTCAGCAGGGTCATCAGCGGGTTGTAGGTGCTTTCCAGCGCCGACCCGGCGTCGGGTTTGCCGTCGACGTCCAGTTCGCGCCCGGCCGCGCCGCCGCCCGACAGGTTGGCGCCCGAGCAGAAGCCACGGCCTTCGCCGGTCAGGATCACCGCGCGCGCCTCGATCTTGCCAGCGGCGATCGATGAGAAGGCGTGGATCAGTTCGCGGGCGATCTCCAGGCTGGCGGCGTTCAGCGTGGACGGATCGGCGAGGGTCACGGTGGCGACGCCGCCCTCGGTCGAGACACGGATCTTCTGATAGTCCACGGCAGGCCTCCCTTGATCTTTGGGTCGGAGTCTAAGCGCCTTTGCCCCTTGGGAAGGCTAGTGGAATCTTCAAAAGGAAACGCCGCCGATCGTGAGACCGGCGGCGTCCAAGGTAGGTCTTCTGCTGAAGAGGTTTAGGCCGCGTTGGCCGAAGCCGGCATGGATTCCGCCGCCGTGACCCGGTTGCGGCCGCCACGCTTGGAGGCGTAGAGCGCCACGTCGGCGCGTTCCATGATCGAGTGTCCGCTCTCGCCCGGCTTGCGCTCGGCGAAGCCCGACGAAATGGTGATGGCGCCCAGGTCCTCGTTGGTCGAGCGGCGCTTGAGCATGCGCGAGGAGACCTCGACGCGGATTTCTTCCAGGGTGGCGCCGACGGCCGCGGCCGACTCGCGCGGGAAGATCATGGCGAATTCCTCGCCGCCGTAGCGGGCGGCGAACCGGGGCGGGGCGGCGACGCGGCCGATCACCGAGGCGACATAGCGAATGACCTGGTCGCCGGTCTGGTGGCCCCAGGTGTCGTTGAAACCCTTGAAGTGGTCGATGTCGAGCACGGCCAGGCAGATGCTGGCGCTCTGCTCGTCGGCCTCGGCGCAGGCGCGCTCGAGCTCTTCGTCGAAAGCCTTGCGATTGGCGAGGTTGGTCAGGCCGTCGGTGGTGGCGTCGCGGCGGACCTGTTCCAGGTGCTCGCGCAGGCGCTCGACCTCGGCGGTGGAGTCGGCCAGGCGCGTTTCCAGCGACTGGTTTTCCTTGTGCACGCGGCGGGTGGCTTCGGCCAGGCCGCCGACCAGGGTCTTGATGGCGTCGACGTCGGTCGTCTTGTCCAGGCTCTTGGTCGCCCCGGCCAGTTCCTTGCCGAAGGCGGCGTTGGATTTCTGGGCGTTGTGGATGGCCTTGGAGACCGCTTCCAGTTCCTTCGACAGAAGGTCGCCGGCGTCACGGATCTGTTCGTTCAGGCGCGCCTTGGGCAGGTAGGTCGCGGCCAGCTCTTCGCTGACCAGTTCGGTCATCGGCTCGCCGAGAGAAATCAGACGCGTCAGTTCACGGGCCAGGGCGCCGTCGGGATCGGCCACATAGTGGGTCCACAGCTCGAAGTTCAGCGCGGTCGGCCACACCTGGTGACGCTCCATGAGCTCCAGAGCGCGCGAAGCAATCTTGTAGGCCTCGGGACCGCGCAACGTGGTTTCGACGTCCGACATCTCTTCTTCCCCCGTTCAGCGGTTCCCCTCGCGGAAACGCCGACGCTTGGAGCGCGACTTTAAGGCGGAGAGTTCTTACGAGGCGTTAAGAACGACGTTCTCTTGCGTAAGAAACGACCAACCTTCATGGTTATCATCGATAAGATGAGCACCGCGCCGCCATGGCGCCGGGTGAGGTAGGGAGGCGAACATCATGAACGCACCGGTCAATCTGTCGTTCGACGCCCACAAGGCGGCCATGAGCGACGTCCTGCGGCGTCAAAAGGCCGCGCATCTGCGCGATGGCGCGCCCAGCGCCGAGAAGCGGATCGACTGGCTGAACCGTTCGATCGACCTGCTGGTCGGCCACCAGGCGCAGATCGCCAAGGCGGTTAACGAAGATTTCGGCTCGCGCTCGCCCGAGGCCACGGCCCTGACCGACGTCGCTGGCTCGATCGGCCCGCTGAAGTTCGCCCGCGAGAACCTGGCCAAATGGATGAGGCCGGAGAAGCGCAAGACCACGCCGGCGATCCTGGGCCTGTTCGGCGCCAAGGCCACGGTGCAGTGGCAGCCCAAGGGCGTGGTCGGGGTGATCAGTCCATGGAACTTCCCGGTCAACCTGACCTTCGCGCCGCTGGCTGGGGTGTTCGCGGCCGGCAACCGGGCGATGATCAAGCCCTCGGAGTTCACGCCGGCGACCTCCGACCTGCTGAAGGCGATGTTCGCCAAGGCGTTCTCGGAGGAGGAGGTCGCGGTGTTCGTCGGCGGCCCCGAGGTCGGGCAGGCCTTCTCGGGACTGGCCTTCGACCACCTGGTCTTCACCGGCGCGACCTCGGTGGCGCGCCACGTGATGCGGGCGGCGGCCGAGAATCTGGTGCCGGTGACCCTGGAGCTGGGCGGCAAGAGCCCGGTGATCCTGTCGCGCGGGGCCGACATGGCCACGGCCGCGGCGCGGATCATGAACGGCAAGACCCTGAACGCCGGCCAGATCTGCCTGGCGCCGGACTATGTCCTGGCGCCGCAGGAAGAGGTCGAGAACTTCGTCAAGGAAGCCCAGGCCGCCGTCGGCCGCTACTTCCCAACCATCAAGGATAATCCCGACTACACGGCCGTGGTCGCCCAGCGTCACTACGACCGGATCAAGGGCTATGTCGACGACGCCCGGGCCAAGGGCGCGCGGATCGTCGAGATCAATCCGGGCGGCGAGGACCTGTCCCAGCAGGAGCACCGCAAGATCGCCCCGACCCTGATCCTGGATCCCACCGACGACATGACGGTGATGCAGGAGGAGATCTTCGGCCCCGTCCTGCCGGTGAAGGGCTACAAGACCGTCGATGAGGCCATGGCCTATGTGAACGCCCACGACCGGCCGCTGGCCCTCTACTGGTTCGGGACCGACGAAGCCGAGAAGGACCGCGTGCTGGCGGGCACCACCAGCGGCGGCGTGACGGTCAACGACGTGATCTTCCACGTCGCCCAGGAAGATCTGCCGTTCGGCGGCGTCGGTCCGGCGGGCATGGGCGCCTACCACGGCCACGACGGTTTCAGAGAGTTCAGCCACCGCAAGGCGGTGTTCCAGCAGTTGAAGAAGGACATCGCGCCGATGCTGGGCCTGCGCCCGCCCTACGGGGAGGGGATCCGCAAGTACCTGGCGGGCGAAATCAAGAAGTAGGGTTCCAAGACGTAGCCAAGCGCGGCGGGTCATGCTCCAAGCGGCGCATGACCGCGCCGCTGCCCCTGCGCCCCATCGTCGAAGCCCGCGACCTGCCGCCCATGCTGACGGCGGCGCTGCGCGAGCGGTTCAGGCGGGGCGAGACCGGGGTGGCGTTCGCGCCGGAGTATGACGCCTCCATCGGCGCGCCGCCGGGAACGCTGGCTGGACCGGAGGCCGCCGCCTGGCCTTACGACATCGCCGCGCGCCCGCCGGTCAATGTTCCGGCGTTCTGCGCGGTCGGCGACAGCTGGTGGTTTCCGCGGTTCGGCGGGCTGATCGGCGCGGACGGCGCGCTCTACAACGCCACGATCGGCGAGGCCCGACATGGGTCGGGGGATCTGTCGGCCCTTCCGGGCGTGCTGGACAACGCCGCGCGCTTCGTCCCGCCGGCGTCGGCGCCCGAGATCGAGGCCGGCGCCGTGTTCCTGCCCTGGGGCGCGACCTTCAACTACGGTCACTTCGTCATCGACGCCCTGCCGTCGCTGCTGACGTTGGAGCAGGCGGGTCTGCTGGACGGCGTTCCGGCCCTGGCGCCCAAGCTGACCGCCTGGCAACGCGACCTGATCGGCATGGCCTTTCCGGATCTTGAGATTCGCGAGGTCGCCGCGCCGGTCGCGCGGGTGAAGCGGGCGGTATTCGCCACCAGCATGGACCACTTCCTGCATCACCCGAACGGTCTGGTCGCGGATGTCGCCGCCCGCGTGCTGGCCCGGGCGCCGACCGGGCGGGGCGCGCGCCGCGTCTATCTCTCGCGCCGCGGCCAGTCGATGCGGGTGATGATCGGCGAGGCGGCCTTCGAGACGGCGTTGGCCGCGCGCGGCTTCACGATCGTCCGGCCCGAGACCCTGGGCGCGGCCGAGCAGGTCGCCCTGATGCGTGACGCCGAGGTGGTGGTCGGCGCCAGCGGCGCGGCCCTGGCCAACGCGGTCTTCTTGCCCAAGGGCGCGCGGGTCGTGGAAATCCAGCCGCTGAACTTCACCAGCCAGTGGGTGCGGGCGGCCTGTCGCCAGGTCGGCGTCGACTGGCGCGGCTATGTCTGCGCGTCACCGGCCCCGGCGCGGCAGGCGCCGGTTCTGGCCCGACTGCGTCGCGGCTTCAAGTTCGCCTTCAGGCCGCCGCTCGACGACCTGCTGGGCGTCGTGGACGCCGCTCTCTAGAAATCAGGGCGCTCTAGAGGATGCCCTTGCGGCCGGGCGCCCAAGGGTCGAGCGACTGCTGCTCCTCGCGGTGGACCATGCCGTAGTAGCCGGCGACCCAGATCACAAGGAAGGTGACGAGGCCGCCCCCAAAGCCGCCCGGCGTCGCGAACATGACCGTCAGCGCACTGATTGTTGACGCCAAGCCCAGCATGCACCAGCGCAGCAGCACCGAGAAGCCGTGATAGGTCTTCTCGTGCGCGATCAGGACGGCTTCCTTATCGGCGAGCAAGGTGTCGGGTTCGATGGCGGCCATGTGCGTCTCCCATTTTCTTGTGGGGCGCGACCGGCCTGTTCGGCGCGATCGAGCCGAAAACGAGCATCAGGATAACAGTGTTCCGCGAATGGAGCCATCCTTCCCACGCGGCGGGGAGGCGCAAAAAGAAAAGCGCCGGACGAGAGCCCGGCGCTTCTGCTTTTCGGAGGATCGGCCTGGGCTTACTTGCCGCGCGGCGGACGCACCAGGAAGGCGGGGACGTCGTTGCCGAAGCCGACCACGCGACGGTCGTCGTCGTCGCGATCGCGGATCGGCTGGACGCCGCGCACCGGGCGCTCGGGACGTTCGCTACGCTCGGGACGTTCGCTGGCGCGTTCGCCGCGTTCCGGACGGTCGGCGCGTTCAGCACGCTCCGGACGTTCGGCGCGGGCGGGGCGTTCCGCGCGTTCGGGACGCTCGGTCTCGGCGGCGGCGGCGGCGGCGCGGGGTTCGCGTTCGCGGCGCGGGCGACGCTCGCGGGCGGGACGTTCCTCGGCGACGGCGGCTTCCGGCGCCTCGGCGGCGACAACGGCGGCCTCGACTGGCTCGGCGGCGGCTTCCTCGGTGCGACGGCCACGGGCGCGCGGCGCCGGTCGTTCACCGCGGTCGGGGCGGTCTCCACGATCACGGGGGCCGCGCTTGCGATCACGATCGCCTTCGCGCTTCACCGTCACGGCGTTCGAGTAGTCGAGGTCGAGCTTTTCTTCTTCGGGGGTCGAACCGATCAGCTTGACGACCTTGTCGAAGCCCTTGTCGTCGCCCGGGGTGACCAGCATGTAGGTGATGCCGGTGCGTCCGGCCCGGCCGGTGCGGCCGATGCGGTGGACGTAGTCGTCGGCATGGTGCGGGACGTCATAGTTGAAGACGTGGCTGACGGCCGGGATGTCCAGGCCGCGCGCGGCGACATCCGAGGCCACCAGGATCTTCAGCGCGCCCGAGCGGAAGTCCGCCAGGGTCTTCGTGCGCTGGGACTGGTCCAGGTCGCCATGGATCGCGGCGGCGTCGAAGCCATGCGACCGCAGCGACTTGGCGACGATGTCGACCTCGGTCTTGCGGTTGCAGAACACGATGCCGGTCTCGATCTGGGCCTTCTCGATCAGGGCCCGCAGCGCCAGGCGCTTGGCCTTCGGGTCGGAGGAGGGGACCTTGACCAGCAATTGGGTGATGTTGGCGTTGGTCGTGGCGGGCTTGGCCACCTCGATCCGCACCGGATCCTTGAGGAACTGCTTGGTCAGGCGCGTGATTTCCGGCGGCATGGTGGCCGAGAAGAACAGCGTCTGCTTCTTGGGCGGCGTCATCTTGAAGATGCGCTCGATGTCGGGGATGAAGCCCATGTCCAGCATGCGGTCGGCTTCGTCGACGACCAGGAACTGCACGCCGGTCATCAGCAGCTTGCCGCGCTCGAAGTGGTCGAGCAGGCGGCCGGGGGTGGCGATCAGGACGTCGACGCCGCGGTCCAGCTTCTTTTCCTGGTCGCCGAACGACACGCCGCCGATCAGCAGCGCCCACGAAAGCTTGGTGCCCTTGGCGTACTTCTCGAAGCTGGAGGCGACCTGGTCGGCCAGCTCGCGGGTCGGGGCGATGACCAGGGCGCGCGGCATGCGAGCCTTGGCGCGGCCGTTCATCAGCTTGTCGATCAGCGGCAAGGTGAAGGCGGCGGTCTTGCCGGTACCCGTCTGGGCGATGCCGAGGACGTCCTGGCCCGCGAGGGCGACCGGGATGGCCTGGGCTTGAATGGGGGTCGCAGTGGTATAGCCGGTATCGGCGACCGCCTGCAGGGTCGTGGGCGAAAGCCCGAGGTCGGAAAATTCGGTCATTTACACGCTGGTCTGAAACCCGGAGCCGCCCGTGCTTGGGCGAGCGGGCAGCGCGAATTCGCCAGACCTGCTCCGAAGTTGGGGATAAATAAGCCGAAAGTCGCCAAAGTCAATCTAGGCAAGGTGATAGGCGCACTGGGAGCGTCATGTTGGGTCATCATGGAGTGGCGCAAGCCCTGACGCCGCTCTATATCGGCCGACACATGACCATCGACCACGACTCCCGCCTAAGGCGCCTTCGTTTCCGCGCCTGGCATCGCGGCTTCCGGGAAGCGGACCTCATTCTGGGCCCGTTCGCGGACGTCCATGGCCCGAACCTGACCCCGGCGCAGATCGACACGCTCGAGACGCTGCTCGAGGAGTCGGACCGCGAGATCTACGCCTGGATCGTCGGCCAGGAGCCGACCCCGGAAAAGTTCGAGACGGACGTCCTGGCGATGATCCGCGCGTTCAGGTTCCAGGCGCACGCCTCGCGCCCGGTCGGGGACGGCGCCTAGAAACATGAGTTACGACGCCAAACAGATCGCCAAGGCCGCTGGCGGCCTGACCCTGGCCGGCGCGCCGGAAGGCTTCGACGCGCTGGTGATGGCCGACATCGCCCGGGCGCGCGGCGGCCTGACCGCGTTCGTGGCCCGCGATACCGCTCGCGCCAACGCCTTCGTCGACGCCCTGAAGTTCTTCGCCCCCGAGATCGAGGCGGTGCTGCTGCCCTCGTGGGACTGCCTGCCTTACGACCGCATCGGCCCGTCCTCGGGTGTCTCGGCCACCCGGATGGCGACGCTGTCGCGGCTGGCCCGGGGTCTGGGCGAGACGAAGCCCGCCATCCTAGTCATGCCCGCGCCGGCCCTGCTGCAGCGCGTGCCGACCAAGGATGTGCTGCTGCGCGCCAGCTACAGCGCCAGGGTCGGCAATGTCGTCGATATCAAGGACCTGGAGCGCTATTTCGCGGTCAACGGCTACGCCCGCGCCTCCACCGTCTCCGAGCGCGGCGAGTTCGCGATCCGGGGCGGCGTCATCGACGTCTATCCGCCGGCCGCCGAGGAGCCGGTCCGTCTGGATCTGTTCGGCGACACGCTGGAGAGCATCCGCGCCTTCGACCCCGAGACCCAGCGCTCGACCAAGCAGCTGAAGGCGATCGACCTTCTGCCGGTCAGCGAGGCCCTGCTGGACGCCGAGGGCATCTCGCGGTTCCGCAAGGGCTATGTCGCGGAGTTCGGCGCGCCGGGCGATGATCCGCTGTACGCCACCGTCAGCGAGGGCGGCCGCCGCGCCGGCCTGGAGCACTGGCTGCCGCTGTTCTACGAGCGGATGTCGAGCCTGTTCGACTATCTGCCCCCCGGATCGCTGATCGGGGTCGACCACCAGACCACGGAGGCGCGCGACGAGCGCCTGTCGATGATCCTGGACGCCTACGAGGCCCGCGCCAGCGCCGATCGCAAGTCGGCCTATCGCCCGCTGGCGCCGCAGGCCCTGTACCTGACCGCCGCCGAGTGGGACCGCGAGCTCACCGACCGCACGCATCGCCTGTTCACGCCGTTCCAGCCCCAGGGCCTGGACGTCGTCGACATGGGCGCCAAGCTGGGCCGGGTCTTCGCCGCCGAGCGGGCCCAGGACAGCGTCAACCTGTTCGAGGCCACCGCCGACCACGCCAAGGCCCTGGCCGCCGCCGGCAAGCGGGTGCTGTTCGGCTCGTGGTCCGAGGGCTCGTCCGAGCGCCTGGGGACCATGCTGGCCGACCACGGCCTGAAGAAGATCCCCTATGCCGCCTACTGGCAGGCGGCCAAGGCCAACGACCCGAAGACGCCGCAGCGGGTCGTGCTGCCGCTGGACCACGGCTTCGAGACCGACAGCCTGGCGGTCATTTCCGAGACCGACATCCTGGGCGACCGCCTGGCCCGCCCGCGCAAGAAGCGCCGCGCCGCCAACTTCCTGGCCGAGGCCAGCGCCCTGACGCCGGGCGACCTGGTCGTCCACATTGATCACGGCATCGGCCGCTACGAGGGCCTCAAGACCCTCGACGTCCAGGGCGCGCCGCACGATTGCCTGGACCTGCTCTATGGCGGCGAGGCCAAGCTCTACCTGCCGGTCGAGAACATCGACCTCTTGACCCGCTACGGCGCCTCGGATCCCGAGACCGTGCAGCTGGACAAGCTGGGCGGCGCCGCCTGGCAGGGGCGCAAGGCCAAGGCCAAGGAACGCCTGCGGGTCATGGCCGAGGGCCTGATCCAGATCGCCGCCGCCCGCCAGCTGAAGTCCGTCGAGGAGACCGACGCGCCGCAGGGCGTGTTCGACGAGTTCTGCGCCCGCTTCCCCTACGAGGAGACGGACGACCAGCTCAGCGCCATCCACGACGTGCTGGAGGACCTGGCGTCCGGCAAGCCGATGGACCGCCTGATCTGCGGCGACGTCGGCTTCGGCAAGACCGAAGTGGCCCTGCGCGCGGCCTTCGTGGTGGCGATGAGCGGCAAGCAGGTGGCGGTCGTCTGCCCGACGACCCTGCTGGCCCGGCAGCACTACAAGACCTTCAAGGACCGCTTCCAGGGCTGGCCGGTCAAGGTCACGCGCCTGTCGCGCCTGGTCACCGGCAAGGAAGCCGCCGAAACCCGCGAGGGCCTGGCCAATGGTCAGATGGAGATCGTGGTCGGCACCCACGCCATCCTGTCCAAGCAGGTCTCGTTCAAGGACCTGGGCCTCGTCATCGTCGACGAGGAGCAGCACTTCGGGGTCAAGCACAAGGAGAAGCTGAAAGAGCTTCGCGCCGACGTGCACATGCTGACCCTGACCGCGACGCCGATCCCGCGCACCTTGCAGATGGCGCTGTCGGGCATCCGCGAGATGTCGATCATCGCCACCCCGCCGGTCGATCGCCTGGCGGTGCGCACCTATATCAGCCCGTTCGACCCGGTGACCCTGCGCGAGGCCCTGCTGCGCGAGAAGTATCGCGGCGGCCAGTCCTACTACGTCGTGCCGCGCATCAAGGACCTGGAGGATATCGAGAAATTCCTCCGCACCCAGGTGCCCGAGGTGAAGTACGTCGTCGGCCACGGCCAGATGGCGGCCACCCAGCTGGAAGACGTGATGACGGCCTTCTACGAGGGCCAGTACGACGTTCTGCTCGCGACGACGATCGTCGAGAGCGGGCTCGATATCCCGTCGGCCAACACCCTGATCGTCCACCGCGCCGACATGTTCGGCCTGGCCCAGCTCTATCAGATCCGGGGCCGCGTCGGCCGCTCCAAGGCCCGCGCCTACGCCTATCTGACCACGCCGGTCGAGAAGTCGCTGACCCTGTCGGCCGAGAAGCGCCTGCAGGTGCTGCAGTCGCTGGACAGCCTGGGGGCCGGCTTCCAGCTGGCTAGCCACGACCTGGACCAGCGCGGCGGCGGCAACCTGCTGGGCGACGAGCAGAGCGGGCACATCAAGGAGATCGGCGTCGAGCTCTACCAGCAGATGCTGGAGGACGCCGTCGCCGAGCTGCGCCAGCGGCAGGGGCAAGAGGCCCTGCTGGAAGACCGGGGCTGGTCGCCGCAGATCAACACCGGCGCGGCCGTGATGATCCCGGACGAGTACGTCCCGGACCTGAACGTGCGCCTGTCGCTCTATCGCCGCCTGTCCGACGCCGAGAAGGCCGCCGACCGTGAAGCCCTGGCCGCCGAGATGATCGACCGCTTCGGCCCGCTGCCGCCCGAGACCGACAGCTTGCTCAAGGTCGTCGCCATCAAGGGCCTGTGCCGCGAGGCCAATGTCGCCAAGATCGACGTCGGCCCCAAGGGCGCGGTCGCTAGCTTCAGGAATGATAGTTACGCCAATCCGCTGGGGCTGATGCAGTACGTCGGCAAGAACAGCCTGATCTGGAAGGTCCGCCCGGACCAGAAGGTCGTGGTCAAGGGCGAGTGGGACACCCCGGCTCAGCGCCTCGACGCGGCGGAGAAGATTCTCACCATCCTGGCCAGGCTGGCAAAGGAGTAGGGCGGGCCGCTAATCCCGTTTGCATGCGGGGATTGAATCCCTCTCTCATAGAGAGAGGGAGGGGCCCGCGCCGCAGGCGTGGGAGGGTGAGAGGTTTCACCGGTGGCCGCGAAAACCGAGATTGTTCAGCCGCTTGCCTGGTCATTGCCCTGTCCGGATAGTGTGTAACCTCTCACCCTCCCATGCTGTGCATGGGCCCCTCCCTCTCTCAAAGAGAGAGGGTTTGATGAGGATTCGACGAGCGTTCGCCGCTCTCCATCCCCGGCTTCAAAACCTGCCATATTCTCTCTTCACCTCGTCGCGAGGAAAGGGCGCATGGCCAGCGACCGTTGCGGCGGCGGGGGGTGATCGAGCGGGGTCAGGTCCGAGGGGGATACTCGGACGGTCCGGGGATGAGCTTGCTGGGCTCACCCGCCCGCCGTCGGCGTGGTCGAAGGCAAAGGGGCGTGTCAGGCTGTAAGCCCGTCCTCTTCGACCGCTGGGGTCTTCCGGAAACGGAAGGGTCCGGGTCCCGGTAAGGCCTGAACAGGGCCACCTGCCGGGACGCTGTCGAATAACGGTCGCGCGGAGCGTCGGGCTTCGTCGAAACGGTATTTCTACTTCCAAACTCCGGACGCTGTCCGGCGCTCCGCGTCCCTTTCCACCCCTTCAGCGAGCGGTCGCGTGAAGCGGCGGAGCCGTGCGTCTACAGCCGCAGCCCGTACAGCCGCCGATCCCGTCGCTCGCCGTCGCGGTGCACCGCGCCCTTCAGGTAGCCCTCGGCCTTGAAGCCCAGCTTGTCCAGCAGGCGTTCGGCGCGGTTGTCGCCGACATGGATGCTGGCCACCAGGCTCTTGAGGCCGCTGCCGGCGGCGTGGGCGAGGAGGGCGCTGACCGCCTCGGCGCCGAAGCCCTGGCCCCAGCCCTTGCGGTCGATGACGAAGCGAATCTCGGCCCGATCGTGACGCCGGTCGATGTCGACGAATTCGCAATAGCCCAGGTAGTCGCCGCTCTGGGTGTGGCGGATGCTCCAGTAGGCGGCGTCACCGGCGCTCATCTCGTCGACCTGGGCGGCGACGCGGCTGGCCACCTCGTCGGGATCCTCGATCGGCTCCTGGTCGAGGTTGGACATCACCTCGGCGTCGCTGAGGAACGGATAGATCAGGGGCGCGTCGTCGACCGTCAGCGGCGTGAGGGTCAGGCGTTCGGTCTCGATGATCATGCGATGGGGCGGTCTGGCTTTCGGGGTTGCGTTTGGCGGCGCGCTTCCCAGCTATGGCGCGGAGCGCTCGCTAGTGGTAGAGGGGCCGCTTCGTTTTTAACGCGGCATTTCGCCCGCGCCCGGATCGAGAATACATTCCACATGCTTATCGGCGTCCTGCTGGCCATCAATATCGTCGTCTGCCTTTGCCTGATCGGGGTAGTGCTCATGCAGCGCTCCGAAGGCGGCGCGCTGGGCATGGGCGGCGGCAACTCCGGCTTCATGACCGCCCGCGGCGCCGGTGACCTGCTGACCCGCATCACCTGGATCCTGTTCTCGGTCTTCCTGCTGATCAGCCTGACCCTGACCATCCTGACGGGGCGCGCCAATACCGGCGGATCGGTGGCCGACCAGGTCAAGGGCCTGGACGCCAAGACCCTGAACGCGGCCCCGCCCCCCGTGGCGCCGACGCCTGGTTCGCTGAATTCGCTGCCGGCCTCGCCGGACAACCAGCCGGGCGCCATCCAGGCCCCGACCCCGCAGATCAACACGCCGGCCCCGGCCGCCGCGCAACCGGCGCTGCTGGCGCCGACGCCCTCGGCCCCCAAGGCCGAAGCCAAGAAGCCGGCTCCGGCGGCCAAGGCCCCGGCCGCAACCCCGACGGTCGCGGCCCCGCCGGCGGAACAGCCCAAACAACAATAACCGTCCCAGACGGCGCTTCCACTGACCCCCGAGGGCGACCTCGGGGGTTTAATCTTGTTGATGAACGCAGGTCTTTTTCCGGCGTCGTCGAATCACGGGTAAACTGATCGCCCATGACGCGGTACATTTTCATCACCGGCGGCGTGGTTTCCTCGCTTGGCAAGGGTTTGGCCTCGGCGGCGCTTGGCGCGCTGCTGCAAGCGCGCGGCTACACGGTCCGCCTTCGGAAGCTCGACCCCTATCTCAACGTCGATCCGGGCACGATGAGCCCGTATCAGCACGGCGAGGTCTTCGTGACCGATGACGGGGCCGAGACCGACCTCGACCTGGGCCACTACGAGCGCTTCACCGGCGTGTCGGCCAAGAAGGCCGACAACATCACGACGGGCCAGATCTACAAGACGATCATCGAGAAGGAGCGCCGCGGCGACTATCTCGGCGCGACCGTCCAGGTGATTCCGCACGTCACCAACGAGATCAAGGACTTCGTCCTGTCGCCGGCCATGGACGAGACGGGCAAGAAGCCCGTCGACTTCGTGCTGGTCGAGATCGGCGGCACGGTCGGCGACATCGAGGGCCTGCCGTTCTTCGAAGCCATCCGCCAGCTGCGCCAGGACCTGCCGCGCGGCCAGAGCTGCTACCTGCACCTGACCCTGCTGCCGTTCATCAAGACGGCCGGCGAGATGAAGACCAAGCCGACCCAGCACTCGGTCAAAGAGCTGCGCTCGATCGGCATCCAGCCGGACATCCTGCTGTGCCGTTGCGAGCAGGAGATCCCGGCCGAGGAAAAGCGCAAGATCGCCCAGTTCTGCAATGTCCGCCCCAGCGCGGTCATCCAGGCGATGGACTCCTCGTCCATCTACGCCGTGCCGATCGACTATCACGAACAGGGCCTGGACGCCGAAGTCCTCGACGTCTTCGGCATGAGCGATGCGCCGGCCCCGGACCTGGCGCGCTGGAAGACCATCGACGACACCGTCCAGCACCCCGACGGCGAGGTGACCATCGCCGTCGTGGGCAAGTACACGGTGCTCAAGGACGCCTACAAGTCGCTGATCGAGGCCCTGCACCACGGCGGCTTGGCCAACAGGGTCAAGGTCAATCTGGACTGGGTCGAGAGCGAGACCTTCGAGGGCGACGAGGGCGCGGCCGCGGCCCGCCTGGAGAACGCCCACGCCATCATGGTGCCGGGCGGCTTTGGCGAGCGGGGCGCGGAAGGCAAGATCCGCGCTGCCCAGTTCGCCCGGGAGCGGAAGGTGCCTTACTTCGGCATCTGCTTCGGCATGCAGATGGCGGTCATCGAGACCCTGCGGAACGTCGCCGGCATCAAGGACGCCAGCTCGTCCGAGTTCGGCCCCACCGAGCGTCCCGTGGTCGGCATCATGACCGAGTGGATCAAGGGCAACGAGACGGTCCAGCGCCGCGCCAACGACGATCTGGGCGGCACCATGCGCCTGGGGGCCTATGACGCCGTCCTGACGTCGGGATCGAAGGTCGCCGAGATCTACGGCGCGACCGAGATCAGCGAGCGCCACAGGCACCGCTATGAGGTCAATATCGGCTACGCCCACCTGATGGAGGACGCCGGCCTGAAATTGACCGGCCGCTCGCCCAATGGCGTGCTGCCCGAGATCGTCGAGCGGGATGACCATCCGTGGTTCATCGGGGTGCAGTATCACCCGGAACTGAAGAGCCGTCCGTTCGCTCCGCACCCGCTTTTCGCCAGCTTCATCGCCGCGGCCAAGGAGCACGGTCGACTGGTCTGAAGCACGCTGTTGCATCTCCGAAGAGATTCGGGCATAAGCGCGCCCTCACGCGGCGACCTGGGCACCCCCGAGTCGCCGCTCTCGATTTTCACGCTCAACGAGCAGAGTCACTTCGATGGCCGTTCCTAAAAGAAAAACTTCGCCTTCTCGCCGGAACATGCGCCGGTCGCACCACGCCCTGGGCGCCAACTCGTTCATCGAGGACAAGGACACCGGCGAACTGCGCCGTCCGCACCATGTCGATCTGAAGACCGGCATGTACAACGGCAAGCAGATCCTGACGCCGAAGGAAGACTAAGGTCTCCTTTCGTCACTGACGATTTCGAAAACGCCGCCTGGTTCGCCCGGGCGGCGTTTTTCGTCATATTTTCGTCGTACGCACAAAAAAGGTGTTAGCCTCCGAGCTGGGAGGTACGCCCATGCTCACACGCCGAAACATCACGGCGGGACTGGGAATTTCAGGACTAGGGCTTTCTGGGGCCGCGTCGTCGGCCATGGCCGAGGTCATCACCCCCGTTTCCGTCAATCAGACTCTGCCGTCAGCGACCGCGCCGACGCCGCCGGACGATCCGGTGCTGATCCTCGACGCCTCGCTGGACGCTGACGATCGCCTCACGGTCGAGGTCGAGATCAACGGGCAGGGCCCCTTCAACTTCGTAGTGGACACCGGAGCCGGGCGCAGTGTGCTGACGCCGGCGGTCGCCGAGAAGCTGAACCTGCCGGCAGGCCCGCAGATCCTCATCCACGGCATCTCCAGCGCCATAACCAGTCCGACGGCGCGGATCGACAGCATGAAGGCTGGCGAAGCCCGCATGGGCGCGGCGGTCCTGCCCGTGCTGCCCTATGAACGCGTGGGGGCCGACGGCCTGCTGGGCGTCGACATCCTGGACCGGCGCAACGTCGTCTTGGATTTCCGAAAGCGGCAGATCCTGATCCGCCGCAGCCAGTTCTTCTCGGAGATGACCCGCAAGGCCGACGAGATCTCGGTGCCGGCCGACGCCCGCTTCGGACGCCTGACCCTGACCGACGCCCGTATCGGCGGGACACGCTCGGTGGCCTTCATCGACTCGGGCGGCGGCGTCTCGATCGGCAATCTGGCCCTGCAGCGGGCGATCGCCGCCAAGCGGCGTCGCGTCTCGGACATCGTCAAGCCGGCGCGCCTCCTGACGGCCGGCGGTGAGGTTTATCTGGGCGAGTTCCGCGTCGTCCCGTCGATCACCATGGGAAATCTGCAGCTGACCAACGTCCCCATGGCTTTCGCCGATGTGCACATCTTCGACGTCTGGTCGCTGAACGACCGGCCGGCGGCGCTGCTGGGCGTGGATGTGTTGAGGCTGTTCGCCAAGGTCGAGCTGGACTTCGGCTCTGACCGCGTCCTGTTCAAGCTGGGCCAGAGGAACGGGCTGACGCCGATCTACAATGTCTAGGTGAGTTTCCGTCTTTGTGACCGGTGATCAGCGCCTGTCCGGGGGAAGTCAAGTTGCGCCCGCGGCGCTTGGCGGCTAAAGGCGGGCGCGCCTTTTGGCCTCTAGGAGCAGCCCATGACCGAGATCGTCGACATCATCGCCCGCGAAATTCTCGACAGCCGGGGCAACCCGACCGTCGAAGTCGACGTGATCCTGGACGACGGCGCCTTCGGCCGCGCCGCGGTGCCATCGGGCGCCTCGACGGGCGCCCATGAGGCCAACGAGAAGCGTGACGGCGACAAGGCCCGCTATCTGGGCAAGGGCGTCCTGCAGGCCGTGGACGCGGTCAACGGCGAGATCTTCGACGCCCTGGCCGGCGTGGACGCCGAGGACCAGCGCCGCGTCGACACCCTGCTGATCGAGCTGGACGGCACGCCGAACAAGGCCCGCCTGGGCGCCAACGCCATTCTCGGCGTCTCGCTGGCCACGGCCAAGGCCGCCGCCGAGTCGGCCGGCCAACCGCTCTACAAGTACGTCGGCGGCGTGAACGCCCGCGTGCTGCCGACCCCGATGATGAACATCATCAACGGCGGCGCACACGCCGACAATCCGATCGACATCCAGGAATTCATGATCCTGCCGACCGGCGCCAAGGAATTCCGCGAAGCCCTGCGCATGGGCGCCGAGATCTTCCACAGCCTGAAGAAGGCCCTGAAAGACGCCGGCCACAACACCAACGTCGGGGACGAGGGCGGCTTCGCCCCGAACCTGGCCTCGGCCGAAGCCGCGCTCGACTTCATCGTCAAGGCTGGCGAGAAGGCCGGCTACAAGGCTGGCGAGGACTTCGTCCTGGGCCTGGACGTCGCCTCGACCGAGTTCTTCAAGAACGGCAAGTACGAGCTGGAAGGCGAGGGCAGGTCTCTCGACCCGGCCCAGATGGTCGACTATCTGGCCGGCCTGGCCTCGAAGTTCCCGATCCTGTCGATCGAGGACGGCATGGCCGAGGACGACTTCGACGGCTGGAAACTGCTGACCGACACCCTGGGCAAGAAGGTCCAGCTTGTCGGCGACGACCTGTTCGTGACCAACCCCAAGCGCCTGCAGATGGGCCTGGACAAGGGCCTGGCCAACTCGATCCTGGTGAAGGTCAACCAGATCGGCACGCTGTCGGAAACCATCGACGCCGTCGATCTGGCTCACCGCCACGGCTACACCAGCGTCATGAGCCACCGCTCGGGTGAAACCGAGGACAGCACGATCGCCGACCTGGCCGTCGCCCTGAACTGCGGTCAGATCAAGACCGGTTCGCTGGCCCGTTCGGACCGCACCGCCAAGTACAACCAGCTGCTGCGCATCGAAGAAATGCTGGACGATCAAGGCGTCTATGCTGGCCGCGCGGCGCTGAAGGGCCGCTAAGACCCTCCAGATCGCTAGATCTCGCGAAGGCGCGGCTTCCGAAAAGGGCCGCGCCTTTTGCATTTCGGGTGCGATTCTGGTCCGCCAGGCCGAATGTCGAAGACGTTCGTGCGATCCCCGACACCGTTAACCCACAAATTTTCTAAAAGCTCGGCAGTGGTTTCAAACGAGACCATTTCCGCGCCCTTCGCGGTCGCGAAATGGCTTCGGCGGCGCAGTATCTAGATGCGCGTGAAACGATCTCACGTGAAAGCACCGTTCGCCTGAGTGGCGAACTGTTAAAGACCCCGCTCAACGCCTGGATTTAGAAGGCGTTAAGCACGGTCGGCGATCCTACGAATCCCTCTCTGGGACCCTGAGATGTTCGCCCGACTGCAACCCTTCCTGCCGACTGCGGCGATCTTTTTCCTGATTTTCTACTTCGCCTTTCACGCTCTGACAGGTGATCGGGGCCTGCTGTCCATTTCGCAGCGCAATGCGGACCTCGCAGCAAAAACAAAGGAACTCAGGAAGATACGCGCGGAGAGGATGGACCTTGAGGCCCGTGCTCGTCTATTACGCAGCGGCAGTCTGTCGGCTGATCTCCTGGAAGAGCGCGCGCGCTCGCTTCTAGGATATGCCGACCCGAGGGACTATGTGATCCGGGTCAAGCGTCCGAGCTGACGGGTCGCCTATTCCTGGAATCGGCTGTCGGTCAGTACGTGGATCACCCGATCCCGGATTGATCTTGGCGAGACACCAGGGCGCCTCCCACGCGGAACCGACGTTTTTTCGGCGGGTGGCGCTCTCAGGACGAAGGCCGCGATGAAGATTGGCCAGGGAGATTTGAATGGCGCGTACGCGCAAGGCTGAGGCCTCGGCGGGGAAGGCGGTAGACACCGGTGTCAACGCTTTCGTCGGGAAAGACGAACTCCTGAAATTCTATCAGGACATGCTGCTGATCCGCCGCTTCGAGGAGCGCGCCGGCCAGCTGTACGGCATGGGCCTGATCGGCGGCTTCTGCCACCTCTACATCGGTCAGGAAGCCATCGCGGTCGGCATGCAGTCGATTTCGCAGGAGGGCGACCAGATCATCACGGGCTACCGTGATCACGGTCACATGCTGGCCGCGGGCATGGATCCCCGCGAGGTCATGGCCGAACTGACCGGCCGCGCCGGCGGTTCGTCCAAGGGCAAGGGCGGGTCGATGCACATGTTCGACATCGCCGCGGGCTTCTACGGCGGCCACGGCATCGTCGGCGCCCAGGTCGCGCTCGGCACCGGCCTTGCGCTGGCCAACCACTACAAGGGCAATGGCAAGGTCTCGTACGCCTATATGGGCGACGGCGCGGCCAACCAGGGTCAGGTCTACGAGAGCTTCAACATGGCCCAACTGTGGAAGCTGCCGGTCGTGTACGTGATCGAGAACAACCAGTACGCCATGGGCACCAGCGTCGAGCGCGCCGCCTCGGAAACCGCGTTCCACAAGCGCGGCACGTCATTCCGCATTCCGGGCGAGGAAGTCGATGGCATGGACGTCGTCGCCGTCCGTGAAGCCGGCGCCCGCGCCACGGAGCACGCCCGCAGCGGCCAAGGTCCGTACATCCTCGAGATGAAGACCTATCGCTATCGCGGCCACTCGATGTCGGACCCGGCCAAGTACCGCACCAAGGAGGAGGTCGACGAGGTCAAGACGACCCGCGACCCGATCGACCACATCAAGGAACGCCTGGCCGCGGCCGGCGTGACTGAGGACGACCTGAAGGGCGTCGACGCGGACGTGAAGCGCACTGTCGCCGAGGCCGCCGAGTTCGCTCGCACGAGCCCCGAGCCTGATCCCTCGGAACTGTATACCGACGTCTACCTGGAGGCCGCCGAGTGACGGACATCCTGATGCCCGCGCTTTCCCCCACGATGGAGGAAGGCACCCTGGCCAAGTGGCTCGTCAAGGAAGGCGACACCATCAAGGCCGGCGACGTGATCGCCGAGATCGAGACCGACAAGGCGACGATGGAAGTCGAAGCCGTCGATGAAGGCGTCGTCGAAGCCATCCTGGTTCCGGCCGGCAGCGAGAACGTCAAGGTCAACACCCTGATCGCGCGCCTGAAGGGCGAGGGCGAAGCCGCGGCTCCGGCCGCTCCGGCCGCTCCGGCCGCCGCCCCCGTCGCTGAAGCCGCCCCAGCTCCGGTCGCCGCTGCTCCCGCCGCCGCAGGCCCGATCTCGGCCGCCTCGACCTTCGCCGACCCGGAAATTCCGGCGGGTACGCCGATGAAGAAGATCACGGTCCGCGACGCCCTGCGCGACGCCATGGCCGAGGAAATGCGCAAGGACGACCGCGTCTTCCTGATGGGCGAGGAAGTCGCCCAGTACCAGGGCGCCTACAAGGTCAGCCGCGAGCTGCTGCAGGAGTTCGGCGACAAGCGCGTCATCGACACCCCGATCACTGAGCACGGCTTCGCCGGCATGGGCGTCGGCGCGGCGATGGCCGGGCTGAAGCCGATCGTCGAGTTCATGACCTGGAACTTCGCCATGCAGGCGATCGACCATATCATCAACTCGGCCGCCAAGACGCTCTACATGTCGGGCGGCCAGATCAAGTCGTCGATCGTGTTCCGCGGCCCCAACGGCGCGGCCTCGCGCGTCGGCGCCCAGCACAGCCAAGACTACGCCGCCTGGTACGGCAACGTCCCGGGCCTGAAGGTCATCGCGCCCTATGACGCGGCCGACGCCAAGGGCCTGCTCAAGGCCGCGATCCGCGATCCGAACCCGGTCGTCTTCCTCGAACACGAGATGATGTACGGCCATGAGTTCGACATCCCGGACGTCGAGGACTGGGTCGTGCCGATCGGCAAGGCCAAGGTCCGCCGTGAAGGCTCGGACGTCACCCTGGTCGCCTACAGCCGCATGGTGGGCTTTGCCTTGAAGGCGGCCGAGGAGCTGGAGAAGGAAGGCATCTCGGCTGAGGTCGTCGACCTGCGCACGATCCGTCCGATGGACCACGCCACCGTCCTGGAAAGCGTCAAGAAGACCAACCGTCTGGTCACGGTCGAGGAAGGCTGGGGCCCGATGGGCGTCGGCGCCGAGATCGTCGCCCGCATCACGGAGTTCGGCTTCGACTACCTGGACGCCCCGCCGCTGCGGGTTCACCAGGAAGACGTACCGCTCCCGTACGCGGCCAACCTGGAAGCCCTGTCGCTGCCTTCGGTCGACAAGATCGTCAAGGCGGCCAAGGCGGTCAGCTACCGCTAAGACCGGCGCGGCCCTTGCTCCAGACGGGCAGGGGCCGCATCGTCTCGGCCAATGAATTCATCCCGTTTCAAGCGGGGTATCGCGGACGGCGACCCAGCACACCATGGGCCGACACAGTCCCGAACGATTGAGGAAAAAGCTCAATGTCGATCGACATCCTGATGCCCGCCCTGTCGCCCACCATGGAGGAGGGAACCCTCGCCAAGTGGCACGTCAAGGTCGGCGACACCGTCAAGGCCGGCGACGTGATCGCCGAGATCGAGACCGACAAGGCGACGATGGAAGTCGAAGCCGTCGATGAAGGCGTCGTCGAAGCCATCCTGGTCGACGCCGGGACCGAGAACGTCAAGGTCAACGCCCTGATCGCCAAGCTGGCGGGCGAGGGCGAAAGCCCCGCGCCGGCTCCGAAGGCTGAAGCGCCCAAGGCGGCCGCCGCTCCGACGCCTGCCGCCGCGCCCGCAGCGGCCCCGGCTCCCGCCGCGCCGGCGCCCGTCGCCGCCGACGGTTCGCGTGTCTTCGCCTCGCCGCTGGCCCGCCGCCTGGCTTCGGCCGCCGGCCTGGACCTGAAGGGCATCAAGGGCACCGGCCCGCACGGCCGCGTGGTCAAGACCGACGTGGAAGCCGCCAAGTCGGGCGCTCCGGCCGCCAAGGCCGCGCCAGCTTCGGCGCCCGCCGCCGCTCCGGCCGCCGAGCCGCGCAAGGTCCAGTCGCTGGAGCAGATGGGCATCCCCGCCGGCTCCTACGACCTCATTCCGCTGGACGGCATGCGCAAGACGATCGCGCGCCGCCTGACGGACAGCTTCCGCGACGTGCCGCACTTCCCGCTGACGATCGATCTGGAGATCGACGCCCTGCTGGCCGCGCGCGCCAAGATCAACAGCCTGCTGAGCGACCAGGGCGTGAAGGTGTCGGTCAACGACATCATCATCAAGGCCGTGGCCGTGGCCCTGAAGCGCGTGCCGGAGGCCAACGCCTCCTACACGCCAGAAGGCATCGCCATGCACAAGCATGCCGACATCGCCGTGGCCGTGGCCATCGACGGCGGCCTGATCACCCCGATCGTCCGCGCCGCCGAGACCAAAGGCCTGGCCCAGATCTCGGCCGAGGTGAAGGATCTGGCCGCTCGCGCCAAGTCCAAGAAGCTGAAGCCCGAGGAATTCCAGGGCGGCACCTTCTCGGTCAGCAACCTCGGCATGTTCGGCATCAAGGCGTTCGCCTCGATCATCAACGAGCCGCAGGGCGCGATCATGAGCGTCGGGGCCGGCGAGCAGCGTCCGGTGGTCAAGGACGGCCAACTGGCCGTGGCCACCGTGATGACCGTGACCCTCACCTGCGATCACCGCGTGGTCGACGGGGCCATCGGCGCCAAGTTCCTGGCGGCCTTCAAGCCGCTGATCGAAGAGCCGCTGACCCTGATCGTTTGATCTGGTTCAGGGCTGGAGGCGAGCATGTCGGTCTACGACTATTCGGCCAAGACGCTGGACGGCCAGGATGTGAGCCTGGCCGACTATCGCGGCCAGGTGCTGCTGATCGTGAACACCGCCAGCAAGTGCGGGTTCACGCCTCAGTACGAGGGCCTCGAGACGCTCTACAAGGCCTACAAGGATCGCGGCTTCACAGTCCTTGCCTTCCCCTGCAACCAGTTCGGCGCTCAGGAGCCGGGGAACGCCGAGGAAATCGCGAACTTCTGCTCGCTGACCTACGACGTGACCTTCCCGGTGATGAGCAAGATCGAGGTCAACGGCGCCGACGCCCACCCCCTCTACCGCTTCCTCAAGAAGGAGCAGAAAGGCCTGCTCGGCACCGAGGCGATCAAGTGGAACTTCACCAAGTTCCTGATCGGCAAGGACGGCGAGGTCGTCGAACGTTTCGCGCCGACCGTGAAGCCCGAAGACCTCAAGGCCGCGGTCGAGGCGCTGCTTTAGTTTCTCCCGGATCGGCTCGCGGGCCGATCGATCTAGGCCGTCCGGCTTCCCACGGACGACGTCCAAGCTAGGGTTAGATGAACATGTCCACGGAATTCGATGTCGTCGTCATCGGCGCCGGTCCTGGCGGCTATGTGGCCGCGATCCGCGCCAGCCAATTGGGTCTGAAGACGGCCATCGTCGAGCGTGAGAACCTGGGCGGCATCTGCCTGAACTGGGGCTGCATCCCCACCAAGGCCCTGCTGAAGTCGGGTGAGATCTTCGAACAGCTGTCGCACCTGGACAGCTACGGCCTGTCGGTCGAGAAGCCGGCCTTCGACTTCACCAAGATCATCGAGCGTTCGCGCGGCGTGGCCAAGACCATGTCGGGCGGCATCGCCTTCCTGATGAAGAAGCACAAGATCGAGGTCATCGAGGGCGAGGCCAAGCTGGAGAAGGGTGATCCCGCACCCAAGCTCGTCATCGCCCTGAAGGCCGGCGGCAGCCGTACGGTCCAGGCCAAGAACGTCATCCTGGCCAGCGGCGCGCGCGCCCGCGAGATCCCGGCGATCGGCGCGGTCTCGGACGGCGACAAGATCTGGACCTATCGCGACGCCCTGGCGCCCAAGACCATGCCCAAGTCGCTGGTCGTGATCGGCTCGGGCGCCATCGGCATCGAGTTCGCCAGCTTCTACCGCGCCCTCGGCGCCGAGGTGACCGTCGTCGAGGCCCTGGACCGCATCATGCCGGTCGAGGACGCCGAGGTCTCCAAGGCCGCCCAGAAGGCGTTCGAGAAGCGCGGCATCAAGTTCCGCATCGGCGCTAAGGTCAGCAAGGTCGAGAAGACCAAGGACGGCGTCTCGGTCACCGTTGACGTTGGCGGCAAGATCGAGCAACTGACCGCCGAGAAGTGCATCGTCGCCGTCGGCATCGCGCCGAACAGCGAAGGCCTGGACGTCGTCGGCCTGAACCTGGATCGTGGTCACGCCGTGACCGACAAGCACGGCAAGACCAACGTGCCGGGCCTCTACGCCATCGGTGACATCGCCGGCGCGCCCTGGCTGGCCCACAAGGCCAGTCACGAAGGCATCCACGCCGCGGAGGCGATCGCCGGCTACAAGACCCCGAACGTCCACTCGCCGATCCCCGGCTGCACCTACGCCAACCCGCAGGTCGCTTCGGTCGGCTACACCGAGGCCGGCGCCAAGGCGGCGGGCATCGAGGTCAAGGCCGGTCGCTTCCCGTTCAAGGTCAATGGCAAGGCCGTGGCCGCGGGCGAGACCGAAGGCTTCGTGAAGACCGTGTTCGACGCCAAGACCGGCGCGCTGATCGGCGCCCACATGATCGGCCACGAAGTCACGGAAATGATCCAGGGCTTCGTCACCGCCATCACCCTGGAAGCCACCGAAGAAGACCTGCACGGCATCGTCTACGCTCACCCGACCATGTCGGAAGCCATGCACGAAGCCGCTCTGGACGCCTACGGCCGAGTCCTGCACATCTAGGCCTCGCTTGAGGACACTGGATGGCGCGCAAGGCCGCGACGACGACGGATGACAAGGTGAAGCCGGCCAAGGCTCGGAAGGGATCGAAGACGACCCTTTCCGAGGCCAATCTGGTCGACCTCGGTCCCGAGCGCCTGGCCGCCATCCTGCTCGACCTGTCCAGCGACAGCCACGTCAAGCGCGTGCTGCGGCTGGAGCTGTTCGCGGAAGCGAGCAGCGAAGGGCTGGCGCTGGAGATCTCCAAGCGTCTGGTCACGGTGGGTAAGTCCCAGGCGCGCATCCACTGGCGCAAGCGCGCGGCCTTCGCCAGGGACCTCGACCTACATCGCGGGATGATCGAGCGGTTGGCGCAGGACGACGCCACCGCCGCGCTCGATCTGATGCTGGACCTGCTGGACCTGGCGACGCCGACCCTGGATCGCCTCAGCCAGGCCGAGGGCCCCATCGGCGACGTGTTCCTGGCCGCTCGCGACGGGGTCGGCGCGATCGCCGCCGGGGCCATGCCGGATCCGATTGTCCTCGCCGACCGGATCGCCAACCTGCTGCGTCGCGACGACTACGCCCAGTTCGGACCCGTGGTGAACGCGTTGGGACCCTTGCTTGGCGAGAAGGGACAGGCCCGCCTCCGCGAGACATTGGAAAAGCTGCTGGCCGCGCGCACCATCCGCGACGCTCGCAGCGGGATCTACAGGGACGCCCTGCGCCGCTTGGCCGACGCCAGCGGTGACGTCGACGCTTTCGAGGCCACCTTCGCGCCCGAGCTGCGCCGTACCCCCCTGGTCTCGGCCGAGATCGCGCGCCGCTTGCTGGAGGCCGGGCGCGCCGAGGACGCCTTGGCGACCCTGCATGCCGGCGCGCCCAGTGACCAGCGCGGCCGTCACCAGAGCTCTCTGGAGGAGCGCGACGCCTGGGAAGAGGCGATGCTCGACGCCCTGGAGGCCACCGGTCACCACGAGGAGGCCCAGAAACGCCGATGGTCGGAGTTCGAGCGCACGCTGTCGATCCCGCGCCTGCGGACCTACCTGAAGGGCCTACCGGACTTCGACGACGTCGAGGCCGAGGACCAGGCCAAGGCTGTCGCCAAGCGTTTCCCGCAGTTCGACAGGGCGCTGGCGTTCCTGGTCTCCTGGCCGGACCTGATGGCCGCCTCACGCCTGGTGCTGGCCCGCGCCGGCGAGATCAGCGGCGCCGACGACACCCTGATGGCCGAAGCCGCGCGCCGCCTGGAGGGAGCCTATCCGATGGCCGCGACGCTGCTGCTGCGCGCCTCGATCCAGTACGTGCTGACCTACGGCGTCGCGGCGCGCTACGCAGAGGCGGCCCGTCAGCTGCTGGAAGCGGAGTCGCTGTCGGTCATGATCGGCGACTACGGCGAATATCCCGACCACCAGGCCTTCGTAGCCGACCTGCGCGCCATGCATGGCCGCAAGCAGGGCTTTCGGGCGGAGCTCGAAGCCCTTGGAAGCGTGTTCTAGGCAGCGCCGAAAGACCTTAGGACAGGAACATTACGGCGAAGCTTGATCAGCTTCGCCGGATTTCGGCCTAGGCGGCGCGCGCGTCGGTTTCCGCCATCCGCTGGATGGCGACATAGTCGGTCTTGCCGCTGCCCAGCACCGGCACTTCCTGCACCTTGAGAATCTTGCGCGGCACGGCCAGTTCGGGCGCGCCGATCGTCTGGGCGTGGGCGACCAGCGAGGCCACGGCGGCGTCGGGACGGTCGGTGACCAGGATCAGTTTCTCGCCCTTCTTCTTGTCGGGCATCGAGATCACGGCGTGACGGCCGTCGGGCCACACGGCCGAGGCCAGGTCCTCGGCGGCTGTCAGCGAGACCATCTCGCCGCCGATCTTGGCGAAGCGTTTCACGCGGCCCTTGATCGTGATCCACAGGTCGTCGGTCATGGTGACCACGTCGCCCGTGTCATGCCAGCCGCCTTGGGGCGCGTCGACGCCGCCATCCTCGCGAAGATAGCCCGCCATGATGTTCGGGCCGCGCACCAGCAGTTTGCCGCCCTCAGGGATGCCTTCGACGGGCTCGATCTTCCACTCCTGGCCGGGCAGCAGGCCGCCGACGGTGCCCCGGCGATTATCGTCGGGCTTGTTGACCGCGATCACCGGCGACGCCTCGGTCGCGCCATAGCCTTCCAGCACCGGCACGCCGCCGAACTTTTCGGCGATGAGGTTATGCGTCTCGTCGCGAACCTTCTCGGCGCCACAGACGATGAATTTCAGGCCCGACATCTCGTCGGGTTCGGCGGAGCGGGCGTACTGGTTGACGAAGGTGTCCGTCGCCAGAAGCACCGAGGCTCCGACGTCCTTCATCAGCGGCGGGATCTGCTTGGTGTGCAGCGGCGAGGGGTACTGGAACGCCTTCATGCCGGTCATCAGCGGCAGGATCACTCCAGCGGTCAGACCGAAGCAATGGAAGACCGGCAGCGGATTGAAGAACACCCAGGCCGGATCCAGCGCGATGTGGGCGGCGATCTGCTGGGCGTTCGACACCAGGTTGGCCTGGGTCAGCACCACGCCGCGCGGCGCGCCAAAGCTGCCCGAGGTGAACAGCACGACGCCCTTGTCCGACGGCTTGGCCGGGGCGCGGAACCGCCGTGGGAAGAGGCCCGCGGCGGCGGCGAACAGCTTGTCGCCGAAGCCGATCGTCCCGCGCACGTCTTCCAGATAGGTGACCTCGGCGTGCTCGCCGATCGCGTCGACGATGTCGTGCAGCTTACCCAGTTCGATGAACTTGTGGGCGGTCAGCACGCGCTTGGTCTTGGCCAGCTTGCAGGCGGCCTTGATGTTCCGCAGACCCGCCGTGAAGTTCAGCATGGTCGGCACGCGGCCGAAGGCGTGCAGGGCGAAGAAGGTCACAACCGAACCCGAGCCCGACGGCAATAGAATGCCGACGTTCTCCCCCGGCTTCGTCATGGCGGCGATCTTGCGGCCCAGTGCGAAGCTGGCGCGGATCAGATCCGTGTAGGACAGAGGATTGCGGTCCTGGTCCTCCAGGATCGGCTTCTTGGCGCCATACTTGTCGCGGGCGTCAATGAGGGCGTCGAAGATGGCCTTGTGGCCAGCTTGCGCATCGTAAGCTACCGGCATCCCGGCGAAACCTCCCCGAAGAGCGAAAGCGCGCTCTCGTTCTTAAACGTCGAGTCTGCCGGGGAAGGTCCAGCTTTGCAAGAAAGAGTCACAAACCGTGAGGGTCACCCCTTGCGAGGCAGGGCCTTGGCGGCTGTCCGGGTTCGGGCAAAATCTACGATCGCGGCCAGCCAGGCTTGGCGAACCGCGTCCGATTCCATGTGCAGGTCATGTCCCGACATCGGGTAACGGGTCTCCTGACAGGTGGCCATCGCCGCGCAAAGCCGGGTCTGGGGCGTGGCGGAAACGGCCTTGTCGTGGTCGGCGGTCAGCATCAGCGTTGGAACGTTCGTTCTACGGATGTCGTGGGCGGCGGCTTCGGAGGCGTCGAAGAACGCCGCGAACCAACCCAGGCTGCGACCGCCCATGCGAAGATCGGGATTGGCCAGCATCCAGGCCGCCTGCACCTTGCCGCGAACCGGGTCGTGGGTAAGGCCGTCATCTGGCGCGTCCCGCCGCCAGCCGGGCTGGTCCGGGGTCTTGATCCAGCCGAGACGCAGGAACCGCATCGCGGGCGTGAACCTGGCGAAGTCCGAGCGCGACCGGGGCAGGGCGGTCAGGCCGAAGGCGGGGGAAGAGAGGACGAGGCCGTCCATGGCCAGGCCTTGCTGAGCGGCGCGCAGGGCCACGAGCCCGCCCTCGGAATGGCCCAGCACCACAAGCGGCATGTCGGGTCCAGGCCGGATCACGCCTTTCACCAGGGCGCGTACGGCGTCGACGTCGGGATCGAAGCTGTCGACATGGCCGAGGTCGCGCCAGGGTGTCTCGCGCTCGGATCCGCCCTGGCCCTGACGCTCCAGCACCCACACCGAAAAGCCTTGCGCCGTCAGGTCCGTGACGGTCTCGAACCACTTCTCGGCGCTCTCGCCATAGCCGGTCAGAATCAGGATCGTCGCCTTGGGGGCGACCGGCGGCGCGGTGACGCCGTAGCGCTGCACCAGGCCCTCGCCGCTGCGGACGTAGCCCCAGGCCCAGCCCTGGGGCGGGTAGAACTGCGCGCTCAGTGACGGCGGCGTCCGGCTCTCGGCGAACGGCGCGCGCGAGCCGCCGTCGCCGCAGGCGGAAACGGTCAAGGCTAGGGCGATAGCGAGGAGGCGGCGACGCATACCGGCACAGTCATTTCGCGCGTTGCTGACTTAAGCAAGATCAAGCGCTTGATCCGCGAGCCAAGAAGACCGATTTAGGCGCCATGGCCACGGTGATCGACACCCTCAAGGCTCGCGGCTCGGATGACCGGGCGGCGCGCCACCCCGAAAAGCAGAACCGCCCGGACACGCCGGTGCTTCGCAAGCCCGAGTGGCTGCGAGTCCGAGCGCCCGGCACGGGTCAATACAACGAGACCAAGGGCATCGTGCGCGAGCACAAGCTGACCACGGTCTGCGAGGAAGCGGCCTGTCCGAACATCGGCGAGTGCTGGAGCCAGAAGCACGCGACCATGATGATCATGGGCGAGATCTGCACGCGCGCCTGCGCCTTCTGCAACGTCACCACCGGCTTGCCGACCCAGCTGGATCCCGACGAGCCGCGCCGCGTGGCCGAGGCCGTCGCCAAGATGGGCCTCAAGCACGTGGTCATCACCTCGGTGGACCGCGATGACCTGCTGGACGGCGGCGCTCGCCACTTCGCGGAAGTGGTCACCGCCATTCGCGCGGCCGCGCCGAGCACCACCATCGAGATCCTGACGCCGGACTTCCTGCGCAAGGACAACGCCGAGAACGTGGTGATCGACTCCAGGCCGGACGTCTTCAACCACAACCTCGAGACCGTGCCGCGGCTTTACCTGAAGATCCGCCCCGGCGCTCGCTACTACAACTCGCTGCGCCTGCTGGACCGCGTGAAGCAGCGCGATCCCTCCCAGTTCACCAAGTCCGGCCTGATGGTCGGTCTGGGCGAAACCAAGGAGGAGGTCATGCAGGTCATGGACGACATGCGCTCGGCCGGCGTCGACTTCATCACCATCGGCCAGTACCTGCAGCCCACCCGCAAGCACGCGGCCATCGACCGGTTCGTGACGCCGGAAGAGTTCAAGGCCTATGAGGCGATCGCCCGGGCCAAGGGCTTCCTGATGGTGTCGTCCAGCCCGTTGACCCGCTCGTCGCACCACGCGGGCGACGACTTCGCCAAGCTACAGGCCGCTCGTCGCGCGCTCGACGCCCGCACCGCGTAAAAGCCGTGCATCGTCACGTGGTCACGCGGGTGCTTCCGTACGCGCCCGAGCAGCTGTTCGAACTGGTTGGCGACGTCGAGGCCTATCCGAAGTTCGTGCCGTGGATCACCGGCATGCGCACCTGGAACGGCCGCGTCGACGGCCCCGTCAGCACGGTCGACGCCGAGGCCCAGGTCGGCTTCTCGTTCCTGCGCGAGAAGTTCGCCACCCGCGTCCGCCGCGATCGCGACGCGCTGAGCATCGACGTCAGCCTGCTCTACGGCCCCTTCAAGCGCCTGATCAATGGCTGGCGCTTCGCGCCCGAGGGCGACGCGACCCGCGTCGAGTTCGTGATCGACTTCGCCTTCAAGGCGGCGCTGCTGGACGCCATGCTGGCCGCCAATATCGACAAGGCCGCCAACAAGCTGATCGCCTGCTTCGAGGATCGGGCGAGGCAGATATACGGCGCAAAGCCCGATCGTTCCTAGCCTAGTCCTTCTTGGCCACGGCTTCCTCGATCCGCTCCTCGAAGTCACCGAGGTTGCCGAACAGGTTCTCGATCGCGAAGACCAGGCCGAACACCCGCGCGGCGTCGTCGAACTCGAGCCCGCGGGTGAGACCCTTCTGGCGCAAACCCTCGACGCAGGCCTGGAAGGTCTGGTGGACTTCGGCGAAGGCCACGCGGTCCGGACGCGGACCGCCGGCCAGCAGGTCGGCCGCGCCGCGCAGGAACTTGGCGCTGGCCTCCAGCATGTCGGCGGCGGCCGGCGCCAGCCCCTCGGCCGGCAAGGGCTCGCGCAAGGTGCGGCCGACCATCACCGTGTCGTTGCGCAGCCGCCAGAGCGTGCGTGGAAGGGCGTCTGACACCGATCGCTCGCTGAGCTTGCTGGCGTTCTCGCGATCGGCCTCGGTCATCGACGTCTGCAGCTTGGCCAGCGCCGCGCGCAGGTCGTCCTGGGCCTTGAGATAATCAGTTGGTCCCGGCGCGCCGCGCAGCATGAGAATATAGCTGTCGAGGATGTGCGCCTGCAGGCCGGCGATCTTCTGGACGCTGGTCACCACCGAGGCGTGGGCGCGGGCCGGGAAGATCAGCAGGGTGGCGGCGACGCCCATCAGGCTGCCTACCGTGATCTCGGCGACCCGCAGGCTGGCGGCGATCAGCGGGTCCATATGAGTCGTCTGGCCGATCAGCATGATCACGGCGGTGACCGGCGCGACCTTCAGCGCCGGCCGCGCCGAGACCACGAACGACAGCAGCGCCACCGTCACGCAAAGGATCACGCCGCCGAACTCCGGCCACTTGGCATGGAAATAGGCGGCCACGGCGCCGGCCAGGGCGCCGACGACCGTGCCCATGAAGCGCTCCATCGAGGCGGTGATGGTCGCGCCCAGGCTTGACTGCACCACGATCACGGCGGTGAACACCGCCCAATACCCTTGCGGCAGGCGCAGCAGGGTGGCCAGGGCGAAGGCCGCGCCGACCGCGGCCGACACTCGGATCGCGTGGCGGATCTCGGTCTTGCGGGCCGCCGCGGCCTTCAACGCCTTCTGCGAGAAGCCAGCGCCCGCGAAGCGCCGCCAGTCGCTGGGCGCGGTCTCGGGCACTAGGCCACCGCCTCGCGGAGCATTTCCAGCGCGGTCCGCACCGCCGCCAGTTGCACGGCCTCGCGGGTCTCGCCGGCGAAGTGCTCGCGCCTATGGACCACCGAGCGATTGGCGCGAGCCACGGCGAAGTGGACCGTGCCAACCGGCTTCATCGGCGTGCCGCCGCCAGGACCGGCGATGCCGGTGATCGATACAGCGACATGGCCATTGCTCTCGCGCAGCGCGCCCTCGGCCATCATACGCGCCACCGGTTCGGACACCGCGCCGTGGTCGGCGATCAGGTCTCCGGGGACGCCCAGCATCTCCGACTTGGCGCGGTTGGTGTACGTCACGAACCCTCGCTCGAAAACGTCGGACGCGCCGGAGATCGAGCAGATCGCCCCGGCCACCAGCCCGCCGGTGCAACTCTCGGCCGCCACGAGGCGAAGCGACTTGGCGCGCGCCTCGTCGATCAGCAGCCGGGCCAGGGTCTCGATTTCCAGCGGGAACATCGGCGTCTCCGGATTCGTGGGCCTTAGTTTAGACCGTTCAGGCCGGCGTCTCGACCGCCACGACGGCGGACGCGGCCAGACCCTCGCCACGACCCGTGAAGCCCATCTTCTCGGTCGTGGTCGCCTTCACGCTGACCCGGTCGAGCGGGAGGTCGAGGATCTCGGCCAGCTTCTCACGCATGGCCAACCGATGCGGTTTGATCTTGGGGCGCTCGCAGATCAGGGTCACGTCGACATTGATGACCACCCCGCCCTTGGCCGCGACCAGCTCGGCGGCGCGCCTGAGGAACTGATCCGAGGCCGCGCCCTTCCACTTCGGGTCGGTCGGTGGGAAGTGGTCGCCGATGTCGCCTTCGCCGATCGCGCCCAGGATCGCGTCTGTCAGGGCGTGCAGGCCGGCGTCGGCGTCCGAATGTCCGATCAGCGTCTCGTCGTGCTTGATGGCCACGCCGCACAGCCAGACCTCTTCGCCCGGACCCCAGCGGTGGGCGTCGAAGCCCTGGCCGACTCGAGTGATGCGCGCCGCGCCGGCGAGCCGTTCAGCCATGGCGAAGTCCTCGAGATAGGTGAGTTTCATCAGAAGCGGGCCGCCCGGCGCGATAGCCACGCGGCCCCCCGCGGCTTCCACCACCTGGGCGTCGTCGGTCGGCTCGTCCCCGGCCCAGGCGGCATAGGCGGCGAGCAGAGTGTCGCGGCGCGCGGCCTGCGGCGTCTGGGCGCGCCAGAGGTGCTCGCGCGAGATCGTCATCAGGTTCTGGCCGGGCTCGCCGCGCTTGAGCGTGTCGGCGACGGGCAGGGCGGGCAGGACGGCGTCGGCGCTCTCGAGCGCCTTCAGCACGCCGTCGATGATCGCGCCGGTCAGGAAGGGACGGGCGGCGTCGTGGATCAGGACCGCCTCGTCGTCGGGACGATCGGAGAGCGCCGCGAGGCCCGACCGCACCGACAGCGCCCGCGTCGCGCCGCCACGGGCCACACGCCAGCCAGGGAGACCATCCAGCACCTCGGGGAGCGCGTTTTCGCCGTCTTCGGTCGTTACGATGACGATTTCGGCAGCCCCGGCCGCCAGGAAGGCCTCGACCGACCAGCGCAGAACGGCTTTACCCGCCACGGGACGCCACTGCTTGGCCTGGCCCGGACCGGCTCGGCTTCCCGAACCAGCGGCGACGATCACGGCGGAAAAGGTCATGGCGGCTGTTTAGTCCGGTGGCCGCCGAAGTCTAGTCGATCTGGGCTTTACTGCGCTGCACAATGTGCCTAAAAAGAATGCTGCGGGGATGATCATAAAATGAGCAACACGCTCGAGGTCGGCGGGGTCGAAGTTCCCGGTCGGGTGTGGATCGCGCCCATGACCGGGGTTTCGGATCTGCCTTTTAGAGAAACGGCCACGGCGCTCGGCGCGCCTTACGTGGCGACGGAGATGGTGGCCAGCGCGGAGCTCGCGCGGGGGCGGCCGGATGTCGTGCGCCGCGCGGCGGTCGGCGACGGCCTGCCGCTGACCGTGATCCAATTGGTCGGCCGCGACATCGCCTTCATGGCCCAGGGCGCCCGCATGGCGCAGGAGGCCGGGGCCGAGATCATCGATCTGAACTTCGGTTGTCCGGCCAAGGAAGTCACCAAGGGCGTCGCCTGCGGCTCGGCCCTGATGCGCGAGCCTGACCTTGCCGAAGCTCTGGTCGCCGCCGCCGTCAACGCCGTCGACGTTCCCGTGACGGTGAAGATGCGCCTGGGTTGGGACGTCGATTGCCTGAACGCACCCGATATCGCCCGCCGGGCCGAAGCCGCCGGGGCCAAGGCGATCACGGTTCACGGCCGCACCCGCAACCAATTCTACAAGGGCGTCGCCGACTGGACCGCCGTCGCGGCGGTCAAGAAGGCCGTCTCGGTGCCGGTGCTGGTCAATGGCGACATCATCGACGGCGACAGCGCCCGCATGGCGCTTGAACAATCCGGCGCCGATGGCGTGATGATCGGCCGGGGTGTCTATGGCCGCCCCTGGATAGCCTGCGCGATCGAGGCCGCGCTCGAAGGCAGGGGCTTCGCCGAGCCGGAAGCCGAAGAGCGCCTGGCCATCGCCCTCACTCATTTCCGCCGCAGCCTCGAGTTCTACGGCGAGAAACTGGGCTTGAAGATGTTTCGCAAGCACCTGGCCTCGTACATCGAGGCCGCGCCCTGGCCGGAAACGGCCGAGGCGCGCCGGGCCGCTCGCGCGACCCTGTGCCGCTTGGAAGACCCCGCCGCCGTTGAGGTCGCCTTGCGCGACCTCTGGCTGGCGGGCGGGAGATTAGCCGCATGACCGACCACGCCCGCGTATTGGGTGGCCTCACGCCCGAGGCCCTTAAGGCCGCCGCCTTCGATCTCAGCCCCGAGCCCGCCCTGGTGGTGGACCGCGACGGCGGGCTGGTGGCGGTCAACGAGGCCGCCGAGGCTCTGTTCGGACACGGCCTGTCGCTGTTGGCGCGCGGCCGCTTCCGCGCCGCCCTGCCGCCGGGTTCGGTGCTGGTCTCGCTGTTGGACCGTGCGATCTTCGAAGGCGCGCTGGTCCGCGAGCACGGCGTCGAGGTCAACCTGTTCGGCCAGCCGCCGTTCGAGGCCGACGGCGCCGCCGTCCCGCTGGGCGATGGTTCGGTGCTGCTGACCCTGCACGTCAAGGGCGTCCTGGGTGTCGACAAGGCCGCCGATGCGGCCGGCCTGCGCTCGGTCGTGGGCCTGGGCAAGATGCTGGCTCACGAGATCAAGAACCCGCTGGCCGGTATTCGCGGCGCCGCCCAGTTGCTGAAGACCGGCGCCAGCGCCGTCGACCAGCCGCTGGCCCAGTTGATCGTCGATGAGACAGATCGCATCCGCCGTCTGGTCGACCGCATGGAGGCTTTCTCCGAAGCCGCGCCGACGCCGCGCGAGCCGGTCAACATCCACCAGGTGCTGGACCGTGTCCGGGCGCTGGTCGCCAACGGCGTGGCCGACGGCCTGACGCTGAAGGAAAGCTATGACCCGTCGCTGCCGCCTGTGTGGGGCGATGAGGATCACCTGATCCAGGTCTTTCTGAACCTGACCAAGAACGCGGCCGAGGCCGCCCACATGCGGGGTGACGATCGCGGCCAGATCTCGATCCACACCGCCTGGCGCCCCGGCGTCCGCGTACGCGGCGCCGACGGCAAGACCGCCAGCGGCGCGCCGATCGAGGTGAAGGTGATCGACAACGGACCGGGCGTGCCGGCCAGCCTGCGCGACCACCTGTTCCAGCCCTTCGTGACCACCAAGGCCAATGGCACGGGCCTGGGCCTGGCCCTGGTCACCAAGCTCGTCACCGCCCACGGCGGTCTGATCGATTTCGAGTCCGAGCCTGGCCGCACCGTCTTCCGCGTGCTGCTGCCGGTCGCCCCAGAAATCTCGAACACTGAAACTGCCTTCGGAGACGCCTGAGCATGAACGCCGCGAGCAAGAAGATTCTGATCGCCGACGACGACAGCTCGGTGCGTCTGGTGCTCAGCCAGGCCTTCACCCGCCTCGGCTATCAGGTCCGCGCCACGGGCAACGCCACCACCCTGCTCAAGTGGGTCACGGACGGGGAGGGCGACCTGGTCGTCACCGACGTGATGATGCCGGACGAGAACGTGTTCGATGTGCTGCCGCGCATCCGCAAGGAGCGGCCCAAGCTGCCGATCATCGTGATGAGCGCGCAGAACACCCTGCTGACGGCGGTCAACGCCGCCGACGCCGGGGCGTTCGAATATGTCTCCAAACCCTTCGACCTCGACGACATCACCGCCGCGGCGCGCCGGGCCCTGTCGCGGCCGGCCGACGCCGAGGCTTCCAAGGCCCAGGCCCGCGCCATGCGCGATGAGCGCCTGCCGCTGATCGGCCGCTCGGCGCCGATGCAGGAGGTCTATCGCACCATCGCCCGGCTGGTCGGAGCCGACCTGACGGTCCTGATCCTGGGCGAAAGCGGCACCGGCAAGGAGCTGGTCGCCCGCGCTCTGCACGAGCTGGGTCGCCGCCGCGACGGCAAGTTCGTGGTCATCAACCTGGCCGCCGTGCCGCGGGAGCGGGTCGAAACCGAGCTGTTCGGACGGGGGGAGGGCGACAACGGGCGCCTGATAGAGGCTGATGGCGGCACCCTGTTCCTGGACGAGATCGGCGACATGCCGTTGGACGCCCAGACCCGCCTGCTGCGCGTGATCGACGGCACGGAGCCGGTGATCAATCCCAAGACCGGTCGTCGTCCCAACGTGCGGATCATCGCCGCCACCAACCGGGACCTGCGCGGCCTGATCCAGCAGGGCCTGTTCCGCGAGGATCTGTTCTTCCGCCTGAATGTCGCGCCGGTGCGCCTGCCGCCGCTGCGCGATCGCGTGGAAGACATCCCGGACCTGGCCCGCACCTTCCTGCTTCGCGCCGCCCGCGAGGGCCTGCCGTCCAAGACCATCGACCAGAGCGCGCTGGATCGCCTGAAGACCCATCCGTGGCCGGGCAACGTCCGTGAACTTGAGAACCTGATGCGCCGGATGTGCGCCCTCTATGCCGAGGAACTGATCACCGCCCGCATCGTCGACCGCGAGCTGCAGGATCACACCCCGGCCGTCCGCTCGGAGGAGGGGCCGCTCACCCTGTCCATGCTGGTCGAGCGCCATCTGGCCTCGCACTTCGCCGACCAGCCCGACGGCGTGCCGCCGCCCGGCCTGTACGACCGGATCCTGGAGGAGGTGGAGCGTCCTCTGATCCAGCTGACCCTGTCGGCCACGCGTGGCAACCAGGTGCGGGCCGCCGAGATCCTAGGCCTGAACCGCAACACCCTGCGCAAGAAGATTCAGGACCTGGGCGTGGAGATGACGCGCGGTCGCAGATAGGCGCTGAAGCTTTCTCGGCACATAGCTGTTGAATTTAGGACACACGCTCCTAAACTCCCCGCCGATGTCTTCAGTGGCTTACGCGACGGGATCGGAAGCCCCGCCGACCCGGTTCAGCCGGGCCTGGTGGCGAGAGCTTCTGCGGTCGCGCTACCTGACCGGCGGGGCCTACGCCTTGGCGGTGATCCTGACCGTCGCCAGCGTCGCCCTGGCCTCGTCGCCGCCCAAGACCGATTCGATCAGCACGGCCTCGACGGTCATCCTGGTGGTGCTGGGCTTCAACCTGGTGCTGATCCTGGGCGTGGCCACCGTGGTGGGTCTGCGCCTCTACGACCTGATCGACGCCCGGGCCAGCGACGCCGGCGCCCGTCTGCACCTGCGCTTCGTCGGCCTGTTCTCGTTGGCGGCGGTGGCCCCGGCGGTGATCGTGGCGCTGTTCTTCGGGGTGCTGGTCAACCGCGGTGTGGATGGCTGGTTCAGCCAGCGAGTCCAAACCGTGGTCGGCAACTCGGCCAAGGTCGCCATCTCGTATGTCGAGCAGCAGAAGAACTATATCTCCGAGCACATCGGCCCGATGGCGGCCAACCTGAACGAGGCCGCGCCGGCCTTGGCCCATTCGCCGGTGGCGTTCGGGCACTTCCTGTCGGACGAGACCAGGAACAACGGCTTCGCGGCCGCCTACATCCTCGACCGTGACGGCCGCGTCCTGGCTCGGGCCGAACTGCGCGACGCGCCGCCATTCCTGGCGCCGCCACCGTCCAGCTACCAGGCCACCGACAGCGGCGAGGTTACCGCCCAGCGCTTCGTCTCGACCGATCTTTTCCGAGCGCTCTACAAGCTGAACGGCTTCCCGGACGCCTATCTCTATGTCGTCCGGCCGATCGAAAAGGGCATCCTGACCCACCTGATCGAGACCCAGGACGCCCTGGTCTCGTACCGCGACGCCGAACGCAGCCGCGGCCGGATCCAGGCGATCTTCGGCCTCAGTTATCTGGAGACGGCGCTGCTGGTCCTGGTGGCCGCCATCTGGGTGGGGATCGCCGCCGCCAACTCGATCGCCGGCCCGGTGGCGGGCCTGGTCGAGGCGGCGGGCCGCGTCTCGGGCGGCGACCTCGACGCCCGGGTTGAGGCCGACACCGGCCCCGAGGAGATCCGGGCGCTGTCCAACGCCTTCAACATGATGACCAGCGAGCTGCAGTTGCAACAGGCCGCGCTGAAGGCCGCCAGCCTCGACGCCGAGAGCCGCCGCCTGTTCATCGAAACGGTGCTGTCGGGCGTCAGCGCCGGCGTCGTCAGCCTGGACGAGCACGGCAAGGTCTCAGCGGTGAACCGTCGCGCCGTGACCTTGCTCGGCTTGCCGGAGGGTGCCCTTGGTACCGACCTCATTCAACTGGCGCCCGAGTTCGAGACGGTGATGCAGGCGCTGCAGGAAAGCCGCCCCGACACCGACGTCGAGGTCGATATTCAGCGCGAGGGCGAGACCCGCCGCCTGCGAGTGCGCGCCGCCGGCCACGTGGCCGAGGGGCTCGTTCTGACCTTCGACGACATCACGCGCCTGATGGCCGCCCAGCGCAACGCCGCCTGGAAGGATGTGGCGCGCCGCATCGCCCACGAGATCAAGAACCCGCTGACCCCGATCCAGCTGTCGGCCGAGCGCCTGAGGCGCAAGTATCGCAAGGAGATCGCCAGCGACCTGGAGACCTTCGACCGTTGCACCGAGACGATCATCCGCCAGGTCGGCGATATCGGCCGGATGGTTGACGAGTTCTCGGCCTTCGCCCGGATGCCGGCGCCGCGCTTCGAGCCGGCCAACCTGACCGAGTTGCTGCGTCAGGCCGTCTTCGCGCAGCGGTTCCAGGACGCCGAGATCGAGGTCAAGCTGCAGGAGCCGGGCGGCGAGGATGTCTGGATCACCTGCGACGAACGGATGATCGGCCAGGTTCTGACCAATATCCTGAAGAACGCCGGCGAGGCGGTCGGCGCGCGCCGGCTGGCCGATCCCGACCTGAAGGGCCGGATCACCGCGATCCTCAGCTCGGACGCCGACGAGCTGTGCGTGACGATCGAGGACAACGGCGTCGGCCTGCCCGCCAAGGACCGCGATCGCCTCACCGAACCCTATGTGACCACCCGCGAGAAGGGGACGGGCCTGGGCCTGGCCATCGTCAAGCGGATCATGGAGGACCACGGCGGCGGCCTGGCCCTGACCGACGCCCGCGAGCTTCCCGGAGCCCGCGTGATCCTGAAATTCCCGACGACCGTACGACTGCACGCCACGGCCCCCAATTATGCGGACCGGAGTGGCGCCGAGGAGATGATATGAGCGCCGACGTTCTTGTGGTCGATGACGAAGCCGATATCCGCGAGTTGGTGGCCGGCATCCTCGAGGATGAAGGCTATGCCGTGCGTACGGCCGCTGATTCCGACCAGGCCCTGGCCGCGATCCGGGCCCGCAAGCCCGCGCTGTTGGTGCTGGATATCTGGATGCAGGGCGGCGGCATGGACGGCCTGGAGCTGCTGGACATGGTCAAGGGGTTGGACGCCGACCTTCCGGTGATCATGATCTCGGGGCACGGCAATATCGAGACCGCGGTCAGCGCCATCAAGCGCGGCGCCTACGAGTTTCTGGAAAAGCCGTTCAAGTCCGACCGGCTGCTGATGATCGTCGAGCGGGCGCTGGAGGCGGCGGGCCTGCGCCGCGAGAACCGCCGGCTGCGGACCCAGACCCTGACGCCGGACGGCCTGATCGGCAAGTCGGCGCCGGCCCAGGCCCTGCGCCAACTGATCCTCAAGGTCGCGCCGGCCAATAGCCGCATCCTGGTCTCCGGCCCGCCAGGTTCGGGCAAGGAACTGGTGGCGCGCCTGATCCACGGCGCCAGCGCCCGCGCCAAGCAGGAGTTCGTCGCCGTCAGCGCCGCGGGCATGGCCCCCGAGCGGCTCGATGTCGAGCTGTTCGGCGAGGAAGGCGAGGGCGGTCGCCCGCGCAAGATCGGCGTGTTCGAACGCGCTCATAACGGCACGCTCTATCTCGACGAAGTCGCCGACATGCCGCGCGAGACGCAAGGTCGCATCCTGCGCGTGCTGGTCGAGCAGCGCTTCCGCCGGGTCGGTGGCGACAACGACGTCCAGGTCGACGTGCGGGTGATCTCGTCCAGCTCGCGGGACCTGCGCGACGAGATCACCAGCGGTCGTTTCCGCGAGGATCTGTTCCACCGCCTGAACGTGGTGCCGGTGCGCGTGCCGGGCCTGGCCGAGCGCCGCGAGGACATCCCCGAACTGATCGCCTATTTCGTCGACAAGATCAGCGAGGCCACCGGCCTGGCGCGCCGCAAGTTGGGCGAGGACGCCCTGGCCACGCTGCAAGTGCAGACCTGGCCCGGCAATGTCCGCCAGTTGCGCAACAACGTGGAGCGCATGCTGATCCTGGCCTCGGGCGAGCCCGGCGAGGTGATCACCGCCGAGATGCTGGCGGGGGCCGATCAGCCCAGCGCTGGCAACGCCGGAGCGATCGGCGCCGAGCGGATCATCGCCCTGCCGCTGCGCGAGGCCCGCGAGCTGTTCGAGCGCGAGTACCTGAACGCTCAGATCCTGCGGTTTGGCGGCAACATCTCGCGCACCGCCAATTTCATCGGCATGGAGCGCTCGGCGCTGCACAGGAAGCTCAAGTCCCTGGGCGTGGCCGGCGCCCGGGCGGAAGAGGAAGAGTAGATGTCGCGTTTCGCCTATGTGAACGGCCGCTTCGTGCGTCACGGCGAGGCCGCCGTGCATATCGAGGATCGCGGCTATCAGCTGGCCGACGGCGTGTACGAGGTCTGGGCCGTGTTCAACGGCAAGCTGGCCGACGCCGAGGGGCACTTCGCCCGCCTGTGGCGCAGCCTCGACGCGCTGCGCATCGCCCATCCCATGAGCCAGGCGGCGCTGACCATGGTCCTGCGCGAGGCCGTGCGTCGCAACAAGGTCAAGGAGGGGCTCTGCTATCTGCAGATCACCCGCGGCGTCGCCAAGCGCGACCATGCCTTCCCGAACCCGGCCGTGCCGCCGGCGATCGTCGTCACCGCCAAGTCGCTGGATCGCGCGGCTACCGAGGCCAAGGCCGCCAAGGGCGCTTCGGTGATCTCCGTCCCCGAGAACCGCTGGGCCCGCTGCGACATCAAGTCGATCGGTCTGCTGCCCAACGTCCTGGCCAAGCAGGCGGCGCGTGAGCGCGGCGCGCTGGAGGCCTGGTTCGTCGACGACATGGGCCTGGTGACCGAGGGCGCATCGTCCAACGCCTGGATCATCGACGCCGAGGGCGCCCTGCGGACCCGCGACACCAACGCCAACATCCTGCGCGGCGTAACCCGTTCGACCCTGCTGGAAGTGATCCGCGAAACCGGCCTTCCCTTCAGCGAGAAGCCGTTCACCATCGCCGAGGCCCAAGCCGCCAAGGAAGCGTTCATCACCGGCGCCGGCTCGCTGGTCACCCCGATCACCCAGATCGACGGCGTCAAGCTGGGCGATGGACAACCGGGTCCTGTGGCGATCGGCCTGCGGCGTTCCTATATGGAGCGAGCACGCCGGAAATCCGTCTGAGATCGGAGCAATATTCGATCCAAACGTTTTGATGGCGTACGGCCTTGCGGAAATTTTCCCTGCGCGCTTGTCGCTTTCAGCGAAAAATCCTCTAGCATGGCCTTGTTTGTGTGGGGGGCGTGTTGCCCTCCGATAACAACGAGAGGGGAACCCCCGATGTCTGCCGAGAAGAAGCAAAACCTTCAGGACACCTTCCTGAACAGCGTGCGCAAGTCGAAGACGCCGCTCACCATTTTCCTCGTCAACGGCGTGAAGCTGCAGGGCGTGGTCAGCTGGTTCGACAATTTCTGCGTCCTGTTGCGTCGCGACGGTCAGTCGCAACTGGTCTACAAGCACGCCATTTCCACCATCATGCCGGCTCAGCCTGTTCAGCTCTACGAGCCCAGCGCCGACTCCGACGACTGAATTTAGAGACGCTTGTCCAAATCCACATCCAGGTCGATTGACCACGCCGCGCCGATCCTGAAGGCGCTCGTCATCCATCCGGCGCGGCAACTTCGCGGCCAGGCGGCCCTCGAGGCCCGGGATCCCAATGCCCGGCTCGAGGAAGCCGTCGGTCTCGCCACCGCGCTCGATCTCGAAGTCGTCGAGACGATGATCGCGCCACTGCGCGCCGTCACGCCCGCCACCTTGTTCGGCAAGGGCAAGGTCGAGGAGTTCGCGGCGATCTGCGAGGTCGAGCACATCGACGTCGCCGTCTTCGACGATCAGCTCACGCCCATCCAACAGCGCAATCTCGAGAAGGCGCTGGGGGTGAAGGTCGTGGACCGCACCGGGCTGATCCTAGAGATCTTCGCCCGCCGGGCCCGGACCCGGGAAGGCCGCCTGCAGGTCGAGCTGGCCAGGCTCGAATACGAACGCTCGCGCCTCGTCCGCACCTGGACCCACCTTGAGCGCCAGCGCGGCGGCACCGGCAATACCGGCGGTCCTGGCGAAACCCAGATCGAACTGGACCGCCGCCTGATCCGCGACAACATCCTCAAGCTCAAGAAGGAGCTGGAGGAGGTGCGCCGGACGCGGACCCTGCACCGCAGCGCCCGCAAGAAAGTCTCGTACCCGACCGTCGCCCTGGTCGGTTACACCAACGCCGGCAAGTCCACGCTGTTCAACCGCCTGACCGAAGCGGAAGTCCTGGCCAAGGACATGCTGTTCGCGACGCTGGACCCGACCCTGCGCACCGTGAAGCTGCCCGACGGGCGGCCGGCGATCATGTCCGACACCGTCGGCTTCATCTCCGACCTGCCGCACGAGTTGGTCGAGGCCTTCCGCGCCACCCTCGAGGAGGTGCAGGAGGCTGACGTGGTTCTGCACGTCCGCGACGTGGCCAATCCCGACAGCGAGGCCCAGGCCCGCGACGTCCAGAGCGTGCTGGCCGAACTGGGCGTGACGTTCGACGAGGGCAAGACCGTCGTCGAGGTCTGGAACAAGATCGACCTGCTGTCCGAGGAGGATCGCGAGGTCGTCGAGGGCCATGCCCGTCGCAAGGAGGCCTCGGCGGTCTCGGCCGTTACCGGCGAGGGCTGCGAGGCTCTGCTGCGCCGGATCAGCGGCCTGATCGACGACTCGCCGCCGGTCGAGATCCAGCTGAAGGCCCAGGATGGTCAGGCCATCGCCTGGATCTACCGCAACGGCCGGGTGCTGAACCGCTACGACGGTCCGGACGGCGACGTCACCATCGTCACCCGGCTCGACAGCCAGGCGCTGGGGCGGTTCGAGCGACAGTACCCCGGCGCCCTCGTGGGTACGGTCGACTAGAAAGCGCGACTAGAAGGTCGCCTAACCCTTCTTCTCCGCCGCCTTGGCGTCGTTCCACAGGGCGTCCATTTCCGCCAGATCGGACTGGTCGGGCGTCTTGCCACGCTCGGCCAGCCCCGTCTCGACGAAGGCGAAGCGGCGGGCGAACTTGGCGTTGGTGGCGCGCAGGGCGTCCTCGGGGTCGACGTCCAGCTTGCGGGCCAGGTTGGCGCAGACGAACAGGATGTCGCCCAGTTCCTCGCGGGCCTTGGCCATGTCGCCGGCCTCGATCTCGACCTCGATCTCGGCGGTCTCCTCGCGCAGCTTGTCCAGCACCTCGCGGGCCGAGGGCCAGTCGAAGCCGACCCGAGCGGCGCGCTTAGTCAGCTTGACGGCGCGGGTGAGAGCGGGGAGCCCAGCCGGCACGTCGTCCAGCACCCCGGTCTTGGCCTTGGCCTTGCGCTCCTGGGCCTTCAGCTCTTCCCAGCCAGCGACCTGGGCCGAGAGGTCTTCATAGGCGTGGTCGCCGAACACGTGCGGATGCCGGCGGATCATCTTGTCGGAGATGGCGGCCGCCACGTCCTTCAGGTCGAACGCGCCCTGTTCCTCGGCCATCCGCGAATGGAACACCACCTGCAGCAGCAGGTCGCCCAGTTCGTCGCGCAGCTCCGGCAGGTCATTGCGCTCGATGGCGTCGGCGACCTCGTAGGCCTCCTCGACCGTGTAGGGCGCGATCGTCGCGAAGGTCTGCTCCAGATCCCAGGGGCAGCCGCCGTCCGGATCGCGCAGCTTGGCCATGATCTCGATCAGGCGGAAGATGGGGTGCCCATCTTCACCTTGAGAGCCTTCATTCGGCGGGGCCAGGGGCGGGGATTTGCTGAGGGAGGACATTCGGTGGCGGCTCCGCTGTGGGGGCGTCCCGCTCCGCCGCATCCCGCGCCCCGAGCTGGCGCTGAATCTCGGCGACCCGGGTCGCATCCAGCGGATAGCGCAACATGACGGCGGCGACCACCAGTCCGAGCGCGGCCGGCGCGAAAGCGTACAACGCGACCAGCGCCGCGTCGCCGGCGGCGGTGGGCGTCTTCGGGTCGAAGCCCAGCGCACCCAGGATGATGAACACACCCACGGCCAGGGCGTAGCCCAGCTTCACCGTGCCGGTCACGATCGCATAGAGCAGGCCAGTCTTGTCGACGCCGCTCTCCAGGCGCTCCTCGTCGCCGATGTCGGCCATCATGGCCCGCACCAGCAGCGGCGCGGCGGAGTAGGGCAGGCCGGCCAGGACCAGCACGATCATGCCGAGCACGAGGTTTCCGGGCGGCGTGATGACGGCGGTCAATTGCACGACCGCGTAGACAACCGAGGCCACGACCAGGGCGCGGTGCTTGCCGACCCGCTTGGCGAGCATGGGCCAGATCGGCGCGCCCGCCAGGGCGGCGATGAAGTAGATCAGGAGCAACACCCCGGCCTGGGTCTTGTCGAAGTGCTTCATGCGCTCGAAGAAGAACAGGAACAGCGTGCCGGCGATGCCGGGCGCTAGGCCCATCAGCAGGTCGGCGAGCAGCAGACGTTGGACCGAGGGGCGGGTCAGCAACTTGGCGTACTGCTTGAGGCCGGTCTTGCCACGTTTGGGCGCCGCCGGCGGTTCGCCGACGGTGGTCACGGCCAGCAGGACGGTGAGCGGCGCCAGCAGGACGATGAACCAGCCCATCGCGCGGACGCTGTCGAGGTGATCGCCCTTGAACACGCCGGTCACGATCGGCGGCAGGCACAGGACCAGGATCATGCCCACGACATTGGCGCCCTGCCACCAGCCATAGACCCGCGAGCGCTGCTGGTAGTCGCTGGACAGGACCGCGCCCCAGGCCGTCTGGGACAGGACCACCATCGAATAGCCGACATAGAGCACGGCCAGCCAGAACCACAGATAGATCGGTCCCACGCCCGGCTGGGCCATGAACAGGGCGAAGGTGCCCAGCGCGACGATGGGGGTGCCGATAACCAACCAGGGCCGGAAACGTCCGAAACGCGACCGGGTCCCGTCCATGACGCCGCCCAGGATCGGGTCGAGCAGCATGTCGACCAGCTTCACGATCAGGAAGGCGGCCCCCACGGTTCCCAGGGAGAGGCCCAGGGAGTTGATGTAATATTCGGGCAGGTACACGACGAGCGGCAGGCCCATCGCCGAGATCGGGATGGCGGGGGCCGCAAATCGGGCCAGGGTCCAAGAAGATTGGCGCTCGGACATTTCTGTACTCCTCCCCGCGCTGTTGATCGCGCTCGGACACTCAAGGTCGCTGAACGACCGTTTGAATGAGTGTGCGAGCATTGTTCGCCGAGCGCCAGCCTCTTCCTTTGACAATGCACGGCTCCGCCGCCTCACGCGGCTGGCCGCTGAAGGTGTGGAAAGGGACGCGGAGCGCCGGACAGCGTCCGGAGTGTGTGTGTTGTGTGTACCGTTTCGACGAAGTCTGACGCCCCGCGCGATCGTTATCCGCCAGCGTCCCGTCAGGTGGCCCTGTTCAGGCCTTAACGGAACCCGGACCTCGCTGTTTCCAGCAAGCTCCGATGATCGAAGAGGACGGGCTTACAGCCTGACACGCCCCTTTGCCTTCGACCACGCCGACGGCGGGCGGGTCTGGTCAGCGAACCAGATCCCCGGACCGTCCGAGTATCCCCCTCGGACCTGCCCCCGCTCGATCACCCCCCGTCGCCGCAACGGTCGCTGGCCATGCGCCCTTTCCTCGCGACGAGGTGAAGAGAGAGTACGGCAGGTTTTGAGGCCGGGGATGGAGAGCGGCGAACGCTCGTGAGTCACCCTTCTCCCCTTGAGGGAGAAGGTAGCCGCCGAAGGCGGTCGGATGAGGGGCACGCAGGGCTAACCGCTCGCGCCGTAAAGCTAATCCGACAGGCTTATCACCCCCTCATCCGGCGCTGCGCGCCACCTTCTCCCGCAAGGGGAGAAGGAAAAACGCTCGCGCTCCGACGGGATTTCACCCCCGCGGCTTCAGCTTCAACGGCAACCCGGCCGCCACGAAATAGACCTCGTCGACCGCCTGCGCGAGCCGCTGGTGCAGCCGTCCGGCCTCGTCTCGAAACCGCCGGCCTAGCGGTGTCTCGGGCACCAGTCCCAGGCCGACCTCGTTGCTGACCAGCCAGAGGCGGGCGGGGCAGGCGGCGACGGCTTCGACCAGAGCGGTCGCCTCCGTCGCGATGTCGCGCTCGTCCAGCATCAGGTTCGACAGCCACAGGGTCAGGCAGTCGACGACCGCCACGGCGTCGGCGGGGAGGGCGGTGATCGCCTCGGCCAGGGCCAGCGGCGCCTCCACCGTGGTCCATGATTCGCCCCGGTCGGCCTGGTGGCGGGCGATGCGCTCGGTCATCTCGTCGTCGAAGGCCTGGCCGGTGGCGATCAGCACCGGACGCACCGCTCCAGCGGCGATTTCCGCCGCTTGCTCCGCCGCTTTTTGGGCGAAGGCGCTCTTGCCGGAACGGGCCCCGCCCAGCACCAGGATCGACGTCATGGAAGCTCCACATTGACCGTAAGCGGCGCAGTCTATAGGGCTGCCCCCGCACTAGGCTCCTCGAAAGAGGATTAAAAGGGAACGAGGTTCAAGACCTCGGCTGCCCCCGCAACTGTAAGCGGCGAGTTCTAGCGTCACATGCCACTGGGGTCTCCGGACCCTGGGAAGGCGACGCCAAGAGCGATGACCCGTGAGCCAGGAGACCTGCCCGGCGCAGTCGTTCATCGCTCGGCCGGGGTGCGCCGAACGAACGGGATCTCCCGCGAAACGACAGTCAAAGGGCCGCGCGACGGTCCGGGGCGTACGTGTGGCTTTCCAGCTTGCGGGTGCGTCGCGGTCAGCCGTGCGGGTCGTTCAACTGGGAAGATTGAAACATGATCCGAACGTTTTTGAGCTCCACCGCGCTCGCAACCCTCCTTGTCGCCGGTTCGGCCATGGCGGAAGAGCAGAAGGCCCCCGAGGCCGATGTCGCAGGCGCTGTCGGCGCCAACGGCGTCGCCGAGCTGATCGTCACCGCCACCCGCACCGCCCAGCCGATCGAGAAGGTCGGCGCGTCGGTCACCGTCCTGACGCAGGCCGCTATCGAGGCCAGCCAGGCCATTTCGGTGACGGAGCTGCTGGCCCAGACGCCGGGCGTCAGCTTCACCCGCAACGGCGGGCCGGGCACGGCCACCAGCCTCAACATCCGCGGCGCCGAGACCCAGCACACCGTGGTGCTGATCGACGGCGTCAAGCTGAATGACCCGTCCTCGACCCAGGGCGGCTTCAACAGCGGCAACCTGCTGATCGGCGACATCGCGCGTATCGAGGTGCTGCGCGGCGCCCAGTCGACCCTGTGGGGCAGCCAGGCCGTCGGCGGCGTGGTCAATATCGTCACCGCCGATCCTACCGTTCCGTTCACCAGCTCGATCGAGGCCGAAGGCGGCGCACGCAAGACCGGCTACCTGCGGGCCGGCGTCGGCGGCGCTTCGGACAAGATCACCTGGCGTCTGGCTGGCGGCTACTACACCACCGACGGCTTCTCGACCTACAAGCTCGGCAAGGAGAAGGACGGCTATCAGAACACCGGCCTGTCGGGCCGTGTCCGTGTGGCGCTGGCCGAAAACGTCTCGGCCGAGGTCCGGTCGGTCTATTCGAAGGGCAAGAACGACTTCGACGGCTTCAACGTCGACAGCGCCGAGTTCGGCCGCACCGAGGAACTGGTCGTCTATACGGGCCTGAACTTCGCCCTGCTGGACGGTCGCTGGAACAACCGCCTCGGCTACGCCTATACCGACACCGACCGCGAGAACATCAACCCGGCCCGCCCGGCCGCGCCACTAACCTTCGACGCCGCCGGCAAGAACAAGCGCTTCGAATACCAGGGTGTGTTCGCGATCTCGGACATCTGGACGGCCACCTTCGGCGCCGAGACCGAGAAGGCCCGTATGCGCACACGCTCGCCGACGGTCCTCAAGCCGAACCCCGCATTCAGCACCGGCCGCGTCGGCGTCGACAGCCTCTACGGCCAGCTGCAGGTCGAGCCGGTGAAGGGCCTGACCCTGACCGGCGGCCTGCGCTACGAGGACCACGACACCTATGGTTCGCACACCCTGGGCCAGGTCGCGGCCGCCTGGGCGCTGAACGAGGGCGACACCGTCGTCCGCGCCAGCTTCGGCCAGGGCTTCCGCGCCCCGGGCCTCTACGAGCTCTACAGCGAGTACGGCAATTCGACCCTGTCGCCGGAGAAGTTCGACAGCTGGGACGCCGGGATCGAGCAGCGCTTCTTCGGCGGCAAGGCCCGCGCCTCGGCCACCTGGTTCCATCGCGAGGCCGACAACGAGATCCGCTTCTTCTCGTGCGCCTCGGGCTCGACCACGGCGCTGTGCAATCCGAACGGCGCGTTCCGCTTCGGCTACTACGACAACGTCCAGAAGACCAAGGCGCAAGGGGTGGAACTGATCGGCGAGGTCAAGCCGGTCTCGGCCCTGACCATCACCGCTAACTATACCTATACCGAAGCCGAGTCCGGCTCGGGCGCCAACAAGGGCAAGCAACTGACTCGTCGCCCGAAGAACATGGGCAACCTGTCGGCGGCCTATAGCTGGCCGGTGGGTCTGACCACGACGGTGGCGGTGCGCTATGTGGGCAAGACCTACAATAACGACGCCAACACCCAGGTGGTGAAGGACTACACCCTGGTCGACCTGCGCGCGGCCTATCCGATCAACGAGACCCTCGAGGTCTTCGGCCGGGTCGAGAACGCGTTCGACAAGGACTACCAGACCATCCTGAACTACGGGACGCCGGGACGTGGGGCCTTCGTGGGCCTGCGCGCGCGGTTCTAGGCTGATGTCGGCGTCGATTTCCACCATCGGCGCCTTCCGGCACGGCGGCCGTCTCCGCGAGGCGATGGCCGCTTTTCCGGACGCGCCGCGTCCCTGGCTGGACCTGTCGACCGGGATCAATCCCGAGCCGTGGTCCGGCCAGCGGGCGCCGGCCGACGCCTTGCGCCGGCTGCCGGATCCGCTTGAGCTGGCCGAACTGGAGGCGGTCGCCGCGCGCGCGTTCGGCGTCGCTGACCCTGGCCGCGTGGTCGCCACCTCCGGAGCGGAGGCGGCGCTGCGGCTGCTGCCCGGTCTGATCGGCGGCGGCGAGGTCGCGCTGCTGGCGCCGATCTATGGCGGCCATGCCGAAAGCTGGGCGGGGTCGACGCCGAACCTCATCGCCTCGCTGGACGATCTCCGCGCCTTGAGCGCCGACGTGCTGGCGCTGGTCAATCCGAACAATCCCGATGGCCGGCGGATTGAGCGCGGCGCCCTGGCCGCCCTGGCGGTGGAACGGTCGGACGCCGGCCGTTGGACGGTCGTCGACGAATCCTTCGGTGAGGTCGCGCCGGAGCTCAGCATCGCCGACCTGGAGATCGACCGGCTGGTGACCCTGCGCTCGTTCGGCAAGTTCTATGGGTTGCCTGGGGTTCGATTGGGTTTTCTGATTGGAAACAAGATCTTCGCGCGGGAATTTCGCGTGCTCCTGGGCGACTGGCCGGTCGGGGCGGACGCCCTGGCCATGGGGCTGGAGGCCTATGCCGACGACGCCTGGCGGGCACGGACTCGGGTTTGGCTGGCGACCCAGGCCGGCGCGGTCGACGCGGTTTTGGCCAGGGCGGGCCTCAAGCCTCTCGGCGGCTGCGATCTCTTCCGTTGGGTCGAAGCGCCGGACGCGTGTGGCCTGTTCAAACGGCTCTGCGCTGAGGGCGTGCTGACGCGGCCCTTCGCCGATCGGCCGGATCGACTTCGGATTGGCCTGCCTTCTCGCAATGAATTCAAACGCTTTGAGCACGCACTTCGCGCGGTGACGTCATGAACCGCCGCGAGGTCGTGGCCGGCGCCCTGGCGATGACGGCGGGCGGTCCGCCGCCGCTCCCAAGGCGCATCGTGTCGCTGAACAGCTGTCTGGACGCCATGCTGGTCCACCTGGCCGACCGGAGCCAGATCGCCGCGCTCAGCCACTATGCCCGCGACGCGCAGGCCTCTACCGTCGCGGCCCAGGCCCGGACGCTGCCCTACACCTGGGAGAGCGCCGAGGAGGTCATCGACCTGATGCCCGATCTGGTCCTGGCCAGCCAGCACTCGGCCCTGGCGACGCGCAACGCGCTCAAGCGCCTGCACGTGCCGGTCCAGCGCTTCAAGGTCCCCAGGTCGATCGACGAGAGCCTGGGCCAGGTTCGCGAGGTGGCCAGGCTGATCGGCCGTCCGGACCGCGGCGAGGCCCTGGTCGCCCGCGTCGAGGCGGCGATCGCGGCCGCCAAGCCCGCGCCCGGCGCGCGACGGCTGACGGCCTTGATCTATCAGCCCAACGGCTTCGCGGCCGGTCCGGGCACCCTGGTCGACGAGATGATGGACCACGCCGGCTTCGATAATGTCGCCCGCCGCTTCGGCCTGACGACCTGGGGTAATGTCGGGCTGGAGCGCCTGCTGGCCGATCCGCCCGAAGTGCTGCTGGTCGGCGTCTCCGCCCCCGGCGCGCGCAGCTGGGCCGATCGCATCATGACCCATCCAGCCCTGAGGGCCGTGTCCGGGCGAATGCGCCAAGTGCGATTACCCGAGAAGCTTCTCTATTGCGGCGGCCCGGCCCTGATCGAGACCGCCGCGGCCATGGCCCGGGCGCGAGCCCAAGCTTTGAAGGAGGGCGCATGAGGCCCCGATCTCCCCCTATGGCGCCATGGGCGATCTGCGGCGTCCTGCTGGCGCTGCTGGTCGTGCTGTTCGGCGTCAGCCTGTGCGCCGGACGCGTCTGGGCGCCGTGGAGCGCCTGGACCTCGGGCGGCGCCGACCCGCGCTGGGCCATCGTCTTCGGCCTGCGCCTGCCGCGCACCATCCTGGCCATCCTGGTCGGCGGAGCGCTGGGCCTCTCCGGCGCCGCGCTGCAGGGCTATACCCGCAACCCGCTGGCCGATCCCGGCGCCCTGGGCGTCTCGGCGTCGGCGGCGCTGGGGGCGGTGCTGACCCTCTATCTGGGCGCGGCGGGCGAGGCGATCTGGATCCTGCCTGCCGCCGCCATGGTCGGGGCGGGCCTGGGCGTCGCGGCCCTGCTGGGCCTGGCGGGCGTCACCTCCAGCATCGTCACCTTTATCCTGGCGGGCTTCGTGATCCAGACGGTCTGCGGGGCCGGCATCGCCCTGGCGATGAACCTCGCGCCGAATCCGTGGGCGGTGAACGAGATCATCAACTGGACGCTGGGCTCGCTGGCCGACCGCAGCGTCGACGAGGTGCGGATCGCCGCGCCGGGCATCGTCGCCGGCGGCGCCTTACTGCTGACCCTGGGCCGCTCCCTGGACGCCTTGACCCTGGGCGAGCAGGGCGCGCGCTCGCTGGGCGTCGACCTGTCGCGCACGCGCCTGCTGGTGGCCATCGGCGTCGCCCTGGCGGTCGGGTCCAGCGTGGCGGTGACCGGCGTCATCAGCTTCGTGGGCCTGATCACCCCGCACCTGCTGCGGCCGTTGCTGGGCTCCAGGCCGAGCGCGGTGCTTTTGCCATCGTTCCTGGGCGGCGCGGCCTTGACCCTGGCCGCCGACATCCTGGTGCGCATGACCCCGGCCGCCAGCGAGGTCAAGCTGAGCGTCGCCATGGCCATGCTGGGCGGGCCGTTCTTCCTGGCCATGTTGATCTCGATGCGCCGGAGGCTGGCATGATCTCCGCCCGGAACGTGACCCTGGCCCTGGGCGGACATGTGGTGCTGGACGGCGTCTCGGCCGACTTCGCCAAGGGCGGACTGATCGCCATTGTCGGTCCCAACGGGGCGGGCAAGTCGACCTTGCTGGCGTGCCTGGCCGGCCTGCTGCGCCCAGACGGCGGCTCGGTCACCCTGGACGGCGCGGCGATCGCGGCCATGCCCGGCCGCCAGCGCGCGGGCCGCATCGCCTTCCTGGCCCAGACGCCCGAGATCGCCTGGGACGTCGACGTCCGCGCCTTCGTGGGCCTGGGGCGCACGCCGCATCTCGGGGCCTTCGGTCCCAGCGCCGAGGACCGCGCGGCGGTCGACGCCGCCATCGCCGCCGCCAGCCTGGAAACCTTCGTCGACCGCGCCGTCACCCGGCTGTCGGGCGGCGAGCGGGCCCGCGCCTTGATCGCACGCGGTCTGGCCGGCCAGACCGACTGGCTGCTGGCCGACGAGCCGCTGACGGGCCTCGACCCCGGCCACGCCCTGGACGCCCTGGCCCTGTTCCGCCGCCTGGCGCACGACCAGGGCAAGGGCGTGATCATCACCCTGCACGACCTGAATCTGGCCGCGCGTTTCGCCGACCGGGTGCTCGTGCTGAGCGAAGGCCGCCTGGTCGTCGACGGCGCGCCCGACACGGCCCTGACGCAGGAAACCCTGTCAGCCGTCTATGGCGTCGTCGTCCGCCTTCACGGGGGCGAGGGCGGGCCGCTGATCGAGGTGCTGGGCCGTGCCGGCTAGACTCTCGTCCAACGGTCCCTGGATCGTGCTGGCGGCGGCGGTCGTGGAGGCCGCGGTCGGCTATCCAGACGCTCTGCACCGGCGCGCGCCGCATCCGGTCGTCTGGATCGGCGGGCTGATCTCCGCGCTGGAGGCGGGCCTCAACCTGTCGGGGTTCGGCGAGATCACGCGCCGCCTGCTGGGCATGGTGACCCTGGCGCTCATCGTCGGAGCCAGCGCCTTGGCCGGCTGGATAGTCGCGGACCTCGGCGGACCGGTGGCGATCGTGCTGGTCGGGACCGTGGGCCTGGCCCAGCGCAGCCTGTTCGACCATGTCCGCGCCGTCGCCAAGCCCTTGGCGGCGGGCGACCTGGATAGCGCCCGGATCATGGTCGGCCACATCGTCGGCCGCGACGTCGCCCGACTGAGTGAGAGCGACATCGCCACCGCCGCCATCGAGAGCCTGGCCGAGAGCTTCTGCGACGGCATCGTCGCGCCGCTGTTCTGGTTCGTGGTCGCCGGCCTGCCGGGCCTGTTCGTCTACAAGGCCGTCAACACGGCCGACAGCCTGATCGGCCACCGCGAGCCGCGCTGGCGCGCGTTCGGCTGGGCCTCGGCGCGCTTCGACGATCTGATGAACCTGATCCCGGCGCGCCTGGCGGGCGGGGTGATCGCCCTCGCCGGCATGTTTGCTTTGAAGGGGGGCGGCTGGCGGATCATGCTGCGCGACGCCGGCAAGCACGCCTCGCCCAACGCCGGCTGGCCCGAGGCGGCGATGGCCGGAGCCCTAGGCTTACGCCTGGGCGGTCCGGCCTGGTACGACGGCGCGCTGTCCCAGCGTCCGGTTCTGGGCGAGGGCAGGGCGGCGACACCCGCGGATCTGACCCGCGCCCTGCGGATCTATCTTCTCGCCTGCGGGCTGCTCTGGTTGATGCTGGCGGTCGCCGGGTTCGTCTGGGGAGGATTCGCATGGCCGCTTTGATGATCCAGGGCTGCGGCTCGGATGTCGGCAAGTCGGTGCTGGTCGCCGGCCTGTGCCGCCTGTTCGCCAATCGCGGCCTGAGGGTGCGGCCGTTCAAGCCGCAGAACATGTCCAACAACGCCGCCGTGACCGCCGACGGCGGCGAGATCGGCCGCGCCCAGGCCCTGCAGGCCATCGCCTGCCGCGTCGCCCCGACGGTCGATATGAACCCGGTGTTGCTGAAGCCCCAGAGCGACGTCGGCGCCCAGCTGATCGTGCGCGGCAAGATGGCCGGGACCTGGAAGGCGCGCGGCTATCAGGAGCGCAAGGGCGCGCTGCTGGACACGGTGCTGGAGAGTTTCCGCACGCTGCAGGCGCGGAGCGACCTCGTCATCGTCGAAGGCGCCGGCAGTCCCGCCGAGATCAACCTGCGAGCCGGCGACATCGCCAATATGGGCTTCGCGATCGCGGCCGACGTGCCCGTCGTGTTGGTCGGCGACATCGATCGCGGCCACGTCATCGCCGCCCTGGTCGGGGCCCACGTGGTGCTGGACGACGCCGACCGCGCCATGATCCGCGGCTTTCTGATCAACAAGTTCCGGGGCGATCCCAGCCTGTTCCAGGACGGCCGAACCGAGATCGTCCGCCGCACGGGCTGGACCGACCTCGGCATGGCGCCCTGGCTGGCGGCGGCGCGGCGCCTGCCGGCCGAGGACGCCGTGGTGCTCGACCGCGCCGCGACCGCTGACGGCCGCAAGGTGCGGATCGTTGTGCCGATGCTGTCGCGGATCGCCAATTTCGACGAGTTCGACGCCCTGCGCACCGAGCCCGAAGTCGAGTTCGCCTTCATCCCGCCAGGTGCGCCGCTTCCGGGCGACGCCGACCTGGTGATCCTGCCGGGGACCAAGGCGACCCTGGCCGATCTGGCTTTCCTGCGCGCCCAGGGCTGGGACGTCGATCTGGCCGCCCACGTCCGGCGCGGCGGCCGGGTGCTGGGCGTCTGCGGCGGCTACCAGATGCTGGGCCGGCGGGTGTCGGATCCGGACGGCGTCGAGGGCCCGCCGGACTCGGTCGAGGGTCTGGGCCTGCTCGACGTCGAGACGGTGATGACCGGCGACAAGACCCTGCGGCCGGTCGCGGGCCGACTGACCGGCGGCGCGCGCTTCGAGGGCTACGAGATGCATGTCGGCCGCACCACGGGCGCGCTCTCGCCGATGCTGACCTTCGACGACGGCGTCACGGACGGCGCGGTTTCGACCAGCGGTCAGGTGCGCGGCGCCTATGTCCACGGCCTGTTCGACCAAGGCGAGGCGCGGGCGGCCCTGCTGGCCGAGCTGGGCGCGGTGTCCGATGCGATCGACCAGGCCGTCCGCGTCGACCAGGCGCTGGACGAGATCGCCGCCGCGCTGGAGCAAGCCTTCGACATTTCCGCCCTCGCCGCCATCGCCGGCCTGGAGAATTTCCGATGATTTTGCCGCTCGTCACCGCCGTCGACCATGCCCAGATGGGGCGGCTACGCGCCCTGATCGACGGCAAGGCCAAGCCGCCGGGCGCGCTGGGGCGGATCGAGGACCTGGCCGTTCGGCTGGCCTTGATCGCCGGCGAGCGCGCCTTGGACAAGGCGCTCCTGCTGGTCTTCGCCGGCGATCACGGGCTGACCGCCGAAGGGGTGTCGGCCTATCCGTCCAGCGTCACCCAGGCCATGGTCGCGACCTTCCTGGCCGGCAAGGCCAGCGCCAACGCCTTCGCCCGCGCGGTCGGCGCCGAGCTGCGCGTCGTGGACGCCGGGGTCGACGCCGAACTTCCAACCCATGCAAGCCTGTTGGCCGAGAAGGTGCGGCGTGGCGCGCGCAACGCCGCCGTCGAGCCGGCCCTGACCGTCGAGGAGGTCGCCCAGGCCCTGGAGACCGGCGCGCGCATCGCCCGCGACGCGGCCGCCGAGGGTTTCGAGATTCTGGCGCTAGGCGAGATGGGCATCGGCAACACCGCTTCGGCGGCGCTGCTCATGCACCGCCTGACGCCCGCGCCGTTGGCCGAGTGCGTCGGGCGGGGGACCGGTCATGACGACGTGGGCCTGGCCCACAAGCTGGCCGTACTGGAGCGCGCGGCGGCGCGATCGGACGCCGCCGAGCCCGCCGCCGTCCTCGCCGAGTTCGGCGGGCTGGAGATCGCCATGATGACCGGGGCGGTAATCGGCGCGGCGTCGGCGCGCATCCCGGTGCTGGTCGACGGCTTTATCGCCTCGGCGGCGGCCCTGGCGGCGATCCGGTTGGTCCCGGCGGTCCGGGACTACTGCGTGTTCTGCCATTGCTCGGCCGAGCGAGGGCATCAGCGGATGCTGGCGGCGCTTGAGGTCGAGCCGCTGCTGGACCTGGGTCTGCGTCTCGGCGAGGGCACCGGCGCGCTGCTGGCCCTGCCGGTCGTGCGCGCCGCCTCACGGCTGATGAGCGACGTCGCCAGCCTGGACGACGTCCTGAGCGGACGGCTCTGAGCATGGGGTGGCTGGCGCATCAGGTCCGGCTGCTGCTCTGTGCGGTCCAGTTCCTGACGGGCGTCCCAACCCCGGCGCTGAAGACCTTCGAGCCCGACTGGATCACCCGTTCGGCCCGCTATTTCCCGCTGGTGGGTCAGGGCGTCGGGGCGGTCTGCGCCCTCGTGCTGCTGGTTGGCGAGCGCCTGTGGAGCGCGCCGGTCGGCGTCATCCTGGCCCTCGCCGCGGGCCTTCTGATCACCGGGGCCTTCCACGAGGACGGCCTGGCCGACACCGCCGACGGCCTGGGCGGCGGCCAGACGCCGGCGCGGCGGCTGGAGATCATGAAGGACAGCCGCATCGGGACCTATGGCGTCTGCGCCCTGGTCGGCGTGCTGGCGCTGAAAGTCGCCGTGCTGGCTGGAACGCCGGCCGCCGCCGTTCTGCTGCTGGCCGCCCACGGCCTGGGCCGCGCCGCCGCCGTGGCGGTCATGCGCCTGACGCCCTACGCGCCCAGCGGCGAGGCGGGGAAGTGGAAGCCTGTTCCTAAAGGCGTGCGGACTGGCGAGGTGATCGTCGCCCTGCTGATCGCCGGCTGGCCGCTGATCCTGCTGCCGCCGAGCGCGGTCCTGGTCGGCCTCGCGGGCGGCGCGCTGCTGGCCGGCTTGCTGACCCTGACGGCCAGGCGGCTGATCGGCGGCCACACCGGCGACGTGCTCGGCGCGGTCGAGCAGGTGTTCGAGCTCGGCTTCCTGCTCGGCGCGGCGGCGCTGGCATGAGGCTGCTGGTCGGTCCGATCACGGCGGTCGCGCGGTTGGCGGGCCAGGCCGATCACGTGCTGTCGCTGATCTCGCCGAACGCCGCGCCGCCGACCTTAACGCAACCTGTAACGACGTTATATTTCAATGATATAACCGAACAACATGAAGGCTTTATCGCGCCCTCGGCGGCAACGGTTGAGGCCATACTGGCGCTGCGCGAGACGCCCACGCTGCTGATCCACTGCTTCGCCGGGGTCAGCCGCTCGACGGCGGCGGCCTATGTCCTGGCCTGCGCGAAGCGGCCGGCGGGCGAGGAGGGGGGCCTGGCCGCTCAACTCCGTTCGCTCTGCCCGGAGGCCACGCCCAATGCACTGATGATCGCTCTGGCCGATACGATCCTGGGTCGCGGCGGGGCCATGATCCGCGCCGTCGCCGGGATCGGGCGCGGGATCGACGCCTATGAAGGGACGGTGATCGACTGGCGGCTGGACTAGCCCAGGCCCGGCAGCTCGATCTTCACCAGCTTCCACTTGAACAGTCCGCGACGCTCCAGCACCAGGCCGAACGGCTCCTGGTCGCCGTCCTTGCGGTCGCGATAGGTGGCGCGGAAGTGATCAAGGTCCACGTAGCCGCAATGGACCTCGGTATCAGACTTCGCCTTCTTTACCTCGGGCTGGGGCTGCTCGACGATCGGACCGCCTGGCGTGGCGCCGATGTTCTTCGGCGGCTCGTTGGTGGCGACCATGTTGGCGATCGCGTCAGGCGTCGCATAGGTCTCGACCGCCTTGTCGACCACGCCGACCAGCAGCATCTGGCCGAAGGCGGCGAACGGGTTGTCGCGCAGCTTGGGGTCTTCCTCCAACTTGCGCGTCATGCTGGCCTTGAGCTGGCTCTTCAGGCTCTCGCGCACGGCCGGAAAGTCGACGGCGCTCTCCAGCCGGGCCTTGTCACCCGCCTTGGCCGCCGCCGTCAGCCCCTGCAGCGCCAGGATCGGCGAGGCGAAATAGCCGGCGATCACCAGCGCGGCCAAGACGCCCAGGCCGACGCCAGTCAAGATGCGGTTCGAGCGAGTCATCAGGTTCTCCCGCGAGGATCAAGGCAGGCGGGAGAACCCGGGTCAACTCATGGCCGCGAGGCGCGCAGAATATCGGTCCAGGGCGCCGGCTTCTTGCCCGTGCGCTTCACCAGGTCGTCGCGAAGCGGCAGGTATCGGGCGTCCAGCAGGCTGGCCAAGGTGTAGGTGCTTACGCCGTTGGAGACGTCCCAGTCGTGCGGCGCATACTCCTTCTGGCCCGAATTGGCGCGGTCGCGGTCGAATTGGATCTTGGAATTGACGAACTCGCTGTGGGTCTTTTCCCCGCGCGCGAACGCCGCCAGCCAGTCCAGCGAATGGGGCAGGCTGGACCCCGTCGGGCTCTTCCAGATGAACCAGTCCTCGCCATGCGCCTGGGCCGACAGGGCGGCCATCATCAGCGGGTCGAGATTGTAGGTGACGTAGTGCAGGGCGTCGCGTTCGTGGAAGTCGAAGGTCGAGCCGTCCGCATAGAGGTTGACCCCGATCTGCTTGCGGAAGGCGTCGCGGGCGCGGGCGATCAGCTTGGCGTCGCCGGTCTGGTAGGCGGCCAGGGTCGCCATCTTGATCCGGTGACTCTGCCAGTTGGTGTGGGCGTTCGTCGGCCCCGCGTCCATCGCGTCGAGATAGCCGACCGCCATCCTGCGCCAGAAGGCGTCGACCTTGGCGCGGATCGGGACGGGGAGATCGCTCTCCGTCAGGTCGGTGGCCATGACCAGGGTGTCGAAGCCGGTCTCGTCGATCGGGTTGAACGAGATCTGGTAGATGTCGGCCCAGTTCTCCAGATAGCGGCCCGTGGCCTCCAGGAACCCGCGGTCCCCGGTCAGGCGGTAGGCCAGCGCGAAGTTCAGCACGATCGGCTGGTCCTCGCGGGCCTTGATGCTGATCTCGCGGATGCCCTTGCCGGGCAGGGTGCCTTCGGTGTGCGCGTGGGGGATGGCGCCGGGCGGACGATCCAGAGTCGCGTTGGCGCGCGAGACGATCGCCGCCTTCAGCGCGGGCGACACCGCGCCCTTGCCGAACGTTGGGCCCAGCAGGCCGTAGTCGGCGGCGTGCGCGGCGGACGCCATGGCCATCAGGGCGCTCGCGGCAAGCCATGCGGTCTTCATAGGAGCCTCCCAAGCTTTTACGGTTTGGGGAAGATATCTGGCCAGTCGCGCGACTTGTCAATTATTGGTCATGCCAATTTTGGTGATTGGCCGGACCGGATTGCGCGGCGGTGAGTGTCGCGATGCCGGCGGGACGGTTCACAGCCACCGCTGCGCCTCGGCGTACGATCGTCGCGATTCCGTCTTTTCATTTATTCATGACTAAATTAATGAAACAGATATCAAGCGCCCGCTGTGATCGTCCCGGTAGAGGGCTGCAGGGGCGCCGTCAGGGAGGCGTACCCACCATGTCGACCGATCGCGTCGCGCTCAGCTCCATCCTCGCCCACCACGCGGGCCAGTCGCCGTCCCGAAACGCGCTGATCTTGGACGACGGGGCCGTCACCTATGGCGAACTGGATGTCCGCACGAACCGGCGCGCGCGGATGCTGGCGGCGCACGGCGTGGAACAGGGCGACTTCGTCACCGTGGCCCTGCCCAACGGACTGGAGTTCTATGAGACGGTGTTCGCCTTGTGGAAGCTGGGCGCGGTCCCCAACATCGTCGCCGCCAAGCTGGCGCGCCCCGAGATGGAAGCGATCCTCGACATCGTTCGTCCTCGACTGTTCATCGGCGCGCCGCCGCGACCTGGCGTTCCGGTGATGGCGGGGGATCGGAGCGAGCTCGATCGGTACTCGGCCGAGGCGCTCCCCGAGGTCATCTCGCCGCATTGGAAGGCCATGACCAGCGGCGGTTCCACCGGGCGGCCGAAGGTGATCGTCGACGCCATGCCCGGGGCCTGGAACCCGGAGGAGGGCTTTCTGGGCCAGCGGCCTGGCGACGTCATCCTCAATCCGGGGCCGCTCTATCACAACGCCCCGTTCCACTGCGTCACCATGGGGATGTTCACCGGCGCGACGATCGTCGAGATGGGCAAGTTCGATCCGCTGCGCGCGCTGCGGCTGATCGAGGCGCACGGCGTCAACTGGGTGACCCTGGTGCCGACCATGATGAACCGTATCTGGCGGCTGGGTCCTGACGTCCTGTCCGGCTTCTCCCTGCCCAGCCTGCGCATGATGCTTCACATGGCCGCCCCCTGCGCCCCATGGCTCAAGGAGGCCTGGATCGACTGGCTCGGCAGCGAGCGGGTCTGGGAATATTATGGGACGACCGAGGGCACGGGCTCGACCATGATCTCGGGATCCGAATGGCTGACCCACCGCGGCTCGGTCGGCCGCGTTCGCGACGGTTACGCCCTGAAGATCCTGGACGGGGAGGGGCGTGAACTGCCGCCGGGCGAGGTGGGCGAGGTGTTCTTCCGGCCCCAGGGCGGGGCAGGATCGACCTATCACTACCTGGGCAGCGAGGCCCGCCGGCGCGGCGAGTGGGAAGCGCCCGGGGATCTGGGTTCAGTGGACGCCGACGGCTATCTCTATCTGTCCGATCGTCGCAACGACCTGATCATTTCGGGTGGGGCCAATATCTATCCGGCCGAGGTCGAGGCCGTGCTCGACGCCCACCCGGCGGTGCGCGGCAGCGCGGTGATCGGCCTGCCCGACGAGGACTGGGGCGCGCGCGTCCACGCGATTGTCCAGGCCGTCGAGGACAGCGGCCTGGAACCAGACGAATTGCTCGACTTCGCCGCCGACCGGCTGACCCGCTACAAGCTGCCCAGGAGCATCGAGTTCACGACCGAGCCCCTGCGCGACGAGGCCGGCAAGGTGCGGCGGGCGGCGCTGCGGGACGCGCGACTTGAGAAGGTCGCCACTTGAGGGACGGCGGTCAGGCCGGCTTGCGGCGCCTGTACAGGGCGTCGAAGCCGCCGGCCATGAAGGTCACGAACCGCTCGCGGATCGCCTCGAAGTCGTCAGAGGCGCAGAGGTTGTTCGAGAGGCGATCGATGCGGCCAGTGCGCGATAAAAGGAGCGAATAGGCCCCCGAGGTGAACTGGAAGCTCCAGAACAGGTCCTCGGGCGCGGCGTCGGGCAGCGACTTCTGCAGGAGGCCGATCAGGCGCAGCACCATGGGATCGAAATAGGTGTCCATTTTCTCGGCCCCGTAGCCGGGGGCGTTGTTCACCTGGGCGAAGATGCGGCCGAAGTTGCGCCACCCCTCGTCGCCGTTGATGTAGACGTCGAACGCCTGGTCGTAATAGGCGCGCAACGCGCCCTCGACGGTCGGATGATCGCCGACCTCGGCCTCATAGGCGTCCAGGCCCGCCGTCCGCGAGGTCACGGCATATTCGACACGACGTTCGAAGACGGCGTCGAACAGGGCCTTCTTACCCTCGAAATAGTAGTGGATCAGCGCGGGATGGATGCCCATGCGGTCGGCGACGTCCTTGATGGTCACCCCGAAATAGCCGAGCTGAGCGAACAGATCCTCGGCCGTGTCCAGGATCGTCTTCACTGTCGTGGCCCGCTGTTCGGCGCGCGTGCGACGTCCCTCGGCTTTCGGCGCTGCTGGCATGGCTCCCTGTCTTCCTGATCGGATCCGTCCGGTGAAGACGCTCTCCAACGATTCAGGATGGGACGATGAGGCGGCGACCCCAAGGGGTCAAGCAAACGTCTCAATAAATTTCATTTAGTGCTAAATAAATGAAATTGACGAGGCGGCGACCCTCGGCTACGCCTTGAGCAAGCAAAAAACAAAAGGGGAGGGTTGAATGAAAACCTGGAACACCGCGCGCCACATGGCGCTGTCCGGCGCGTCGCTGGTCGCCATGCTTTTCGCTGGGCAGGCCTTGGCGCAAGCGACGGACGAGACATCCGACAATACGCTTGAAGCCGTCGTCGTCACCGGATCCAGTATTCGGGGCGTGCCGCCGGTCGGCTCGAACCTGATCGGCGTCTCGCGCGACGACATCAAGACCATTGGCGCGACCACGACCCCGGACCTGCTGGCCAGCGTGCCGCAGCTCAACAGCTTCAACACCGCGCCGCGCGCCAACAACGCCGGGGCCGGGTCTTTCGCGCCGGGTCTGCGCAGCCTGCCGGCGACGGCGACCCTGCCGTTGCTGAACGGCCACCGGGTGGTTGCGGGCGGCGCCAACGAGACCAATCCCGACTTCCCGTTCCTGCCGGACCTGGCGATCGAGCGCGTGGAGATCGTGGCGGACGGCGCCTCGTCGATCTACGGCTCGGACGCCATCGCCGGGGTCGTCAACTTCATCACCCGCAAGCGCTATTCCGGCCTGGAGATGTCGGCGCGTTACGGGACGGCCGACGACTACCATACGGCCAGCATCAGCGGCCTGGCGGGTCGCGACTGGGGCAGCGGCTCGATCCTGGCCGCCTACCAGTATTCCGAGAACGGCAACATCACCGGCGCGGATCGCGATTACCGCAAGGTGGATTTCCGTAACTTCGGCGGCGTCGACACGCGGGGAACCAGCTGTCCCGCGCCGAACGTGGTGGTCGGCGGCGTCGTTTACGGCGCGCCCGGCCTGACGCCCAACTCGACCAACTATTGCGACGTTGGCGGCCCGGTCGATCTCGTCCCGGCCTCGCGCCTGCACAGCGGCTTCGTCAGCGCGCGGCAGGAGATCGGCGAGCGCGTCACCCTGTGGGGCGACCTGCTCTATTCGGACCGCAAGGACGAGGTCCGGGCGGCGATCCCGGCCCAGACCGTGACGATGACGGCGGCCAACCCGTTCTTCAAGGCCCCGCCGGGAACAGCGGCGACGGCCGCGACCATCTTCTTCCGGCCCGACAACCTGGTCGGCGCCGACCACTTCGACCAGACCTATCGCGTCAAGGCTGGCAACTCGTCGGCGGGCGCGGACTTCAGCCTGCCGAACGACTTCAAGCTCAGCGCATACGGCACCTATGACTGGGCCGAGCACGTCGCCCATCAGCCGATGATCAATCCGGCGGCCCTGGCCGCGGCGGCGGCCGGAACGACCACGGCGACGGCGCTCGATCCTTTCGGCCAGGGCACGAGCCCGTCGGTGGTCTCCAACATCACCAACTACTCGACCAGCGTAACGATCCAGCAGCGCACCAAGCTGGCCGCGGTCAAGTTGGATGGCCCGCTGCTCGCGTTACCCGGCGGCGAGCTGAAGTTCGCGGCGGGCGCCGAGTATCGGCGCGAGACGTTCCGGCAGCGCGGCTTCGTGGGCGTCACGCAGGTTCCCGAGAACCTGGGCCGCAATATCAAGTCCATCTATGGCGAACTGTTCGTGCCGATCTTCGGCGACGGCAATGCGACGCGGCTCATGCACCGCCTGTCGCTGTCTGTGTCGGGGCGCTACGACAAGTACAGCGACTTCGGCTCGACCAGCAATCCGAAGGTCGGCGTCAACTGGGACCCGGTGGAGGGCCTGACGCTGCGAGGGACCTACGGCCGCTCGTTCCGCGCGCCGGGTTTGCGGGACGTCGGCGCCACCGTCGGCGCCTACTACTACGACGCCACGACGGCCGGTGTGCTGGCCCGCGATCCAACGCGGGGCGCGGCCCAGGTCAACACGGTCTTCCTGCTGGGCGGCAACAAGACCCTGCAGCCGGAAAAGGCGCGGACCTATTCGTTCGGGGTCGATATAGCGCCGCCGTCCCTGCCGGGCTTCCGGGCCAGCGCCACCGTCTATGACATCAACTTCACCGACGTGATCGGCACGCCGCCGACCAGCCTGGTCTTCACCGACCCGACCTTCGCCTCGGTCGTCTATCGCAATCCGTCGGCGGCCCAGCTGTCCAGCCTGCTGGCATTGGGCGTGCCGGTGACCCTGCCGACGCCGCTGCCGGCGATCGGCAACGCCCTGGACCTGCGTCGCGGCAATTTCGGGGTGCGCAAGACCCGCGGCCTGGATTTCGACGTCAACTACCGGCGCGCCACCAGCTTCGGCAGCGTGTTCGGCGGCGTCGCCGGCAACTACATCTTCAAGTTCGACACCCAGCTGTCGCCGACGGCGCCGGTGTCGGACGCCCTGAAGCTGGGCGTGCCCAAGGCGACCGTCCGCACGACGGCGGGCCTGGCGGCCGGAGCGTTCCGCCTCGTCGGCTTCGTCAACTATCGCGATGGCGTCACCAACAGCTACGCCACCCCGACGGGGACAAGCACGTACGACGCCAAGGCCTACACGACCGTCGATCTTCGGATCGCGATGACCTTGCCGGATACGGGCCTGACCAAGGGTTCGGAACTAGCCCTGCAGATCAACGACCTGTTCGACAAGACGCCGCCGTTCTTCCCGGCGACCGACGGTATCGGCGGGACCTACAACCCCATCGGGCGCTTCGTCGCGGTGAACCTGCGCAAGACCTTCTGACCGATCCCAAAAGTCCTTCGGGAGGCGGCCTCGGCCTCGGCCGTCCGACCCGCCGCGGGGTAGCCTGCCTTGCCGCCGGCCCCCGCGGTCTTTCTTCCAGTACCCAGGCCGGAGCGCCCTTTTTTATGATCGATGACGACGCCTGCCGCGCCCAGGGCTTCGACCCCGCCAAGCTCGCCGAGGCCGGGGCGGTCCTCCAGGGTTTCGTTGATCGGGGCGAGCTCTCGGGCGCGGTGACCCTGACCTCGCGCGGCGGCCAGATCGTGCAGGCCGACGCGATCGGCTGGCGCGACCTCGAGGCCGGCGATCCGATGCGGCCCGACACGCTGTTCCGCATCGCCTCCATGACCAAGCCCATCACCTCGGTGGCGGCCCTGATCCTGATGGAGGAGGGCAGGTTCGCCCTCGATGACCCGATCGCGCGCTGGATCCCGGAACTGGCGGAGCCCCTGGTGCTGCGCGACACGGCCGGATCCCTGCGCGAGACCGAGCCCGCGCGCCGCCCGCTCACCATCGAGGACCTGCTGACCCATCGCTCGGGGATCGCCTACGGCTTCTTCTCGGAAGGGCCGTTGAAGCTGGCCTATGAGCGCGCCCTGGGGGATCCGGCCATGACCCGCATGACGCCGGACGAGTGGCTGATCGCGCTGGGCGGTCTGCCGCTCGCCTACCAGCCGGGCGAGCGCTTCCACTACGGCCATTCGACCGACGTCCTGGGCTTCCTGATCGGTCGGGTCGAGGGCAAGCCGTTGCGTGAGGTGTTGAAGGCGCGGGTCTTTGAGCCGCTCGGCATGGTCGACACCGACTTCTGGCTGCCGCGCGACAAACGTCAACGCTTGGCCAGCCTCTACGGCTATGACGAGGCCGCGGGCGGGCTCGCGAAGGTGGAACCCGAGATGTACGATGAACCGCCGAGCTATACGCCGGGCGGCGGCGGGCTGATCTCCTCGGCTCCGGACTATCACCGGTTCGCGCGAATGCTGCTGGGCGAGGGAATCCTGGACGGCGCGCGCCTGCTGCGTCCGGAGACCGTTCGCCTGATGCGGACCAACCGGCTGACCGCCGTCCAGCGCCAGATCCCGTTCGCCGGCATGCCGCTGTGGCGAACGAACGGCTTCGGCCTCGGCGTCTCGATCGCCGAAGACCCGCTCGATAACCCGTATGCCTGCGGCGCGCCCGGCGCGATGACCTGGCCTGGCATCTTCGGCACCTGGTGGCAGGCCGATCCGGTCAATGATCTGGTGATGATCTATCTGATCCAGCACCAGGTGCCGGTGTCGGCCAAGTCCGGGGCGACCATCGCTACCGGGCGCGGGGCCGCCGGACGCCGTGCTCTGCCCGAGCACCAGCGGGGCGTCTACGCCGCCCTGAACAGGGAGGAACGATGATGCGCCCGATCGAGGATGTCGCACCGATGGCCGCGCCAGTCGTCCAGGAGCCCGACCGCCGGGCCTGGGTCGCCCTGGCCTGCCTGTGGTTCATCTATGTCCTGAACTTCCTGGACCGGCAGTTGCTGTCGATCCTGGCCAAGCCCATCCAGGACACGCTGCAGATCACCGACAGCCAGCTGGGGCTGCTGGGCGGTCTCTATTTCGCGGCCTTCTACTGCTTCATCGCCATTCCGGTCGGCTGGCTGGCTGACCGGACCAACCGCGTGACCGTACTGGCCATCGCCTGCGGCGTGTGGAGCGCGGCGACCATGGCCTGCGGCCTGACCAGGACCTATGGCGGCTTCGCGGTTGCGCGGATGACCGTCGGCTTCGGGGAGGCGGGAGGCGTGCCCCCGTCCTATGCGATCATCACCGACTATTTCCCGCCCGGACGCCGGGGCACGGCGCTGGGCCTCTACAACCTGGGCCCGCCGGTCGGCGCGGCCCTGGGGATCGCGTTCGGCGCCTCGGTGGCGGCCGCGTTCAGCTGGCGCGACGCCTTCGTGATCACCGGCGCGGTCGGCGTCGTCGCCGCCCTGGTTCTGAAGTTCGTGGTGCGCGAGCCCCGGCGCGGCGGACTGGACCATCCGACAGCCCATGCAGTGCAAACGCGCGCGGGCTTCGGCGAGACCCTGAAGATGTTCTTCTCGCATCCGGTGCTGCTGCTGGCTTCGCTGGGCAGCGGCGCGACGCAGTTCGTCACCTACGGCCTGGGCAACTTCGCCACGCTGTTCCTGATGCGCGAAAAGGGGATGACGCTCGGCGAAGTCGCCGTCTGGTACGCGATCGTCGTCGGCGTCGGGATGAGCGTGGGGATCTTCGGCTCCGGCTGGCTGATCGACCGCTTCACCCGCGAGTCCAAACGCGCCTATGGCCTGGCGCCCGCCTGCGCCCTGGTCCTGGCCGTGCCCTGCTATCTGGGGTTCGTGGCCGCCCCGCACTGGCCGACGGCCCTGGCCTGCCTGCTGCCGGCCATGTGCCTGAACCATGTCTATCTGTCGTCGGCCGTGACCCTGGTTCAGAACACGGTCCGCCCCAACCAGCGGGTGATGTCGGGCGCCTTGCTGCTGCTGGTCATGAACTTCATCGGCCTGGGCTTGGGCCCGACCTATGTCGGCGCGGCCAGCGACTTCTTCCGGGCCGCGTATCCGCACAACTCGCTCCAGGTGGCGTTGTTCACCCTGGTCCCGTTCTACGGCGTGGCCATCACGCTCTTCCTTCTGCTGGCGCGGACCCTCGGCAAGGTCCCGAAGACCGGAGCCGCTCGATGAACCTCTGGAAGGCCGCCTTCGCCGCGGCGCTGCTGATCGCCGCTCCCGCCCAGGCCGCGGACAAGCGGCCCGTGATCTCCGCGCCCGCCGGCGCCGTGAAGGGCGTCGTCGACGCCGGAGCGCTCGCCTTCAAGGGCCTGCCCTATGCCGCGCCGCCGGTCGGGGAGAGGCGCTGGCGGGCGCCCGCGCCGGCTCCACGCTGGAGCGGGGTGCGTGACGCCAGTCAGTTCGGCGCCGCCTGCGTCCAGCCCACGCCCGGACCGCCATCGGTCTATTCCGCCGAGATCGGGACAACCAGCGAGGACTGCCTGACCCTGAACATCTGGACGCCGTCCACCCAGGGCAAGGCGCCGGTGATCGTCTGGATCCACGGCGGCTCCCTGACTTCCGGCTCGGGCAAGTCGTCCCTGCAGAACGGCGCCCGGTACGCGAAGGCCGGGACGGTGCTGGTCACGATCAACTACCGCCTGGGCGTGCTGGGCTACATGGCCCATCCCGAGCTGAGCCAGGAGACGCCGGAGGGCGTCTCCGGCAACTACGGCCTGCTCGACCAGATCGCGGCCCTGCGATGGGTGCGCGAGAACATCGCCGCGTTCGGCGGCGACCCGGCCAATGTCACCATCGCCGGGGAGTCCGCCGGCGCGCTCAGCGTCATGTATCTGATGGTCTCGCCGCCCGCGAAGGGGCTGTTCGCCAAGGCCATCGCCCAGAGCGCCTACATGATCTCCACGCCGGAGCTGAAGGCGGCCAGCCATGGCGCGCCATCGGGCGAGGCCGCCGGCGCCTATGTGGCCGGCGTGGTGAAGGCGCCGAACCTGGCGGCGCTGCGGGCGATGGACCCGCAGGTGCTGACCGACAAGGCGGCCCAGGCCGGCTTCCTGCCCTTCGGCGCCATCGACGGCGTCGTCCTGACGCGGCAGCTGGTCGACACGTTCGATCGCGGCGAGCAGGCCAAGGTCCCGATCCTGACGGGCTTCAACAGCGGCGAGATCCGCTCCCTGCGCTTCCTGGCTCCGCCGGCCCCGAAGACCGCCGCCGAATATGAGAAGACGATCCGGGAGCGCTACGGCGATCTCGCCGACGATTTCCTGAAGCTCTATCCGGCCACGAACCTGGAGGAGAGCGTTCTGGCGACCACCCGCGACGCCCTTTACGGCTGGACCTCCGAGCGCCTCGTCCGTTCGCAGGCCAAGGCGGGACAGCCCGCCTTCCTCCATCTGTTCGATCACGGCTATCCGGCCATGGATCAGGCCGGGCTGCACGCCTTCCACGCCAGCGAGATCCCCTACATGTTCGGGTCGCTGGATCGCGTCCCGCCCCGCTGGCCCAAGGCGCCGGAGACGGCCGAGGAGAGGGCGCTGTCAGACGCCATGATCGGCTACTGGACCAGCTTCGCGCGGACCGCTCGGCCGCAGGCCAGCGGCGCGTCGACCTGGAAGGCCTATACGCCCGACGGCGCCTACATGGCCTTCCGCGACAAGCCGGTGGCCGACACCAACCTGATGCCCGGCATGTTCGCCTTCCACGAACGCGCCGTCTGTCGTCGCAAGGCCGCCGGCGACCAGCCCTGGAACTGGAACGTGGGCCTGGTCTCGCCGGTTCTGGTCGGCCCGTCCCAGACGTGTCCGTAGCCGGGCGCGATGACGATCGAACCCATCATGGATGGGCCGACTTCAGAACCGTCTGGGCGCCAGGCCAAAGTGGGGCCGACGGTGCGCGAGCTCTTGAAGCGGGCAGGGGCGTTGACGGCTGCTTTGAAGCAGAGGGCGATGATCTCGCCCACGCCGGCACACCCATAAAGCGCCGGCAGACCTGATCGGCGTGGGCGGGCTTGCGCACGCGCCGATCAAGCTCGGTGAAAGTGTCGAACAACACCGGCCTGGCCCGCCGCATCGGCAGAGCGTGCCTTCGCACGTAATTCGCGATCCTTTGTTTTTGCTGGCGACGGAGCTGCCCAGAATGGCGGTGCTCGAGTTGAACGAGCGGTCGCGAGGCTGGCCGGCGGATCTCAGGCGGCGATGGACATACGCAGCCGCTGTCGGCGCCGTCGGCGGTTATGTGTTTTGAAGCCTGCCAGCCATGCGGTGACCGGAGCCGCCACGCCAGTCGCAGGAATTGCGATCAGGATGGTCGCAAGGTTTGGAGTCAGAAATCGCGAAAACGCGGAACACCGTAGCAACAAGTTTTAAGAGGGCTGCGACTCGCAGGGTTAGGAGTCAGTGACACTCTGAGTTTCAGAATACCAAAATCAGAGCAGGAGCCGGCTGCTCAGGAGCTATCTGCCGGTCGCACAATTGGAGTCGGCCGGTCGCAGGGTTGGAGTCAGAAATCCGCGAAAACGCGGAACGCCGTAGCAACTCGTAACGGCACAGCTGCGACTCGCAGGAATAGGAGTCAGTGACACCATCTGGGCCGTAGACGTAGCGATATTCGTCTAAGATATATTATCGGAAATAATGGAATTCTATCTCTGTCGGACACCGACGCCCGGCCGTCTTCCTAGACTGCGTTAGATCACTGTCTCGACGCCGTGGAAATTCTCGTAGAAGTCCAGCGAGAACACTTGGCCCGACGCCGGCGCGAAGGACGTCTTCAGCCAGCCCGCGATCGTGGCGGCCTGCTCGGGCGAGCCCGCCCAGCACAGGCCTGTGATCGTGCGCCGCGTTCCTGGCGCGATGGCGTAGCGCCGCGACTGGTTGCCGCGAAGAACGTGCAAAAACACCGTCTTCTCGTGCGCCGTCACCCATGTCAGGGCCTCCGGCGTAAACGGATAGCCATTGACCTCGACGAGGCTGTCCTCGGCTGCGAGGCCGCTGGCCCCGGCGGGGCTGTCATCCAGTACGCTGTAGAGCCCAGGACCGGTGTCGTTCTCGAGGATGACGCCCAGAAGCGGCACGGCCTCTTCGGTGACGGCGAAGCCCAGGGCGCGCAGCTGGGCCGGCAGGTCCAGCCTCGCCGGCTCCAGCGCCTTGATCCTGAGCCGCTCGCCCAGACCCGGCAGGCGCCGGTCGAAGAAGGCGCAGATCGTATCGACCGTGTAGCCCTCCCCCTTGCCGGCATAGGCCGCGTAGAAGGCTGCGAACACGCTGTCGAGAGACTGGCGGCCCTGTGTCTCCGTCCGAAGGATGGCGTCCAGCTCGAAGGCGATGACCATGCCGGCGTCGTAATAGTCGATCGCGCTGTTGGCCCGCCCCGGATACTTGTCATGATTGAGATACGAAGCCGCCGAGGAATCGGCCGGGCTGACCCGGCGATAGGCTGGCAAGGCCGTCAGGTGGGTGTAGTAGCCCGTCACCACGCTGAGGAACTGCTCGGGCGTATAGATCCCGGTGCGTGCGCACGACAGGAACTCGTAGTAGCGGGTAAAACCCTCGGCCACCCACAGGCCCTCGGTGAAATCGCCGTTCTGGAGATCCAGATGCTCCAGCGGCGCGGGCCGCAGACGACGGACGTTCCAGGCATGGAACAGCTCGTGGGCGCAGACCCGGACGCTGACCTTGTACTGGTCCTGGTCGTAAAAGGTCGACGGGTCCAGGCCGACCATGGTGCTGGACAAATGCTCCAGCCCCCAGCTGTCGTTGGGATTGAACGACATCACGAAGGTGTAGTCCGCGAACGGAAACGACCCGTAGATGTCATGGAACGCCTCGGACACCTTGACCAGGTCGTCGACCAAAGCCTCGACGCCGCTCTCGAACCCGACGGCGCGGTTCAGGAACAGGTGGTGGAAGGTCGCGCCGCGCACGTCGCGCGAGATCAGATCGAACTGGCCGAACGCCACGGGCGTGTCGAGCAGCCGCTCGTAGCCGTCGTAGGCCCAGGTGTGGTCGCCCAGCGGCGTCGCGCCGGACGGATGGTGGATCGCCCAGCCTTCGGGGACATGGTAGCGGACCGCGCAGGCGCCATTATGCTCGGCCACGCGCAGATAGCGGGTTCCCAGCAGCACGCCGTTCAGGTCGCCCAGCACGCCACAGGCCTCGCTGAAGTCGACCGAGGCGGCGCTGGCGCGATAGCGGACGCGCAAGGCCCGGCCGCCTGCTTCCACGACGTAGCCGGACCATCCGCGCCGGCGGACCGGGATCGGCGCGCCGGTCTCGCGATCGGTCGCCTTCACGTCGAAGAGGTCCCGGCCATAGGGGGCGAAGTCGTAGTCGCCAGGAACCCAGGTCGGCGTCGCCAGGGTCAGCGGCCCTGGCGGCGGATCGGCGATCTCGATCGTCACATCCAGAGCATGTCCGGCCGGATCGAGGCGGACCTGATAGGTGACCTCCATCAGGCCAGCGCCGTCCGCGCGTCCATGGGCGTGGAACCCCCGCCTGGCGAATGGGGCGCCTGGCAGGGATCGTCCATGTTGAGCATGTTGCCGGTGCTGTACCAGAAGGTCTCGCCGACCCGCAGGCTGACCGGCGCGGTGGCGATGCCCTGGAACCGGACGTCATAGGATCCTGGCGCCAGCGGCGACGAACAGCCGATCGGCGCGCTGGGCAGCGGAAAAGTGACGATCACCCCTGCCCTCAGCTGGGTCGGCGACAGCCAGGCCGGCACGGCCGGCAGGGTCAGCAGGTGCTGGAAATCCGGATCGGCGGCGATGTAGTGGTCAAGATGCGCCTCCTGGCCGTCGCCGAACAGGATGTAGCTGAGGTTCTCCGGACGCGGGATGTTCTGGTCGAATCCGCGGTAGTAGAGCACCCGCTCGACCGTCACGGTCGCCGACGGAACGATCGGCGTCGCCGGCGTGCCGCCGCCCTCGTCCGAATAGTCCCGATAGATGATCGCCGGATAGCGGGTGACCGCGCCCGTCGCCAGGTCCGGCAGGGTGAACTGGAAGCTGTCCGGATTGGTCAGGTTGTAGGGCGCGCCGGGATTCTGGGCCTTGTCGGCCAGATAGGCCGCCATCGAGTCAGCGTCCAGCGAGACCTGCAAGGTCATCTGGTAGTGGTGGTCCTCCTTGCAGAACATTGGCATGTGGCACAGGTACAGCGTCATCGTCCCGAGCATGAACATGCCGTGGGTGTTGGGCGTGTCGATGATCGGCCAAGGCGTCGGATCGTTCATGCTGGAACCTCCCGGGGATGATGGATGGCGGGCAGCGTCGGGCGGCGGCGCGCCCAGAACGGGGCGTCCGGCCAGCGCCCCTCCTGGCGGTAGAAGTGATCGCGCAGGCTCAGATAATCGGTGAAACGCGCGTCGAGGCCCGCCTCGGCGCCGACCTCGCCATCGCCCCCCGCCCCGCGCGTGATGTCCCGCGCCGCGGCGATTCCGTCGAGCATGGCCTTGGTCACGCCCTGGGCCATGATCGGGTCATAGACCGAGGCCGCGTCGCCGATCGCCCGCCAGCGGTGACCCGCTCCCGGGCTCAAGCGGCTCGATCGGGCCTGGCGAACCATCACCGCCGACGGCTGATCGACCTGTCCGAGCGCCTCGGCGACGTGGCGGGTCCTGGCCAGATGCGCGCGCCAGGCGTCCGGCTGATGCAGGCGGCGCGCGCGCAGGAGGTCGGCGTCGGTGGAGACCACGACGATGGCCTGGTCGGCGCCAAGGCGCGCGGCGTACCACCAGCCGTAGTCGACCGCCTCGAGCAAGGAGCGCTGGCCCAGCAGGCCGGCCGGGCCGATCCGCGTCAGCGCCGCGACGCAGGTCAGGCGGTCGCCCTCGATCCGCTGGGCGCCCAGGGCGCGGGCCACGCGGGCCGCCCGGCCCGTCGCGTCGAACACGAAGCCGGCGTCGACGCTCTCGATCCCGGCGGCCGAGCGGATGCGCAGCCGCACCCCCTCCCCCGTCCAGGTCGCCTCGTCGAAGGTCGCGCCCAGCCGCAGCTCGACACCGGCCGCCACCGCCTGCTCGCGCAGGAAGGCGTCGAAGCGGGCGCGGTCGATGTGCCAGCCCAGGCCGTGCGGATTGAACAGGAAATCGTTGTAGCCCAGCGTCTCCTCACCCCAGGAGGACGCCGCGCCGACGCAAGGGTCGAAGCCAAGGGCCATGAAAGCCTCGCCGAGACCCAGCCGCGCCAGGATCAGTCGGATGTCGGGCGGCAGGCTCTCGCCGAAGCGCGGACGCGTCCCGTCGCCAGCCTCCAGCAGCAGCAACGACCCGACGCCCAGGCGCTTCAGCGCGATGGCCGCCGCGCATCCCGCGGGGCCCGCGCCGATCACCGCGACGTCGCGCCGAATGGTCATGACTCAGGAGGCCGGCGTCAGGGAGTTCATCGGCCAGGGCGTGATCTCCGGCGCGTCCAGCTGGCCCTGCACCTCCAGGAAGACGTCGCGGTCATAGGCCTCGTCGCCATTGATCGCCGTGCCCTGGACGATGAAGCCGATGCGGTGCCAGTAGCGAACGATGTCGATCAGATCCTGGAAGCGGCCGGCCTCGCCGAGGTCCTCGGACGCTGTGCCCGGGCCTCGGACCGAATAGCGCTGGGGCCCCAGCTTGCCGTCGCGGACATCGGACGCCACATGCACCTGCACCGGCCGCTGGGCCGGCCACGACCAGTAGAGCGCCGTGCTGTTGGTCGGGTTGGGCGCGCTGTTGTGGGTGGCGCAGGCGTTGTAGTCGGTGTGCCAGGGCACGGCCATGAACTTGGTCACGTCGCCCGGCTCCATCGGCGCGGGACGGATGCCGTCCGGCCCCGGATGCATCGGGATGTAGCCCACCGACAGGAACGGTTGGCTGGCCTGAACCTGGCTGTAGTCCAACAGGCGGGCGCGCAGGCGGAACGGACCGCCGCCCGAGGTCTCCCAGTCGGCCTGGTAGATCGACGGGTCGCGCATCACGAAGGTCGCCTCGATGCCCGGCGCGAAACGGCCGCCCAGGCAGTTGACCAGCACCGTCCGGTCCAGCGCCTCGCCCGGCCCGTAGGTCAGCCTGGCGTCAGGCTCGAAGCGGCCCTGATCCCACTGCTGCAGGAAGAAGTACTGGGTGCGGCTGACGGTCAGGAACGCGAGGCCGGCATCGCCCATCGACAGCGGCATGAACGGCGCGCCGATGTTGGTCTGGTCCGGCGCGTTGGGATCGCGGATATAGGCCAGCCCCGTCATGATCGTGTCGCCGGGCCGGTCGCTGGCCGCGATGGCCCCGACGGCGTCGTGCGCGGCGATGGCCCGCGACGGCAGATTGGTGTTCCACCGCTGCAGCGACGGCGCGCGGAAGATCGGCTTCAGATGGTCCTCGAACAGCGGCGCGAAGCTGGTGTTGAACCGATGGTCGAACAGGCCGGGCACGAGGTCCAGCTTGCGGACCCAGGTGTCGTAGATGTCGTCCCACAAGCTGACGACGTTCAGCGTCTGCGGCGCATAGGACGGGTCGGTGGTGATCGCCCAGGCCTGGGCGGCGTCGACCACGCCGCCATCCTCGAACACGATCTTGGCCGAGACCGGGCCGTCGCCGGTGTCGTCGAACCAGCCATCGGCGTTGACGTCGCCGTACTCGCCCGGCGCGATCAGCCCGCCGACCAGCGGAAAGGGCGTGCCGTCCGGCTGCAGCCAGCAACAGGCGCGGCCCCAGGCCGGCAGCACAAGCAGACGACCTTTCTCGTCCGTGCGCAGCTCGCCCAGAGTGTCGATGCTTCCGGTCGGCGTGTACATCCGCGAGAAGCTGTCGTCCGGGAAGGTCTTCGGATAGTGCGGCAACGTCTCGATCCGCGCGCCGTCGGCCGCGTAGCTGGCGATCGTGGCCTTGTCGAAGCGAACGGCCTCGGCGTCGGCGCCGCGCACGGCGCGCGGCCCCGAGTCGATCACCAGTCGCCGCAGGCGGGTGGCGTTGTTCAGGTCGTCGCCCTCGGCGGCGTTGCGCAGGTTCAGGTCGCCAGCGTGGGCCTTGTCGTAGACCTGCATGCCCAGCATGTCGTTGAGCATGTACGAGTTGGCCTTCTTGTTGGCCAGGTGCACGGTCCAGACGATGTCGGCGACGGTCCGGCCGCTGACCACGCTGCCGATCGCGATCTCCTCGCCCTGGCCGCAGGGATAGCTTTCCTTGCCGCCGTTCTGGTCAGGGTAGTGGTAGATTCGGAAGCGCGCGGCCTGGCGCTTCATGCGGCCGGCGCTGTCGCGCAGCTCGGCGCTGGAGATGATCGTCGACTCCGTGCCCGCCTGGATCGGCAGGCCGCCATCGAGGTCACGCCCGCCCGTGTCGACGGACGGATCCATCGGCAGGCCGGCCATGGTCTCCGGGCCAAGATAGAATTCTTCACTGTTGCCGACGCGCGCGATGCCGATCGCGGGATGCACGCGGAATACGGGGTTCGCCATCGCGATGCGCTCCTACGAGTAACGGGGAATGACTTGCAGCTTCCAGCAGCTCAGGATGTCGCCGCCCAGCTTGGCCATCTGCACGCCGAACGCCGGCGGGACGCCGCCGCCGCTGAACATGCCGTTGAGGGTGTCCAGGAAGCTGGCGAAGTCCGCGACCAGACGCGCCTGGGCCTCGGCGCCCGGCGAGCCGGCCGGCGGATCGGCCACGCCCGTATAGACGTCGGGCCAGCGGGGCATCTGACGAATGAAATCGAACCGCTGGAAGTGCGGCCAGGAGTCCTGAAAGCCGTCGGCGGTGTTCTGGAACTCGGTCGGGATGGTCTCGACCGGCTGGGTCTGCCCCTCCCCCTGATCGACGATGATGTCGACCAGCGTCAGCGCCTGGCGGAAGCCGGCGTCGGCGGACTCGGTGACCGTCAGCGGCGGGCCATTCTGGTAGAACGGGCCGAACTCGTCCATCTGGCGCTGATTGCCGCGCACATGGCCGCGCAGCTGCTCCATGCCCACGCGCAGCGCGTCGTAGAATTCGCCGATCGAGCCGTACTCCGAGACGTCGTCGGCCAGGTCCGGCTCGCGCTCGGTGCGCCACTCCGGATATTCGATCAGGCACATGGTGTTGACGCGCGTGGCGTCCATGGGCCCCAACTCTGCGCTGTAGGGCGTGAAGAGACTGGTCGGGTTGGGCGTGTCGAGGTCGAAATCGATGTGCGGCACGGCCGTGCCGACATATTCCGGCGCGGTCAGCCTCGGCGAGTAGCCGTAGGCGTTGGCGATGTTGCTGACCAGCTGGGCGTGCAGCATCTCCTGGTACACCGCCGCCTGGATCAGCTTGTATGGGATCGAGGTCGGATCCTTGATCGAATACAGGATCGTCAGGTAGTATGGGATCGTCCAGAGCTCGAGATCGATCGCCCCCTGGAAGTGCTGGTACAGCCTGGGCAGAGTCCAGGCCGGCGGCATGGCGAGTTTCGCCCGCATGATCGTTTCCCCTACCCGTCGGGCCTTCTGGCCCCGTTCCTGGCGCCGCGTCTTGTTGGCGTCGCGTCGCCCAACCCAGGCAGCTTGCGACATTCACACAGAAATACAAGTATAAAGATTATCTATAAATTATACACGCTATAATTGCCGTTATTCACCCCTAGCGCACGGTCTCGCTGACGAAGACGAACGAGTAGTCCGAGGCGTAGGTGGTGCTGCCCTTGACCAGGTTCCGAGGCCGAACCTTGGTCGTCGCGCGGCCGGCCAGCAGGGCCGTGGTGCGATTCCTTGGCGTGGCGACCGGCGCGCCCTGGTGACAGTCCATGCAGGCGTTCTTGGCCTGCTGATAGGTCTCCATCGTGGTGTTGGCCACGATCCCGGACTTGCTGGATGGGGTAATGTCACCGCTGGGCAAGGGCACGGGACTGGCCGTCTTCACGATGGCCGGGCTGTTAGGCCACTGGACGTTGATCAGCCGGTAGTAGTTGTAGACCGAATTGGCCGGCAGCAGGCTCCAGACATAGCCGGTCACCGAATTGGCGGTGGGATCGACCGGGGTCAGGCGCGTGATCTGCATGGGCGCCGAATAGGGATAGCAGCCCGCCGGCTGGCCCTTGGCGTCGCACGGCTTTCCGGGCAGGGCGTTGTGCTGGCACCTGTAGGTCGGGTCGCCGGCCGTGGTGCAGTTGGCATTGAAATAGGTGTAGGCGCTCCTCGGCTTCTGGTTCGGATTGGCCGGCAGGCTGGGCGCGCTGTAGCCGCCGTTGGCCTCGTCGGGGCTGTTGTCGATCTGCTCGAACGTGGCCCAGACGAACTGGGGCGCCCCCTGCACCTTGCGGATGATGTGCAGGCCCACCAGGCCCACGGTGACCTGAACGACGCCGCCATTGGGACCGGTGACCTGGGCGATGGCGGTCTTGTAGCGATAGTCCAGGGAGTGGTCGGCCGGCAGCGGGACCCAGGCGGCCTTGATCTCGATCGCGCCGACATTGGCCCCGTACTTGGCCGGATTGCCCAGGCAATCGCTGTCCAGGGTCGCCCCCGTACTGCCGCCGCCCGCGGGCAGGATCAAGCCGCCCTTCCCGTTCTGCCCGGCGGCGCAGGCGGCCTGGCCGGCATAGGTCGTCAGGTCGGAACCTGAAAAGACGTTGGTGGTGATGAACTGGTACTCGTCCTGGTTCATCCGGACTTCGTAATAGGTCAGCTGGCCGGCCTGGCTGGTCAGCCACTTGCCGTCGCCCGCCTGCTTGATCCCGCTGAGCGACAGGTCGGTCGGGCCCTGCTTGGACAGCCGGGTCAGCATCTTCACCGCCGGTCGCTTGGCGGACCACAACAGCTTGTCCTCGGTGGCGGTGAATACCGCCGAGGCCTCGAGATAGGTCTCCCAGACCTTGGGCGCGGTGTCGCCCGGCGTGCCGAAGCTGGAGGCCGGGGCGTTGGGGTCGGGCTGGCCCGGATTGTTCGGGTCGGCGGCCCAGTTGAGACTGATGAAGCTCTGCCAGGCCATGCAATCGGCCCCGAGTTGGGCGGTGGCCGAGGCGAACTGGGTCGGCAAGGTCGGCGTCAGGGTCACCGGCTGAACACCGAACACATTGCAGGGGCTGGCGGTCTGGGCCAGGGCGGCGGTCGGCGCCGACCGCCCCTCCCCCATCACCATCACCGCCACGGCCAGGACGAGAGCGAGCGCGCCGCCAAAGAGGGTCAGGGTGACGCGGGAGAGGCCAGGCCAGCGCATGGGCCTTACTCCCCGCTCAAAATATACAGCGCCGCCGGCAGGCTGCCGCCGCCGACACCGGACGGGTCCGTGACGATGACGCCACGCAGGCCCGGGGCGGCGCCGGCCGGGATCGACAGTTCCAGCGCCAGGGCCGTGTAGCTGCCGGGATAGGAGTTGCCGGGCACGGCGTAGTTGGCTGGACTTGCGCCCTGCACCGTCACGGTGATGCTCGGGTCCGGCCCCGAGCCGTCAGCCAGCAGCACGGCCACCGTGGGCAGGCTGGCGGTGCTGGACGGATTGACGATGGTCAGGGTCAGCGCCTTGGCCACCCCGTCGGCCGCCAGCAGCGGCGCGATGAAGGTGGTGTTGCTGGCCAGGGACATGGTCTGGCCGGTCGGGGCCATCTCGACGCCGTCGTAATAGGCGTCCCATAGGGCGGTAAACATCAGGCTCTGCAACGGCTGTGACGGGCTCTGCAGGCCGGTGGCGCAGGGTTCGGTGGGCGGCGTCGCCCCGGCGTTAAGCGGCCGGGCGTAGAGGCCGATGTCGAACTGGGCGGCGACCTGGCCGGCCCAGACGATCGGCGCGCCGCTGATCTGGATGTCGGCCAGGGTCATGTCGGGATAGACCGTCAGCCACGCCGAGGGGATCTGGCAGACGACGTGCAGGATCATGGCGCCGGGGAACGGTTGGCCGGTCACCGGATCGACGACCGAGGCCGCGCCGCGCACGATCTGGAAGACGTCGCTGGCCGCCGCGCCGCTCCCTCCCGGGCCACAGGGCAGCTTGGCGGGATCGATCGTCGACTTGAAACTGAACAGCGACGGATTGAGCAGCGGCTGGATGTAGAGCCCGACCGGATCGGCCAGGCAGACCCGTTGCGGCGCGCCGCCGGTCAGGGCGCCAGCCACCACGGTGTTGACCGACTGGCCGATGTGCGGGTCGCTGTGGCGATATTCCTGGCCGAACTGGCCGCAGCAGATCAGGGCCTGCTGGTCGCTGTTGCCGCTCTGGAACTGCACGCTCGAGGCGCCCGCCAGGCCAAGCTCGGTCTGCAGCGTGTTGGGCGTGCTGGTCAGGTGGATGACGCCGCCGGAGAAGCCGCTGGACGCGCCGGTTCGGAAGGCGACTGGCCCGCTGTTCCATTTGTTGAGCGGGTTATAGGCCGGACGCCCCGTCTCCGGATCGATGACGGCCACGCCGCCGACGGTCAGTTGCAGGTCTTCCAGCGCGACGCTGATCTGACGCTCGACCGGCGCGTCCCAGTTGAGGATCGACTGATAGAGGCTCGCGACCGTCTCGGGGCTGACCTTCCAAAGGGTGGTCCAGTATTCGGGATTCTCGCAGGCGAAGTCGATCCGCACCAGGTCGCCATTGGTGTCGCGCGCGGCGCTCCACTCGCAATACTCGTCGAGCCAGCCGCGCGGGCCATAGGGACCGAAGGTCTTCAGCGTACCGGTCCAGTCCGCCTCGGGGCAGAGCGTCGCCGGGATGTCCTGGAAACTTACCTCGCCAGCGCCGTCCGGATAGTAGCCGGTGTCGGCCAGGCTATAGATCTGGTCCTGGGTCAGCTTGTAGGGATTGGCCGGCGGGTTGGGTGGGCTGGCGCCGTAGAATTGCGCCAGGCGGCCCGGGAAGGCGTTCCAGGTCACCGGCGCCGAGGGGCTGCCGGCGGGAATGTCCGTCGCCGTCGGATCGTAGAAGAAGGACGGCGCGGCCGGCATGGCCTGGGCGATCCAGCCCGTGACATTGACGTTCCATCGCCACTTCAGCTCGGCGTTCAGCGCCTTGTTCTCCGGCGTGTCGGTGGGGATGTCTTCGATGAAGGCCGGAAGCGAAAAGCTGGAGAGGACAGGCATGCGAAGACGTCCTTCTGGTTTGAAGTTCCTAGGAACAACAGGAAACGGAAGCGGGTAACGGCGCGGACGGCGCGCGAGGCGCCCAGCCGGCCTTGGCCCACAGAAGCTGGCCCTTGAAGCCGGGAAGCTTGTCCTGGTCGGCGGCCGGCACGGCCTGGCCCGTCGCCAGGTCGGTGACCACCAGGGTCAGGGCGGGCATGTCGCCGGGCTTCAGGCCCAGGGCCCGGGCCGTGGCCGAGGCGTCCAGCATCCGGCGCACGCCCTTGACGATGCAGCGGCCCTTGTCGTCGGCCTGGCCCATGCCGATCCGCGAGAGCCGGCCGACATAACGGTCGTTACGGCCGTCGGGGGTCAGCTGGTCCGGCCCGGCGTCCAGGAAAACGTCGATCGCATAGCTGTCGAGCGTGCAGCGCACGTCGTCGAACAACACCAGCAACTCGTCGGCGTCCTCGGCCGGGGCGCTCCTCGTGACCGTTGCGCCCGTTCCGAAGTCCGGATCGATCGGCGCGGCGAAGTCGTAGCCCAGGCCCCGGCAGTCCTTCGCCAGATCCCCGATGGTCGTGTAGACGAACCCCCGCGGGTCGGTGAACTCGAACCGCTCGACGTGCGCGCCGGCGAACGGATGCAGCGGATAGTTGGCGGTGAAGGTCGCGCCGGTGGCGTTGGCTCGCAGCCAGATCTCGAAGATCCGGTCGATATTGGCATGGTACGACCAGAACACCGGATCGAAGGCGGTGTAGGCGTTGTCGGCCATGTCTGGCCCGACCCAGCCGTGATAGTTGTCGTGCGGCTGCTCGTAGGCGCCGTCGAAATTGTAGTCGCGGTAGACGTACTGCGAGTCCGGCGGCGGCGGCGCGAAACTCTGGATGTTGGCCCACGGATAGCCGACGCCCTGCGGATGGCTGAAATCCTTGAACCGCAGCGCCCTTTGCACCTGCAATTGGTACTGCAGCGTCAGGCCGATCTTGCGCGTGCGCGCCGCCCGCTGGTCGTCGCCTTCGGTGTAGAGTAGCGGATCGCGCTGAACCCAGCGGCAATCGATGCCTGGCGACGGCGGCACGCCGGCCGCGCAGGCCTTGCTGCTTCCACCCTTGGCGGCGGCGAAGCGCAGCGGATTGGGCCGGACCTCACCGGTCACGGGGTGGACGTAGGTCGTGTCCTTGAACGCCTGGGGCAAGCCCGCGCTCGGTGACCCGTCGACCGCGGCGTCCTGGGCGTACCAGTTCCAGTACGGGACCGTGCAGCCCAGCCGCTGTTCCAGAGCCATCAGATAGGCCCGGTGCCAGAGCAGGAAGGCTTCCTGGTAATGCAGGCACCAGTCGCCGTGGATCGAAAAGAACACCTGGCCCGGCGCGTCCGGCGCGGCGTCGGCGACCTGGAAGGCGTCCTCGAACCGCATTCGGTAGTCGTCCAGCTCGGCCTGGTTCAGCGAGCGCAGGTCGCGACGAAGCCGCAGCGGCGCGGGCCGTGGCCGTGGCTGGGGGATGCGCTCATCGCGGTCGAAAGGGTCCGCGGCGTCGCGGCGCCAGCCCTGGTTGACCCACAGTCGGAACAGCTCCAGCGCGTCGTCGGGCCACTTCTGAGTCTCGTCGTCGGTCAGCGGCATCTCGCGGCTGTGCAGGTACTGGTAGATGCGGATCGACCAGGCCTTGACGCTGTCATAGTCCGAAAGGTCGACAGCGTAGTCCTTCATGCAGCCCAGCCACTGGCCCGCCACGTCGGCGCGCCGCGCCGGCGTCACCCAGAAGGGCGCGGCGAAGAGGTCGGCGATGTCCGTGCGCCACGTCGGAAACGTCGCCTCGGGTCGTGGTTGTCCAACCATCGCGCTCTCCCTGTCGGGAAGAGAGCCATGGCGTTAAATACACGTCAAGGTAGGATTTCTGAGAAATGCAAGATATACTCGCATAACAGGCCGGAATGGGCGTTCGTTATCGGGAGGGAGCAGAGATCATGACCCATCCGTCGCCCGGCGCGAGCGCGGCCCTGTTGGGCGCGCTGAACCTCGTCCTCGCGCCCATGGCCTGCGCCGCGCCCGTCGGCATGATGATCTGCACGGCCAAAGGGCCACGCCCGGCGCCGTCCGGCGATGACCGTCGCGACGCTCCCGCCCTGCCCTGTCACGGCGGCGCGCTGGCCGGCCGCAAAGGCTTGGCGATCATGCCGCCCGATGGCGACGAGGCGGACGGGGATTGACGCTCCCGCCGGGATGACGGCGACGCTAGCGCGTCGCCCAGGCGCGACCGATCTCGGACATCGGCACGCAACCGTGATAGGCGCCAGGCACGGGTTCGTACTTTAGGGCCATGGTCGCCCCGGGCTCGGAGGTGAAGTAACCGACGGTTACCATGTCTTCCAGCGCCGGGAAGAAGTGGGACTGCCCCTGCCCTCGCGCGACACCGGCTTCCTGGTCGTAGGCTGTCAGCAGCGCGACCTGCTGCTCGGGCGTCAGCGCCACGAAGACATCGCCATGCGCGGCGCGGGCGTCGGCGTCCATGCGGGCCAGTCCGCCCAGCAGTTGATCGATCTGACCCTTCTCGTAGAAGTCGCCCACGGCGCGATCGATAAACTGGGGGACGCCAGCCTCGCGGGCGCCGGGCGTGTCGGTCGCCGGGATGATCAGCTCGGCCACCACGTCGAGCAACCGGGCCTGGTCCGCCGTCAGGGCCGTCGGGGTCCAGGTCAGGGCCGGCGCGGGCGCCGCGGCGGCCAGGGCGCGCTCGGCCCAGCCCGTCGAGGCGACGCCGACCGCCAGGGCCAGGCCGCGAAGCGTGTCGCGTCGGTTCAGCATCACAGGTCTCCCCGCTTGCGAGCCTTCACCGCGTGGTCGGCGGCGCGGGCTGTCAGGGCCATGTAGGTCAGGGACGGATTCACGCACGAGGCCGAGGTCATGGCCGCCCCATCGGTGACGTAGACGTTCTTGCACTCGTGGACCTGGTTATGGGCGTTCAGCACCGAGGTCTTCGGGTCGCGCCCCATCCGGGCGGTTCCCATCTCGTGGATGCCCAGCCCAGGAGCGTAGCCGCCGTCGTGGCCCTTGACGTTCTTGAAGCCGGCCGCCTCCAGCATCTCGACCGCCGCCTGCTGCATGTCGCGGCGCATGGCCATTTCGTTCTCGCGCATGGTGACATTGAACGACAGCGTCGGCAGGCCGAACTGGTCCTTCACATCGCGGTTCAGGGTGATGCGGTTGTCCTCGTAGGGGAGGATTTCGCCGAAGCCGCCCAAACCCATGCTCCAGGGCCCAGGCTGGGTGAGCGCGGCTTTGCGCGCGGCCCCAAAGCCCTTGGCGCCCTGCCCGCGCTCGCCGAGGTCGCGATCCCAAATCGGACGCGAGGCGCCGCCCTGGTAGCCGAAACCGCGCAGGTAGTCGGTTCGCTTGGTGGCCGCGTCGCCCAGGTTGCGGAAGCGCGGCACGTAGATCCCGTTCGGACGCCGGCCCGAATAGTACATGTCGGCGAACTCGGGCGCCTCGCCCGACGCGCCGACGCCCAGGTGGTGGTCCATGACGTTGCGGCCCAGTTGGTCGCTGCCGTTGCCGAAGCCGTTCGGGAACCGCGAACTGGTCGAGTTCATCATGATCCAGGCCGAGTTCAGGGCCGAGGCGCACAGGAAGATGACGTCGGCGTGGAATTCCTCGTCCTGCCGGGTCTCGGCGTCCAGGATCCGCACCCCGGTCGCCTTGCCGGCCTTCTCGTCATAGATCAGCTCTGTGACGATCGAGTTCGGGCGGATCACCAGGTTGCCGGTGCGCTCGGCCGCGACCAGACCGCCGGCGTTGGAGCTGTAATAGGCGCCGAACGGGCAGCCCCGGATGCACTGGTTGCGGTACTGGCACTTGGTGCGGCCCAGACTGAGCTGTTCCTCGGTCGGCTCGGTCAGGTGGGCGGCGCGGCCGATACTGACGCGGCGTTCCGGGAAGCGGGCCTCCGAGCGGCTCTTGAAGGCCTTCTCGACGCAGTTCATCTCCATCGGCGGCTGGTAGTGGCCGTCGGGGAAATGCGGCAGGCCCTCGGCCTGCCCAGAGACGCCGATGAAGCGCTCGACATGCTCGTACCAGGGGGCCAGTTCTTCATAGCGAATCGGCCAGTCGACGCCGATGCCTTCCTTGGCGTTGGCCTCGAAGTCGATCGGGCTGTGGCGATAGCTCTGGCGGCCCCAGGTCAGCGAGCGGCCGCCGACGTGATAGCCGCGGATCCAGTCGAAGCGGTTTTCCTCGGTATAGGGGTTCTCGTCGTCCTTGACGAAGAAGTGCTGGCTGTACTCCGTCATCGTGTAGCCGGTGCGGCGCTGCACCGGGTAGTGCGCGTCCAACTCGGCTTTCGGCAGCTGTCCCTGCGGATACTTGGTCTGCCAGGGATCGAGGACGGCGGTGGGATAGTCCTCGAGGTGGCGGACCATGCGCCCCCGTTCCAGCACAAGGACCTTGAGTCCCTTCTGAGTCAGCTCCTTGGCCGCCCAGCCGCCAGTGATACCGCTACCAACGACGATCGCGTCATAAGTGTTCTTACGCCGCGCGCGGCCGTTCAGATTGGCCATGTTCACTCCCTTCGCGGTCGCTCGATGGACCACGTCGGAAGCTGTAAGCAACGCGACGCCCCGACCTCGGCGAACCCCTCATTCTTGCCTGGAGGCTTCCATGAAATGGGTTACATTGCAAGAAAGCTCGGCGTTTCATGTCAAAATCTCCGAGCCCTTGGGAGGGACGCCATGACGAGATCGACGACGCGCGTAGGCCGGGCGGCGACCGGCCTGCTGCTGGCGCTATGCGCGGGCGCGGCGAACGCCCAGGACGTCAAGGCCGGGCCCTGGCGGTCGCTGTTCGACGGCAAGACCCTAAGCGGCTGGACGGCGAAGGTCGCCAAGCATCCGGCGGGCGAGAACTACCGCCAGACCTTCGTCGCGGACCACGGCGTGATCCGGGTGTCCTACGCCAACTACGACAAGCTGGAAGGCCAGTTTGGGCACCTGTTCTACAACACGCCGTTCAAGGCCTATCGCCTGAAGCTGACCTATCGTTTCCTGACCGAAGGCGGCCTGGCCGACACGCCGTCCTGGGCGCGCAGCAACAGCGGCGTCATGTTCCTCAGCCAAAGCCCCGAGAGCATGACCGTCGAGCAGCCCTTCCCGGTCTCGGTCGAGTTTCAGCTGCTGGGCAAGGACGGCGACGCGCCCCGCCCCACCGGCGCGGTCTGCACGCCGGGCCTGACCATCACCATCGATGGCGCGAAGGTGAAGGAGCACTGCACCCCGCCCGCCAAGGCTCCGACCATTCCCGATGGGACCTGGGTCCAGGTCGAGCTGGAAGTCCTGCCCAATGGCGAGATCACCCAGAAGATCAACGGCATCGCCGTCCACCACTACGCGGGGGTGACCCTCGATCCCGACGACACCGTCGCGGGCGGCGCCAAACCCTACATCCTGGCGCGCGGCGCCCAGCCGGTCACGGAAGGCTATATCGCCCTGCAGAGCGAGGGCCATCCGATCGAGTTCAAGGACATTCAAATTCAAGAGCTGACGGCGCGGTAAGGCGCGCTGTCATTTCGCGACGGGCAACTTGATGCCCAGTAGGATCAGCCGCTCGCCGGTGATCCCGAACCAATGAGGCACGCCCGCGGGCACCAGGATGACGTCGCCAGGGCCCAGTGTCCGGGTCACGCCGCCTTCGATCTGGCCGCCCTCGGTCAGGTTGGCGTTCTTGACCTTCGGGTCGGTCATGGTCCCGCCCGAAACCAGCGTGCCAGCGCCTTCCAGAACGATGGCGTATTCGGCTTCGGCGGGGTGGACGGCGGGGCGACCCGGCTTCTTCCAGACCTCGATCGCCGCCACGGTCGCGCCGTCGCGGACCAGGGGACGCCACATGAACCCCTGGTCGGGCTTCATCGTGGCGAGCATGTCGCGCAGCTGGGCCTGGACATCCGCGCCGCTCGCGAAGCCGGTTGGGTCGGCGGCTTGAGCGCCGGCGATGCCCGGCGCGGCCAGCAGCAACGACGTCGCGCAGATCGTGAAGGCCCGAGCTATTGTCTTCACTGCAGCTCTCCCTTGCCAGGCCTACTTCTTCACCGACGTCAGGTACTCAATCACCGCCGCGCGCTGCGCGTCATCCGGCGCGCCCAGCAGCATCTTGGTGCCTGGGACCTTCTTGCCTGGCGCCTTGATGAAGGCGTCCATCTCCGCCGGCGTCCAGGTGATGCCCGAGGCCTTCATGGCGGCGCTGTAGGCGAAGCCCGGCGCGGTCCCGGCCTTGCGGCCCGCGACGCCGGCGAGGGGCGGCCCCATCTTGCCTGGGGCGGGCCGCAGAGAATGGCAGACCGTGCAGCGCTGCTCGAACACTTGCTGCCCCGTGGGCGCGGCGACGGCGCTGGTCGCCATCCCCGCCAGAACGGCGGCGAGCATGAGCGGATACTTCATCGAGAAAACTCTCCGTCGGAATTTGGCGGCGGCCTTACAGACCCAATAGCCGGCGATTGCGGCCAGCGTCCGGCGCGCTGCCGGCGAAATCGTCGAACGCCTTGTCGGTCACCTGGATGATATGATCACGGATGAACGGCGCACCTTCGCGGGCGCCCTGCTCCGGGTGTTTCAGCGCGCACTCCCACTCCAGCACCGCCCAGCCGTCGAAATCGTACTGGGCCAGCTTGGAGAAGATCGCCTTGAAGTCGACCTGACCGTCACCCAGCGAACGGAAGCGGCCAGGTCGGTCGACCCAGCCCTGATAGCCGCCATAGACCCCCGACTGGGCCGTCGGCCGGAACTCGGCGTCCTTGACGTGGAAGGCCTTGATGCGCTGGTGATAGCGATCGATGTAGCCCAGATAGTCCAGTTGCTGCAGCACGAAGTGACTGGGATCATACAGGATATTGGCGCGCGGATGGCCGCCGACCTCGTCCAGGAACCGCTCGAAGGTGGCGCCGTCGTGCAGGTCCTCGCCCGGATGGATCTCGTAGGCGACATCGACGCCGTTCTCTTCGAAGACGTCCAGGATCGGCTTCCAGCGACGGCCCAGTTCGGCGAACGCTTCTTCGATCAGGCCCGCCGGGCGCTGCGGCCAGGGATAGAAATACGGCCAGGCCAGAGCGCCCGAGAAGGTGGCGTGAGCCTTCAGGCCCAGGCGGCGGCTGGCGACGGCGGCGGCCTTGACCTGCCCCACGGCCCAGGCCTGGCGCTCCTTGGGCTTGCCGCGCAGCTCGGGCGGCGCGAAGCCGTCGAACAGCGCGTCATAAGCCGGATGCACGGCGACCAGTTGGCCCTGCAGGTGGGTCGAGAGCTCGGTGATCTCCAAGCCATGCTCGGCCAGGAGCCCCGCGATGTCGTCGCAATAGGTCTGGCTCTCGGCGGCCAGGGCCAGGTCGAAGAACGAGTCCGCACCGCCCGTCGGCATCTGCACCCCAACATAGCCGAGGTCGGCGACCCATTTGGCCATGGTCTCGAGCTTGTCGAACGGCGGCTTGTCGCCGATGAACTGAGCCAGGAAGATGGCTGGTCCCTTGAGCGTCTTCATCGCGCATCTCCTTCCAAGGCGACCCAACCGGCGTCGTCGCGGCTGGCGGCCACGGCGCGTTCGACGAAGGCCATGCCGCGAACGCCCGCTTGGATATCCGGCACGAACCCGCCGCCCCGCCCTTCGATGGCGCCGGCGAAGTCGCGATAGATATTGGCGAAGGCCTCGATGAAGCCTTCGGGATGGCCCGTCGGCAGGCGTGTCACGGCGCGAGCGGCCGCGCCCAGATAGCCCGAGCCGGCATGCAGCGCCTGGCTGGGGCCATCCAGCCAGTCGATCGTCAGCACGTTGGGATCCTCGTGCGACCAGGTCAGGCCGCCCTTCTCGCCATAGACGCTGAGCCGCAGGCCGTTGCGGGCCCCGGCCGAGATCTGCGAGGCGATCAGCACGCCGCGCGCGCCGCCTTCGAACCGCAGCAGCACGTTGCAGTCGTCGTCCAGGCCGCGCCCAGGCACGACGGTCGAAACGTCCGCGCACAGGCGCTCGACCCGATGGCCGGTCACGAACTCGGCGATGTTGAAGGCGTGGACGCCGATGTCGCCGATGCAGCCGCCGACGCCGGACTGCTTGGGATCGGCGCGCCAGCTGGCCTGCTTGTTGTCGCCGTCGCGCTCAAGCGGCTTTGACAGCCAGCCCTGGGAATATTCCACAACGACCTTGCGCACCGCGCCCAGATCGCCGCGCGCCACGATCTCGCGCGCCTCGCGGACCATCGGATAGCCGGTGTAGGTGTAGGTCAGGCCATAGAGCTTGCCCGACGCCGCGACGACGCCCGCTAGGTCCTCGGCCTCCTCCAGGTTCAGGGTGGCGGGCTTGTCGCTGATCACGTGCAGCCCGCCCTTCAGAGCGGCGGCCGAAACGTCGAAATGCAGGTGGTTGGGCGTCACGACCGAAACGAGGTCGACGCCATCCTCGCGCGCCCGCTCGGCCGCGATCATGGCGTGATGATCCGGATAGACCCGGTCGGGCGTGACGCCCCAGGCGGCGGCGGCCTGGGCGCTCTTGGCGGGGTCACGGCTGAACACCCCGGCGACCAGCCGGATGCGGCCGTCCAGCTCGGCGGCCATGCGGTGCACCGGCCCGATGAACGAGCCCGGACCGCCGCCGACCATGGCCATTCGCAAGGGGGCCATCCGCAAGCTCATCAGGCGACGACCTTGGCCAGGTAGTCGTAGCTGATCTTGGCCGACTCGAGGCGAGCATGGGCGAACGGCGGCTCCTGCTCGTAGTAGAAGCCGCGGACGCCGGCGGCGTAGGCGGCGGGCAGCAGTTTCTTCCAGTCGATCATGCCGCTCCCGACCTCGGTCGGGTCCTGCTTCAGTTCGAAGTTGGTCTTGGTCGTCGCCTTGACGTCCTTGACGTGCATCTGGGTGAAGCGGCCCGGATGAGCCTTCAGCAGGGCCAGTGGATCGTGGCCGGCGGCCGTTACCCAGCCGGCGTCCATTTCGAAGGTCACCAGGCTGGGATCCGTGCCGTTCAGCAGGATCTCCATGCCGTTTGTCTCACCGCCCTTTGCGTCCTTGAGCGGGGCGAACTCGAAATTGTGGTTGTGATAGCCGGCGGTGATGCCGGACTTCTTCAGCACGGCGGCCTTCTCGTTGAGGAAGTCGGCGTTCCACTTCCAGTCGTCGGCGGTCATCTGCACGCCCGCCTGGCGCAGGTCGGCGCCCAGGCGGTCGGGGATGTAGAAGATCGGCATCATCACCGACGTCACGCCGATCACGTGCATCTCGTCGGCCAGCTTGGAGAGATCCCCACTGAAACCGCCAGGCCCCTTGGGCGCGATGTGGGCGCTGGGACAGACCAGGCCCGCCTTGTCGAAAGCGGCGCGCAACTCGGCTGGCGTGCGTCCCAGATAGCCGGCCAACTCCAACGACTTGAAGCCAATCTCGGCGACCGTCGCCAGTTGGGCGTCCAGCTCTTTCGCCAGATCCGGACCCAGGCTGTAGAGCTGGATGCCAACCGGCAGCTTGTGGCGTTGGAAGAACGGCGTCGCCGCCGCGCTGGCGACGCCGGCCAGGGTCGCGCCCAGGAGGGCCGCGCCGGCGCCCAGAAGGCCACGCCGAGAAAGGTGTTCGTGCACGAGGCTTTCCTTTGCTGAAGGGGCTTAGACTTGGGCCGGGCTGGCCGTGGCGGGGAGCTCGTCGGTCTCCGTCACCGGGCCGCGCGACGGCGGACGGAAGAACAGCGCCAGCAGGCAGACGGCCGCCAGGGCCATGCCGGTCGGAACCAGGAACAAGGTGGTGTAGTCGACGGATCCGCCCGTGCTCAGGCGACTGATCAGTGTCGGGAACAGGAAACTGGCGACGACATTGCCGACGCCCAGGATCAGCAGGTTGAACAGTCCCTGGGCGCTGGAGCGGACGTCCTTGGGGAACACCGCGTCGACGAAGATGTACACGGTGGCGAAGAAGAAAGCGTAGCAGATCCCGTGCAGCAGTTGCACGGTCACGATCACCGGGATGCTGTCGGCGAAGAAAGCGAACACCACGAAGCGCGCGGCATGGCCCAGCACGCCGATGATCATCGTCACCTTCCAGCCCAGCCGGACCAGCACGCGACCCAGAAGGAACATGGTCAGGATCTCGGCCACCTGACCCAGGCTCAGGACCACCATGCTGAGATTGCCGGCGATCCCGACCCTATTGGTCAGGAAGGCGTCGGCCATCACGAAGTAGCCGTTATGGATGACGCTATCGATGAAGGTGACCACGAACAGCACCAGCACGAACGGCGCGGCCAGCAGCTTGAAGGCTCGTCGCCAGGCCAGATTGTCGATGCCCGGCGCGTCCCTGCGGGCCGGGGTGTGCGGCAAGGTCAGAGCGTAGCCGGCGAAGGCGAACGAGACGATCGCCGCGACCAGGAAGATCCAGCGCACCTGCTCGACCGACGCGTGAGCGCCCAGCAGGAAGACGAACGGCCAGCTGACCAGCACCCAGCCGACCGTTCCGCCCATGCGCACCGGGCCGAAACCGGCGGCCGGGTCCTTCAGGTTGGCGAAGGCGATCGAGTTGGTCACCGACAGGGTCGGCACATAGACCAGACTGAAGATCAGGTAGCAGCCGAAGAACGGCCAGAAACTGGTCGCGAACGCCGTGCCGACCAGGGCCAGGCCGCCGATCAGGTGGCTGGCGGCCAGGAACCGTTCGGCCGCGAAATTACGGTCGGCGAACTGGTTGGAGAAGAAGATGCCGACCAGGGCGGCCACGCCCCAGGCGCTGCCGACCATCGACTGCTGCCAGGGCTCGAAGCCCAGCATGCCCATGTAGGGAAAGATCTTCGGCGCCCAGGCGCCCCAGATCGCCAGCTGCAGCACCATCATCACGAAGAGCCGGACGCTCGTGTTCATGGATCTGGCCTCCCCGACCAGTCTGGGCGGCTGGTTTCGCCCTTTTGGACGCCCTCCGCTCCGATGTAATCGAAATCATCGATAACAGGGGCCGGTCTGCTTGCCAAGCTGTCGGCTTGTCGCCAGTGTCCGGCCGATGGCGACCATTCAAGATGTTGCGCGCGACGCGGGCGTCTCCACCGCGACGGTTTCACGCGTGTTCAGCGCGCCCGAACTGGTGCTGGAAACCACGCGAAACAAGGTGATGGAGGCGGTCAACCGCCTGGGCTACGAGCCGAACTTCGCGGCCAAGAGCCTGCGCACCCTGCGGACCGAGAAGATTTTGGTCACGGTCCCGGACATCTCCAACCCGTTCTTCTCGCAGGTGATCCGGGGCGTCGAGGAAGCCGCTCTGGCCGCCGGCTATTCGGTGCTGCTGGGCGACACCCGCCACGAGGAGGCGCGCGAGGAGCAGTACGCGGCCATGTTCCGCCGCAAGGAGGCCGACGGCCTGATCTTCCTGGGTCACCGCCTGCCCGACGTGCTGGCCGACATGGTCGCCGCCAAGGGCCCCCGGACGCCGATCGTCAACGGCTGCGAGTTCCGTCCCGGCCTGGCCGTCTCCAGCGCCCATATCGACAATGACCGCGCCGCCGCCGAGGTTGTCGACTACCTCTACGGCCTGGGCCATACCCGCATCGGCGTGGTGACCGGCCCGTTGGCCAGCCCGATCAGCAGCGACCGCCTGGCCGGCGTGCTGTCGGCGGCCCAGCGCCACGGCCGCGCCAGCGCCCTACGCATCGCCATCGGCGACTTCTCGATCGAGTCCGGCGTACGCCAGACCGGCGACCTGCTGGACGAACCCGGCCGACCGACGGCGATCTTCTGCTTCAGCGACGAGATGGCCATGGGCGCTCTGGAGGCGATCCGCCAGCGCGGCCTCACCTGCCCCGATGACGTGTCGCTGGTCGGCTTCGACGACATCCGCTTCGCCCAGTATCTGCATCCGAAACTGACCACCGTCAGCCAGCCCAAGGAGCAGATCGGCCACGAGGTGGTGCGCCTGCTGCTGGACATCCTGAGCGGCCGCGCCACCGCGCTGCAGAACGTCACCCTGCCCCACCGGCTGGTGGTGCGCTCCAGCACCGCTCCCCCGCCGGCCTAGGGAGGCGGCGCCAGTTCGCGGACCCAGATGTTACGGAAGCTGATCGGCGCGCTGGGGTCGCCGTGCGCCTGCAGCTTGATCGGCGCGGGCCCGTGGGCCGTGTAGCGGGGCTTGCCAACATAGACCGTCTCGCCGGCCAGCACCGCGTGGTCCTGCACGAGTACGCCGTTATGGATCACGGTGACCACGGCCGGCGTGAGCAGCGCCCCGTCCGCGCCGAACACCGGCGCGCGCCAGACGATATCGTAGGTCTGCCACGCGCCCGGCTCGCGGCTGGCGTTCACCAGGGGCGGATGCTGCTTGTAGACGCTGGCCGCCTGACCGGCGACGTAGGTCGGGTTTTCGAAACTGTCGAGGATCTGCACCTCGTACCCTTTGTCGCCGGCCCCGGTGGACGCCAGGAAGACTCCGCTGTTGCCACGCGCCTGGCCCGAGCCCGCGATTCCGGCCGGAACGCGCCATTCCAGATGCAACTGGTAGTCGCGAAACGCCCGCCGGGTCTCGATATTGCCCTTCGACTTGTCGACGGTCAGCACGCCGTCCGCCACCGTCCAGGCCGCCGGCGACTTGTCGTTGGTGGCGACCCATTGGCCCAGATCATGGCCGTCGAACAGCACGATCGCATCGGAGGGCGCGCCGCCGGGCGCCACCGCGGGCGAGACGACCGACGGAACGGGCTTCCAGGCCTCGGTCTCCTCCGGCTTGCTCTGGGCCAGGGCGGAGGACGCGGCCAACAGGCCGAAGAGCGTGAGGATGGATCGGGTCAGCATGCGGCGCCTGGGCTCCCTGTCGGACGGACCAGACTATGCGCCTCCCGGGCATCGGCCAATACGACCACGACATTCTTGACAACGCTGTCTGACGGTCGGCGACTAAGGGGCTAGATCGCGGGAGGACGACATGATCAAGACCCTGGCCTTCATGGCGTTACTGGCCGCCGCGTCCTCGGCGCTGGCGGAGACACGTCCGTCCCTGGCGCTCAGCGAGATCCCCAAGGCCTCAGGGCCGGCGACGACGTTGTTCAACGGCAAGGACCTGAACGACTGGCGCCCGTGGCTCGGCTATGCCGACCCGGCCCTGACCTACAAGCGCCCCGCCTTGGCGCCGTTGGGGCAGACGCCTCGGAGCGCCGAGATCTTCAAGGTCGTGGTCGAGGACGGCCGTCCGGCGATCTATGTCAACGGCAAGACCTGGGGCAGCCTGGTCCACACGGGCGACTTCCGAAACTATCACCTGCGCCTGCAGTACAAGTGGGGACCCGGCCGCTGGCCGCCGCGCGAAGCCCAAGCGCCGAACAACGGCCTGCTCTACCACTCGCACGGCGCGCCGGGCGTCGTCTGGGGCACCTGGAGCCAGGCGGTCGAGTTCGAGATCATGACCGGCTCGATCGGCATGGTGGTGCCGGTCGGCGAGGCGATCAGCGTCGTCGCCGACGCGGTCGACGACCCCAGCCTGATCAAGCCCAACCTGCGCTTCTCGCCGAAGGGCCGAGCGGTCACCGCCAAGGGCGGCGCGGCGAACTGGAATATCGAGGCCTATAGCGACGCCGAGAAGCCGGCCGGCCAGTGGAACACCCTGGATCTCTATGTGCTGGGCGACCGCGCCGTCCATGTCGTCAACGGCGTTCCGGTCCTGGAGGTCCGGGACCTGAAGGCCAATGGCCTGCCCCTGACCCACGGCGCGATCCAGCTGCAGTCGGAAGGCGCGGAGACCTTCTTCCGCGACATCGTGCTGGAGCCGATCACCACGCTTCCGAAAGTGACGGTCGGCGCGCCGCGATAGTCCTATGAATGGGCCCGGCGTCTTTCTAGGATCGGGCTCTTCGCAATTCGCCGCGCCCCATGACCGACTCGCTCACGCAGAACGCCTGGACCCTCATCGATCACGGCCGAGCGGCTGAAGCGCTGAGCCTCACTGAACGCTCGGCCCAGACCGGCGGCGCGACGCCGAGCCTGCTGATGGCGCACGCCGCGGCGCTGAAGGCCCTGGGCCGGGTCGACGACGCCGTGGCGTTCAACCGGCGCGCCGTGAAGCGGGCGCCGACCGATCGCTTCGCCTGGTACAATCTGGCCGCCACGCTGGGCGACCTGAACATCGACGCCGAGGCCGAAGCCGCCGCGCGGCGGACCCTTGCTCTGGGTCTGGACGCTCCGGAGGTCTGGCTGGTGCTGGGCAAGGCGCTGCAAGGCCTGCGCCGCTACGACGACGCCGAACAGGCTTTCATGGCGGCCCTGGCGCGCCGGGCCAACTATGCGGCCGCGCATCTGGACCTGGCCCAGCTGCGCTGGATGCGCTCGGGAAGACAGCACGAGGCTCTGGCCGTGCTGGAGGCCGTGCTGCGGCAGCATCCCGACGATGCCGGCCTGTGGCTGATCAAGAGCACCGTGCTGACCTTCGCCGGCGATCACGCGGCGGCCGACGCCACGCTGGCGGAGGCGCTGAGGACCTCGCCAAACGATGTTCTGCTGCGGCTGGCGGCCGCGCGCGCGGCCGGCGCGGTCGACGACGCCGGCCGCATGCTCGCCCATGCCGAGGCGGCCCAGCGCCTGGCGCCCGCCGCGCCGGAGGTCCACGCCGTGCTCTGCGAAGCCTTGCTGGCGAACGGCCGGGCTCGGGCGGCCGCCGAGACCGCCGAGCGTCTGGTCGCGGCCACGCCACAGGACCAGTACGCCCTGGCCCTGCGCAACACCGCCTGGCGGCTGACGCGGGATCCTCGCCTGGCGCCGTTTGGCGACTACGATCAGCTCGTGCGCGCCTATCGCCTGGAGACGCCGGACGGGTGGAGCGACCTGGAGACCTTCCTGGAGGCGTTGCGCGCCCGGCTGCTGGAGCTACACGACCTCAAGACCCATCCGCTGCAGCAGTCCCTGCGCGGCGGTACGCAGGTTCCGTCGCTGGACCGTTCGGCGGATCCGCTGGTGCGGGCCTTCTTCGCCTCGGCCCGCAAGGCCGTGGCGCGCTATGTCGAGGATCTCGGGCCAGGCGAGGATCCGATCCGGAACCGACGCTCGACGGCCTTCGACTTCGCCGGCGGCTGGTCGGTGCGCCTGCGCTCCGACGGCTTCCACGCCGATCACGTGCATCCCAGAGGCTGGATTTCCTCGGCCTTCTATCTGGACCTGCCAGCCGTCGTCGATGACGGCGAGGCCCGCGAGGGCTGGCTGCAGTTCGGCCGGCCGGGATGCGGGACCTCTCCCGCCCTGCCTGCTGAGCACATGGTCAAGCCCGAGCGCGGGACGCTGGTGCTATTCCCCTCATGCTTCTGGCATGGGACCCGGCCGTTCTCCGACCCCGGGCACCGCCTGACCGTGGCCTTCGACGTCACGCCGCGTTGAACGTTTCGCCAAGACGCTAAAACATAAAAAAGGCCCGCCCCGAGTGATCGAGGCGGGCCTTTTCCGAAGAAATCCCCTCCCCGACGCGGAAGCGCCGGAGAGGTTCGGGTCTCTTAGTAGCGCAGGCGAGCGTTCAGGAAGAACATCCGGCCCATCACGTCGTAAACGGCCGGATAGCCGCTGTTCGACGGAGAGGCGTTGCCGCCCAGGATCGGATAGGATTCCTGGGTCAGGTTCCGAACACCAGCGGTGAAGGCGACATTGTCGTTGAGGTTCCAGTCAGCCGACAGATCCCAGTAGTTCTTCGCGCCGATACGCTCGACCGTGTACTTGGTCGTCGGCGCGTCGTCGGTCACGTCGTCCAGGTGGCTCCACACCAGGTTGACGCCAACGTTGTTGAAGCGCCAGTTAGCTGCGGTCCGCAGCTTGTGACGCGGGATCGGGTTGACGCCGAAGCCGCGGCAGCGGTTGCCGAACTTGTCGGCGCACTTGACCGGGGCCGAGATCTCGTCCGGCGTGATCGTGTACAGCCAGGTGTTGGTGTACAGCGAGCGAATCGCCAGCGAACCCCAGTCCGGCAGACCCAGGTTTTCCAGCGAAGTCTTGTAGGTCACGCCAAGGTCGAGACCTTCCACTTCACGCACGGCGACGTTCTGGTTGGTCGAAACAACGTAGTCGATCGAGCCGTTGGCCAAGCGAACGATGGCCTTGCAGTACGGCGAGTTCGGATTGCCGTTGACCAGCGGGCCATAGCAGACGTTCATCAGGTTGGCGGTGCCGCCACCGAAGGTGTCGATCGCGTTGTTCACCTTGATATTATAGAAATCAAGAGTGAACGACAGGCCCGAAATCCACGACGGGGTGTAGACCGCGCCGACGGTCAGCGTCTTGCCTTCTTCCGGACGCAGGTTCGGGTTGCCGCCCGTCAGGGTCTGGGTCTGCTGGTTGGCGTTGATCAGACCAACGACGCTGGCCGACACGCCCGAGTTGATGCAGGCCTGACGGACAGCTGCGTTCGGCGCGCCGCGGGCCGAGCACGGATCGGTGGAGGTCGGGAAGCTGTTGCCCTGCGGGGCGTACAGTTCGCCGATCGACGGCGCGCGGATCGCCTTGTTGTACGAGGCGCGCAGCATCAGGTCATCGAACACCTTCCACGAACCGGCGACCTTGTAGGTCTTCACCGGATGCGGTTGGCCCGTGTAGTCCGAGGTGCGGCCGGCCAACTCCAGGTCCAGGGACTTGATGAGCGGCAGGTCCTTCAGCAGCGGAACCAGCAGTTCGGCGTAGCCTTCGTATACGTCGAAGCGACCCGAAACCGGCGGGCTGGCGTTGAAGCCCGTCAGGTTGCCAGTGGCCAGGTCCTGGCTGGGGTTGAAGGCGAAATCCTCGGCGCGATACTCGAAGCCGACGGCGAAGCCGATCGGACCGGCCGGCAGCGAGAATTGGTTGGCCGTGTCACCATTGATGTTGAAACCGCCGTACTGCTGCTCATAGTCCTGCGCCGAGTTGATGCGCGTCTTGATGAATTCGGCCGCGGCCGGCGACATCGTGCCTTGACCGAAGATGTTCACCGGCACGCAGCCGCCCGACGGATCCGCGCAGGCGGTGCCGGTCGAGTTCAGCAGCAGGCCCTGCTGGATGCGGGCCAGGCTGGTGTCGCCCAGCAGCGTGTTGCTGCCGTGGGTGTTGCCGTATTGATAGTAGATATCGAAGCCGCCGTTGATGGCCTCGATGTCGCCCTTCAGGCCCAGTTGCATCTGGAAGCCCGAGAAGTTGAACGACGAGACGCGCGGGCCGACGTCGCTGAGACGCTTGTTGAACACGCCGGTGACGGTGTCGTAGAGGCCGTCGCCGTCAGTGTCGACGTCGGTGTAGGTGCCGGTCGCCCAAGGGCTGGAGGTCGGGATCGAATAGCTCGAGGTCGAACCCAGGCTGTTCAGGGCGGTCTTGGAGGCCGCAGTCAGGAACGGGTTGTTGTCCAGCGAGAAGCGGAAGATGCGGCTGCCGACCGGGGTCGGGGCCAGTTGGGTGACGACCTTCGAGTTGACGAAGTTACCCTTGGCGTAGGCGGTCAGGCCCGGCTTGATCTCGTAGCTGGCCAGCGACGTGACCGAGAAGCGCTCTTGCGGGGTCTGCAGATAGTTGACCGGCGCGAAGTTGTAGGTGTCGGTGTTCTGGTCATACAGGCGGACGTCGCCGGTCGGCAGGAAGTAGGCCGAGTTGGCGGCGCTGTTGGTGACGCCGGGCAGGGTCACGAACTTGCCAGACACGAACGGATCGACGCGGCCCGGCTCCATCGAGCCCGAGCCCGAGGGCACGAAGCCGGTGCGAGCGGCGTTGTCACCCCAGGCGCTGGCCAGCATACCGCCGCGCTCGCCCTGAGTCAGGGCTTCGCGCTTGTTGTAGCCCAGGCTCAGGACGACGTTGCCCTTGCGATCGGCGAAGTTGGCGCCCATCGTGAGGTCCGCCGTGTAGATCGGGGCCTCACCCTTGTCGGTCTGCTGGTAGCCAGCCGAGAACTCAAGGCCCTCGAAGTCGTTCTTCATGATGAAGTTGACCACGCCGGCGACGGCGTCCGAACCGTAAACGGCCGAGCCGCCGCCCGACACGACGTCGATGGCCTTGATCAGGGCGGTCGGGATCAGGTTCAAGTCGACGGTGCCGCTCGAGCTGGTCGGGGTCTGGCGCTTGCCGTCCACCAGCACCAGGGTGCGGTTCGAGCCGAGACCGCGCAGGTCGACCGTGGCCGTGCCGTTGCTGCCGTTGTTGACGTTCGAGGTGATGCCCGGAACGGCCTGCGGCAGGGTGTTCAGCAGGTTTTCGGTGTTCACCACGCCCGACTGCTTCAGTTCGGCCGCGCCGATTTGGGCGACCGGGCTAGAGGAAGTCAGATCCGGACGCGCGATGCGCGAACCGGTGACGACGATCTCTTCGACCTGGGCCGACTCGGGCGCCTCGGCTTGCTGCGCCCAGGCGCCGGCGGCCGGCAGCATGAAGCCGCAGAGGATCGAAGACGCCAGCAGACGCTTTCTACGAGTGGTTACACTAAACAAATTCCACCTCCAAAACTTATACGCCGAGCCCTGCGGATGAGCATGCGGCGCTCCCCCTGTCCCCCCTGGAACCGGGTTTTGCGGGCAAGAGTGGAATTGGACGACCTCCGGTCAATCAGCCAGAAGGCGCGAATGCCCAGGAAATTTCCACCTGTGACCCAAATGTGACGCACTCGACACAAGCCCGGGCGTCAATGCGGCCAAGACTGAGCATTTTCAAGGGGATGGATGCAGTCAGCTTCTTTGCCAACTCGTAATGCTGTACATGATATACGAAGTAATCGACCATCCAGCGACAATTTCTTCTCAGTGCAGTGACGGCGCCGATACAGTTCGCCCCCCAGCGAACAGGAGGAAAATATTCTTTCATGAACTCAGGTCGCGGCCTCGGTATGCTGGGCTGGGGGGCGGCGGGCGTCTTCCGTGCGACAATATTCGCTTCTCGACTTGAATGGCGCGCAGGTCTGCGACAAGTCGCCCCAGGTACTGGCGATTTAAGCCACAGCGGCAGTTGCACGAGAACGAAAAGCACCGCTTGAATAAAATCCGAGCAAATCCATGCTCGCGATCCCGCACCGACGAGTCCCGCATGCCCGCGCACCCTCCCCTCAGAATCAACAGCGACCTGCCGATCGAGACATTCGCGAGGCGGTTCTCGCAGGAGGGCTATGTGCAGATTCCGGTCTTCCTGGTTCCAGCCGACGCCGAGACGGTCGCTGGAATGATGGAAGGCCTGACCTGGAACATCGTCGCGCCCGACGAGACGTCGGAAACGCTGGTCATCACTCCGGACGTGATCAAGAAGTTCGGCGAGGCCCAGGTCCGACAGTTCCTGCAAGGGGCGATCAAGCGCGCCGCGACGGGCTTTTCCTTCGTGCACCTGTCCTATGCCTTGCAAGACGAATATCTGCGCGGTTCAGAGGCGCCGATCCATCGCGTGACGCAGTTTCTGCAGAGCGAGGACTTTCTCGATTTCGGCCGCCGCGTGATCGGCGCGCCGGCCGTGACGGGCGTCCGAATCCAGGCGTCCTACTATCGCCCCGGCGATTTCCTGACTCTGCACGACGACCGCCACCGCACGGATACGCGCCTGGCCGCCTTCACCCTGGGCTTCACCCGGAAGTGGCGCGCCGACTGGGGCGGCCAACTTCTCTTCCATGACGCCGATGGCAACGTCACGCACGGCTTCAAGCCGGAGTTCAACGTACTGACCCTGTTCAAGGTGCCCGCCGCCCATTCGGTGGCCCAGGTCGCCTCGTATGCCGACGCCAAGCGGCTGTCGCTGACTGGATGGCTGCTGGGCGACGCCCAGCAAGCCGCATAAGGAGTTCGAGATGACCAAGCTGCTGCTCGCCGCCGCGATCGCTCTCGCCGCCGCTCCCGCTTTCGCCGCCGAGCCCGCCGAGCCCGCGGTCATCGCGGCGCTGAAGGCCTGCCGCGCCATCACCACCGACGCCGAGCGATTGGCCTGCTACGACAAGGCCGCCCAGTCGGTGACCAAGGCCCAGGAAACCGGCGAGGTCATCATCATCGACAAGCAGACCGCCCGCGCCGCGCGGCGCCAGGCCTTCGGGCTGGAGCTGCCGACGTTGTCCATCCTCGACAAGGGCGCCGACAAGGCCGAGACCGAGAAGCTACAGTCGATGGTCAAGAGCGCCCGGGTCGACGCCGAGCAACGGCTGGTCGTCACGCTGGAGGACGGCGCGGTCTGGCGCCAGATCGACGACACCATGCTGGGCAAGCCGCCCAAGGCCGGCGACACGATCGAGGTCCGCAAGGCGGCCATGGGCAGCTACATGATGAAGATCGGCAGCCAGCCGGCCATCCGCGTGCGTCGCATGGAGATCGGCGGGCGTTAACTCGCGTCGTCGACGAATCGGTAGCCGACGCCCGGCTCGGTCCGCAGCAGCTTGGGCGACGCCGGGTCGGCCTCCAGCTTCTGGCGCAGTTGGCCGACGAAAACGCGCAGGTACTGGGTGTCCCGTGCGTGCGCGGGGCCCCATACGGCGGTCAGCAGTTCCTTGTGGGTCAGCACCTTGCCATGACCCAGGGCCAGGCGGATCAGGACGTCGTATTCGCGCGGCGACAGCTTCACGGCCTCGCCCGCGCGGGTGACGCGACGTTTCTCCAGGTCGATCTCGACCTCGCCGGCGCGGATCGGCCCGCTGGGCGCCTGGGCGCGACCGGACTGGCGCATCGCCGCGCGCAGCCGGGCCAGCAGCTCTCCCACGCCGAAGGGCTTCTCGACATAGTCGTTGGCGCCGCGATCCAGCGCCTCGATCTTCTCGATCTCGCGATCGCGGGCCGACAGGATCAGGATCGGACCGTCGTAGAACGCCCTGGCCTTCTCCAGCACATCCTTGCCGTCCATGTCGGGCAAGCCGAGGTCCAGCACCACGGCGTCGGGCGACCACAGCGCGATGGCGCGGAGGCCTTCCTGGCCGCCGTCGGCGCGTAGCGGCTCGTAGCCCGCCGCTTCCAGGGCGGGCCCCAGAAAGCGATGGATCTGCGGCTCGTCGTCGATGACGAGGATGCGTTGGCGCGCGCCGGTCCCAAGGGAGCTCATGAAGCGCTCATAGCAGATCACGCGGCGTGGCGACGACCTTGAGCGGACTGATCAGGTTAGGGGGCCGGATCGTCGCGGATCAGGCCGCCACTCGGGCGTCGAGCAGCGCCAGCTTGGCCAGGATGCGCTCGAGGGTCGAGCGCTTCACCGGCTTGCCGTCGCGCAGCTTGGTCCAGGTGGTTTCGCTGATGGCGTAGCAGTCGAACAGATGCTCGCGCGTCACCGCCGGCAGGCGCGAGCGGAGGCGCTGGAAGACTTCTCGGGAAATGGTGACGGTTTCAGCCATGGGAGGTCTGGTCGGTGACGCACGGGAGAATAACTCTACCGCGTCCCTATGACGGTGTTGTTGGACGAGCTTATTTCAACGCTGTTACGTGAAGCCAAGTTTTCGCCAAACTCGGCAAAAGTTGCGAAGATGCGAGCGCATCGCCGCCTAAAAACGCGAAACGCGCCTTGAAGCGGCGCGGCTAGAGAACTCCGCGGCCCTCCGAAAAGTTGCCTAGAGCGTGAACCGCAGGCCGTCGTAGCCGGCCTCGACGCCCGGCGGCAGGCGCGCGGTCAGGGCGTTGTAGTCGAGGTCGATGTGCAGATTGGTCAGGATGGCCCGCTTCGGCCTGGCCTTGGCGATCCATTCCAGGGCCAGCTCGACGTGGGCATGGGTCGGATGCGGGGTCCAGCGCAGGGCGTCAACGATCCAGACGTCGAGATCGGCCAAGTCGGCCCAGCTTCCGTCGGGAATGGCGCGAACATCCGGGGTGTAGGCCACCCCGCCGAAGCGGTAGCCGACCGCGCGGATCTCGCCGTGGTCGACGTCGAAGGTGTGGACGGGGATCGATCCGCTGGGACCGTCGATCTGGAAATCCTCGCCCAGCGGCGGGATCAGGCGCGGCTCCAGGATGGCCGGATAGCCGCCGCGCGTCTTGAAGATGTACTCGAACCGCGTCAGCAGGCCGTCGTGCGTGGCCTGATCCATCCAGGTCGGGATGCGGACCCGCTGATTGAGGAAGAACGGTCGCAGGTCGTCGATGCCGTGGGCCTGGTCGGCGTGATCGTGCGTGAACAGCGCCGCGTCGACCCGCTTCACCCCCGCCGTCGCGGCCTGCAGGCGCAGGTCCGGCGAGGTGTCGACAACGACCGTGGTCTCGTGGAGCGCCCCGCCCTCGTCCTCGCCCTTCCTCCGCACGAGCAGCGAACAACGCGAGCGGTGGTTCTTGGGCTCGGCCGGATCGCAGTCGCCCCAGTTCCCGTCGGCGCGCGGGACGCCGCCGGACGAGCCGGAGCCCAGGATGGTGAACTCCAGCGGGCCGGTCATGGACGGGGGATCCGGTCGAACAGGTTGAAGAAGGCGTCCTCGGTGCGGGCCTCCGTGTCGGCTCGGCTCCAGCCCCGGATCTCGGCCAGCTTGTCGTAGATATGCGGCAGATAGGCCGGCTCATTGCGGCGGCCGCGCATCGGCACGGGGGCCAGGTACGGGCAGTCGGTCTCGACGATGATCCGGTCGGCGGGCATGTCGCGGATCACCTCGCGCACGTCCTCGGCCGCCTTGAAGGTGGCGATGCCCGACACCGAGAACCAGGCGCCCAGCGCGATGGCGCGGGCCGCCAGGGCCGGACCGCTGGTGTAGCAGTGCATCAGGATCTTGAATGGCCCGGCCGCGTGTTCCTCCTCGAGGATCTGGCCCATCACGTCGTCGGCCTCGCGGGTGTGAACCACCAGCGGCAGGCCGCTCTCGCGAGCGGCGATGCAGTGCTGGCGGAACACCTGGGCCTGCACCTCGCGCGGCGACAGATCGTAGTGAAAGTCCAAGCCACATTCGCCGATGCCGATGACTCGCGGGCGCTGGGCCAATTCGACCAGGCGCGTCGCGGTCAGGCCGGGGTTTTCCTTGGCTTCATGCGGGTGCGTGCCGACCGTGCACCAGACATCCGGCTCGGCCATGGCGATGGCGTGGACGGCCTCGAAGGACGAAACCTTGTCGCAGATGGTGACCATCAGGGCGATGCCGGCCTGGCGGGCGCGGGCGATGACGGCGTCCTTGTCCTCGGCGAACTGGGGCGCGTGGAGATTCACGTGGCTGTCGATGAGCATGCCGCTCAAATCGCCGTCTTGGCCGTCGCGCGCAAGTCCGAGATGACGCTCCAGAACACATCGGCGCGGTCGAGGTTCACGGCCTCGGCCTCGCCCGGCACGTTGGACAGTCGCTCCCACACAGCCGCCCAACGGTCGAGACCGGGCGAGTTCTTGCCGTCGGCCGCGACCTGGGTGGCGAAGATCCGCACCTGGTCGGCCATGCGCTCCATCAGGAGCTCGAACCGCGCCGCGCCCTCGCCGCCCCGGAAGGTGTCGGTCAGGGCGAGCAGCGCGCCCTCGTCCAGCTTGGGCAGGCCGCGCAGGATCTCGTTGGCCGCGTCGTCCATCTCGATCGCCTTGGCGGCGGCCAGTTGCAGCGCCTTGCCCGGCGCGCCATGAGCCATGCGGGCCAGGCGTTCGGCGTCGCGCCCGGAGACGTCGGCCATGCGCTCGACCATCTCGGCTGCGGCCCGCACGCCCGGCGCGGGCACGGCCAGGCGGCGGCAGCGCGAGCGGATGGTCGGCAAGAGCTTGCCGGGCGCATGGCTGATCAGCAGGATCACCCCGCGCGGCGGCGGCTCCTCCAGCGTCTTCAGCACCGCGTTGGCGGCGTTGACGTTGAGGTCGTCGGCCGCGTCGATGATCGCCACCCGGTAGGGCGAAATGGCCGGCGTCGTGGAGAAGAACTCCGGCAGCTGTCGGGCCTCGTCGACCGGGATCGATTTCCTTGCCTTGCCGTCGTCGGTCAACCGCTCCAGCACCATCAGGTCGGGATGCGAGCGGGCGGCGACCTGGCGGCTGACCACGTCGGAAGGCGCGGCGCCCAGCAGACCGTGGCTCGGATCGGGCCGCGCGCCCAGCAGTCGCCGCGCCATGCGGTAGGCCAGAGTCGCCTTGCCCACGCCCTCCGGGCCGGTCAGCAGCCAGGCGTGGTGCAGCCGGCCACGATCCAGGGCGTCGAGGAACGCGGCCTCGGCGGCGGACTGGCCCTCCAGGCCGTACACGTCGCGCGGATGGGCCGGGGTCATCAGAGATCCAGCCGCTGGGTCACGGCGTCGACGATCGCGGCGGTCACCGCGTCAAGCTCGGCGTCGGCGTCGATGACAACGCAGCGCTCGGGCTCGCGGCGCGCGATCTCCAGATAGCCGGCGCGCAGGCGCTGGTGGAAGTCGAGACCCTTGGACTCGAACCGCGCCGCCCCGCCCCGCGCCTCGGCCCGGCTCAAGCCGACCTCGGCCGGCAGATCCAGGATCAGGGTCAGGGTCGGGATCGTGCCGTTCAGAACGTGATCCTCCAGCGCCGCGATCAGGCTGGCCGGCGCGTCGCCGCCCGCGCCCTGATAGGCCCGCGTGGAATCGGCGAAGCGGTCGCACAGCACGACCCTGCCTTCGGCCAGCGCCGGACGGATCACCCGCTCCAGGTGGTCGCGACGCGAGGCGTACATCAACAGGGTCTCGGTGACCGGCGACCAGCGGTCGGCCGCGCCGTTGACCAGCAACTCCCGGATGGCTTCGGCGCCCGGGCTGCCGCCCGGCTCGCGGGTGACGACGACGTCATGGCCGGCCGCTCGCAGCCGCTCGGCCAGGCGATGGATCTGGGTGGACTTGCCCGCCCCCTCTCCGCCTTCGAAACTGATGAAAGAACCCTGGGTCACCCGGCCTCATTCGACCGGTTTCCGAGGCTTGTCCAGAGGCGCTTACGCCCCCTTGCTATGGACGAAGGACCGTGGCGCCCTGATAGCCCAGAGACTCGACCCGCTGGCGCAGGCTCCAGGCCTCGCCCTCGTTCGGACCGGCCGAGACCGTGACGCGGTAGAGCGTGCCGCTGGCCCGCTCGATCGCGTCGATCTGGGCCTGGCCGGCGCCCGAAAGCTGACGCACGGCTCTCTCCGCGTTCTCGCGGCTGGAGAACGAGCCGGCCTGAACCCGGAAGCCGGACTTGGCGGCCGAGGCATAGACGCGATCAGGGACCCGGTCGGGCGGATTGATCTGCGGCGCGGATTGCTGGATCGGCGCGCTCCAGTCCGGATCGGGCTGGCGCGACGGGATGACCTGCACGCGCTGGGTCGGTTCCTTGATATCGTCGAAGCTGCGCTCGCGTGGCCGAGGCGGAGATTGCGTGACAGCGTACTGGCGCGGGCCGTCGAAGGCGTTCCTGGACGCCGGGCCGACATACTTCACCCGCACGCGGGCCACGCCCTGGCGGTAGTAGCCCAGCTGCTGGGCGGCGGCCTTGGACAGGTCGATGACGCGATCGCCGACGAACGGCCCGCGGTCGTTGACCCGCACGATCATCTTCTTGCCGTTATCGAGGTTGGTCACCTCAACCAGGCTGGGCAGCGGCAGGGTCTTATGAGCGGCCGACGGGACATCCATGTCGAACATCTCGCCATTGGCGGTGCGGCGGTTGTGAAACTGCTCGCCGTACCAGGAGCCGACGCCGACGACGTTGTAGTCCTTATCCTGGCGCGGATAGTACCAGACGCCATTGATCTGATAGGGCTTTTCCGTGCCGCGCAAAGGCTTGCCGTCGCGGCCGACCGTGGAGCCAGAGCGCGGCGACGAACCGCGCGTGGTGTCATTGCGGGCGCTGGCCGTGTAACCGGACTTGCCGACGCCATACTTGGGCGTGGCGCAGGCGGCCAGACTCGCGGCCGCCAGGGCCATGAGGCCGAGGGTGCGCGCAATCCGCCAAACCTGATCGATACGCTGGTTCATCCAATGGTCGTCCAGACGGGCCCACACCCCTTCCGAGTTCACATCGTCGCCGGTTTGTTTTGAAGTCTGGTTAAGGCGCGGACGCGCTGATATAGCCGCCTGCTCCGGGCAGGTGGCCGAGTGGTTTAAGGCAGCGGTCTTGAAAACCGCCGTAGGTGAAAGTCTACCGTGGGTTCGAATCCCACCCTGCCCGCCAGACCTATGCGTCTGGGCGTATCCGGTTGCGTCAAAACCCCTTTTGAGGACAAGGTTTTCCCGCCCCGTCCGTCTCTCCTTGGATCAGGTTGTGTCCCGGCGTCTTAGGCGTCGTCTTAGGGCGCGACTTAGGATGGCGAGACGTCGGGCGTGCTCGTAGGTTCTTCCTGCGTTCCGGGGACAACATGCCGCGCCAGATCAACCGACTCACCGTCAAGACCATCGCGGCGCTCCGCGAGCCGGGGATGCACGCCGATGGGGCCGGCCTGTATCTTAAGGTCGACCAGACGCTGAACAGGCGCTGGGTCCTGATCTACTTCTGGCATGGCAAGCGGCGTGAGATGGGCCTTGGTTCGGCGGAAACCGTCACCCTCGCCGCCGCGCGCCAGGCCGCCGCATCGGCGCGACAGATGGTCGCTGAAGGCGTCGACCCGATCGGCGCGCGAAAGCTTCAGACCGGATCGGCCATCACCTTCCGGGATTTCGCCGAGCTGGTGATCGTCGACCTCACGCCCGGCTGGAAAAGCCCGAAGACGGACGGCCAGTGGCGCGCGAGCCTGGACATGCACGCCGGGGCCATAGCCAAGCGCCCCGTTTCGGACGTCGACACAGAAGACGTGCTCCTCGTGCTAAAGCCGATCTGGAACACGATCCCCGAGACGGCTTCTCGGGTCCGCGCCAGGATAGAGCGCGTCTTGGACGTGGCGAAGATCAAGGGCCTTCGGAAGGGCGAGAACCCCGCCCGCTGGCGTGGACACCTTCAGTTGCTCCTCGCCAAGCAACAGCGCGTTCGCGGCCACCACAAGGCCTTGGCCTATGACGGCGTTCCCGCCTTCATGCAGCGGCTACGGGAGCGCCAGGCGATTGCGGCGCGGGCCCTGGAGTTCACGATCCTCGCCGCATCTCGCACGACCGAGACCCGCGAGGCCAACTGGTCGGAGATCGACGGCGACATCTGGACCATCCCGGCCGACCGGATGAAGGCCAGCAAGCCGCACCGCGTGCCCATCACCGGCCGTATGCGTGAGATCCTCGACGAGATGGCGCCGCTGAAGACCGAGGCCGGCTTCATCTTCCCGGGCGACCAGCGCATCGAGCCCTTGTCGCGCATGGCCATGCTCATGCTGCTCCGTCGGATGTCGGCCCCCTTCACGGTCCACGGTTTCCGTTCGGCTTTCCGCGATTGGGCTGGCGACTGCACGCCCTACCCGCGCGAGCTGATCGAGGAGGCCCTCGCCCACACGGTCGGAAACGCCGTTGAGCGCGCCTATCGCCGATCCGACGCCCTGGCCAAGCGGCGCCAGCTTATGGAGGTCTGGGAGCAGTTCGCCACCATGCCGCCGAACGCCAACGTGCTTCCGTTCGTCAGGGCTTAGCCCCGGCCGGGTTTGTCTCGGTCTCTGCGCATCTAGTGCGAGATGCGGTGTGGACTTGGAAGCGGTAGCGACGCCCTAGAACGACGAAAGCCCGCCGCCTCCGGAGAGACGACGGGCCTGAGTAGTCAAGCGATCCTTGACAGCTGATCACGTTCCGAAAGCGCGATCTCCGTCGACTAGGCGGACCTTGCCGCACCGTGAACAAAATGGGAATATCTGCGGGCCGGTGAGGCGCGCAAACGCCCCTGCCGGCCCTAACCATCCAAGCCGTCAGGAGGCATCGAATGGCTAACGCGAGCGCTACGCCCATTGTCGAAACCGCGCCAGAGATTTGGCGTCCGGTCATAGGATTTGAAGGCCTCTACGAGGTGTCCAACCACGGAAACGTTCGCAGGCTTGTCGGTCGGGGACGCTGGGGTGAGTACCCCCTGCCAAGCCCTCGGCAACTCGCTTACGATTATCGCAATGGCTATAAGTCCGTTACCCTCAGCAACAAGCCGATTCATCGAACAGAACATGTTCACGCTCTCGTCGCTCTAGCGTTCATCGGACCCCGCCCCGCTGGCCACCAAGTGGCGCACCTAGATGGCGACCCATCCAACGCTGTCGTCTCCAATCTTGCGTACGTGACGCAAAAAGAGAACGAGGAGCACAAGCGAGTGCATGGCCGAGCAAGCATTCGACGTGGCGCCGCGGCGTCCGGCGCCAAGCTGACCGAAGACGATGTCCGAGAGATCAGGCGCCTAAAGGCCCGCTTTGGCGAGACGCTGCCCAACTGGGTGCTGGGGCAGATGTTCAGCATGTCCAAATGGTCCATCTCTGACATCTGCACCCTGAAGACCTATCAGGACGTGGCCTAGCGGCCCCACCCCGAGGCGCCACCCGCTCGCACGCTGGCCCAGATGACCGCCCGTTTCCAGGCCGGGACGCCGACAACCTCCATGGCCTCTCTCAGGATCTTGTCGGCCTCGGCGCGGGTGTAGGGCTTGGCCCTGGTCCGGCCGTTGAAGTCGCCCCGGAAGCACGTCCCTCGGGTGAAATAAAGCCAGTCGTGGATGACGGCGGCTTTCGCCCATGGACCATCCGCCGGCAGCAGCACCCCGGCCAGGCGCGGGATGGATGCGAGATCCGTCAACGCGCCGGCCGGGACCGTAATCGTCTCGCCCGAGCCCTCGACTCCTACGTCGTAGCGCAGGGGTGAGGCCAAGAGCCATTGGCAGCGCCCAGCCTTGGTAATGGCGGCGCCGTTGGCGTCCTCATAGAGGAACAGCCCCAGGTGATCGGTGAACCGGCTCACGGTCACACGCCGCCCGGCGGAGGCGTGGGCGCGACGGCCGGCGCTTCGGTCTTCGGCGGACAGCGGACCTGGCCGGAGATCGTCGCGCCCGACGCCGGGTTCAGGGCGCCGACGCTGGCGCTGTAGCTGACGATGCGCTCGCAATGGGCGTAGTTGTCGCCCAGAGCCTTCAGCACCGCCGCCGGGTCGCTGGCGACCGTACTGCAGGCGCTCAGCGACAGGCACGCGGCCACGCCGCCGATCAAGATGATCGTGCGCTTCATGGTGGATCTCCTTGTGGGAGGGTTACCCAGGACCGCTGGGCGCGGGAAGGTCAGGCGCTCCAGCCGCCGGCGGCGAGCGCTTCCTGGAAGTCCATGGCGTGATGGGCGATCTTCTCGGCGCGATCCGTGCCGTTGATGATCCGCCGGGCGGAAATGAACGCCGTGCGCGAGCCAAGGCCCTCGGAGGGCAGATACGCGGCCAGGCCCCGGCCGGTGAACCAGCCTTCCCGCATACCAGCCTCCATGATCCGCGCGGCGATGTCGGGCCGCATGGCGAGGTCAGGGTCCCGCAGCAGCGCGCCGTTGAGCCCGAGCTCTCGATCGGCGCGCGCGTAGTTGCGGCGGCCGGTGAGCTGGGGATAGCCGCGCCCTGCGAAACGGGCGCCATCCCCGGCCTCGGTGTTGCCCAGGGCGGCGGCGACTTGCGGCCGCGCGCCGGTCTTGTCGTACATGCGCCGGAAGTAGTCGGGCCCACCGCGCTCCTTGACCGGCTGCATCGTGCCGGCGGTCTCGTGATAGGCGGTGCCGAGGCCGTAGGCTGCATGGGCCAGGGGCCAGCGACCGAGCGCCGCGAGGAGGGCGTTGCAGCCGTCGACCTCATTCTGGGTCAGGACGGGACCGAGGAGATCGGCGTCGTCGACGCGCGCGAAGAACGCCTTGGGATTGGCCAAGGGCATGGGAAGCCTCCGATCTGTAGGGGGGAAGAGAAGGGATGCGAGCGCCGCTCGCATGGCCGCCCTAGTCGGCGGCGCCGGCGGGCGGTTCAGTCTTGTTGGTGATGGCCACCAAGGCGGTGACGCCGCCGGCAACGCCACCGAAGTACACGCCCAGCTCGGCGAAGCTGATCACCTGTCCCTTGGCGATGGCCACGAAAGGCAGTGCCAGGCCGGCCACCAGGGTCAGAGCGCCGTAGATCCGGCCGACGGCGAACGTCTGGCCGTCAGGACCCGTGAAGACGTCGTTGAAGGTGCGCTTGGTCAGGCGGATCATGGCGGCGTCTCCGTCGTGTGGGCTGTCAGCTCGCCACCGCGCAGAACGAAGAAGGCGGGCTCCGGAGGAAGGTCCATACCGGCCGCCAGCATCATCCTGCGGTGAGCGGCGATGCTGGCCTCGAGCTGGCGGTTGCGCCCTTCCAGCAGCGCGATCTTGGCGTCTTTGTCAGCCATCATCCTGAGGTGCTCCCGTTGAAGGTCGCGCATCTCGTCGCGGACCTGGTCCAGCTCGCCCGAGAGGCGCGCGATTTCCTCGCGCAAGGTGGTGATGACGTCGGCCGCCGCCTCCTGGGCCAGCTTGGTGAGATCCAGCTTGACCGCATGGCGCGCTGCGGCGGCGGCCAGGGCGTCCGTCTGGCGCTTCTCGCGAGCCTCGCGCGTGGCCTTCCAGGCCGTAAAGATGCCGCCGACCACCAGGACGGCATGAGACCAGTACTTCTCAATCGCCGTGGGAAGATCCACTGCACGCTCCTACCCTCCGGCCGCCGGGGCCTGGTCTTTGGTTGACGATGTCGCCGGCGGCCGCTGCGGCCACCTAGAATTGGCCCTGGGCTAGACGGCGGCAGTCTCGATGTCGTCGGGGTCCACGCCGATCAGCTTGGCGACCCGTTGCCGCTCGCGATTGAGCGCGCCAATCCACGCCATCCCCTCGCGCTTGGTTGTGCCTTCGCTGATCGACCGGGTCATGGAGGCGCGGTCGCCCTGCACTTCGGCGATCAGGACGAAGGCCCGCTTGCCGGCGGCCTCGACCATCATGCGTGCGGCCTCGGCCTCTTGTTCGAGGTTGGTCATGGAGATCTCCGATGTCGGGAAAGGTCAGAAGGCGGGGCAGCGCACCCCCACGGATGAAGTAGGGGTGTGGGGTCTAGGTGCGCGCTATCGCCGCGTAGAGTGTGTCAGCGATAATCTGGCGGCCAGCGGCGTTTGGGTGGATGTCGTCATACCGAAGAGAACGAGGCGTCCACCCTTTGGCAATGTCCGACAGATCGCCCGCCGATCCGTCGTTCGCAGCCGCCAATGGAGCGTTGATGTCGACAAAGCGGCGGCCATAGAGCGCCTTCAGGTCTGTGTTAAGCTGGACGATCTGAGCGTTGGACGCTGCTGCGGCGTCCGTGCAAACGGGAAGCCCCGATCTGATGAAGTTGTGCAAACCAAGCTGCGCGATCGCCGTGGCGATGTTGGCTTTTGTCGTGGTGGCCGACACCCCGTTTGCCGGGTCGTTCTCTAGCATTCCGATAACATGGATGTTGCCGGGGTAGAGGCCTGAGGCCTGCGACGTCACCCGCGAAAGGATTTGCGTCGAAGTCTCGCCGCCGACGCCTCTGCCAAAGCTGAGGCGTGATGGTGAGTATTTTGCCCCCAAAGCTCCCGGATAGCTCTGCGCGGTCGTGCCGTCCAGGTTCGTGCCGATTGAGTTTTCCCAAGCGAAGATAGCGGGCCGGACGCTCGTTTGGGTAACGACGACTTCGGAGATCGTAAGGTCAGCGCCGTTCGACCCGAAGCCAAAGTTCATGTACACGTCTGGTGTCGATGGCGTGAACGTGTTGGTGAACGTGGCATTATCACCAGAATTGATCGCGCGAGTGAAAAGCTCCGCACCTGTGGTCGCCGCTCCGCACCGCACCGATGTTTGGGCAACCGCACCGACAGCCTTGTATTGAACTTTATAGGAACAGCCCGGAACAACCCGCAGCTTCTTATAAACCCCAGACGTGCCCGTGCCATCGCTGATGATGCGCGCCGACACGTCGGAGAGCAACGTGTAAGTTCCCGCGCCAAGCCACACCTGCGGTGGGCCGCTGAAGAGGTTTGGTTGGATCATCGTCGAGATCGACATGTTCGCCAGCCATTCGGCCAAGGCGTCGTGTTCTGGCGAATAGGCGTTGAGGCTGCTTACCAGCGCGCCGCCACCAGCGACGATTTCAGCGGGGTTGAGAACGCCCATGATTACGCGCTCCTAGCGCTGGTCAGCGGTTGACCGTTGATGGCGGAAGTGAGGACCGCGCCGTTGATGGCCGAGCGGAGGACGTTGGCCCCACCACCCTTGGAAGGGGTGAGGGTGATGACCCGGCGGGGACCGATGTTGAGGGCCATCAGTCCAGCAGCCCCTTGACCGCGACCTTGATGTCGCTGGTGGATCCGAGCGTCGGCGTCGCGCGGGCGACGAGGGCTCCGAACATGGCCGTGCTGTCGTCAGCCAGCTTGTAGGGCATCGCCAGTTGGGCCGCTTCGGCAAAGCTCGGGCCGCCGGCGGCGTACCAGGTCGAGATCGGCACGACCGCAGTGACCTTGTCGAAGTCCGCGGCGTTGAGCACGAACGCCGCATTGTCGGTGAAGGTCGAGGCGGCTGGGTCGGTGTGGAACAGCCACAGCTCGCAGGCGAAAGTTTGGGCCGACTTGCTGAAGACGCTCACCATCTGGATGAGGCCGGAGCCGCCCGCCTCTCGCGCCATGCCGGCGAAGGTCATCTTCGTGCCGATGACATCGCCGGAAGCGTAGGCCGGGCTAGCGGAGACCGCGGGGCTCTCCGCGGCAACTGTCATGCCAGCAGCATTCCAGACGGGCGTCGCGCCCATGGGAGCGCCTGTTTCATTCGAGGCGACGGGGGATTTGGCCATGGTCAGTCTCCAGGCATGAGAAAGGGCCGGGCCGCTAGGCGCCGGTCGGAAGGTCGAGTTGTGGTGGTGGTCAGGCCGTGACGGTGGCGATCTCGTCCGGCGTACAGCCCACGGCGTCGAGAAGCCCTAGCATGTCAGCGTCGTCGAAATAGACGTTTGGATGGTTTGGGGCGAACCAGCGCGAGAAGTACAACGGCTGGGCTAGCAGAGCGGTCATCACCGCACCTAACTTGCCGATCTCGTTGACGCGCTCTTGAATGACACTCTTAGGGATCAAGCGGCGAGGCTGTGGCGCGTTGGCCAGGGCCGCGACCTCTTCAATCGACATCTCACGTAGAGTAACCCCGCCAGGACCCGCGACAAGATCGAAATTTGCCATCACATCACCCGACGCTGGATCGTGCCGCCGTTGCTGAAGGTACCAGTGCTGAGAGATAGCCTGAACGCCGCCAGGCCGCCGGAGGCAGCCAAGCTAAAGCGAGGGTTTTCAGTCACGGTGTAGGCTGACCCAGAGACAAGATCGGCCGCGTGCAGGCGCCCTTCAAGCTGCGGATTGTTGCCACGATAGTCGGTGATGATGATCGAGCCTCTGAAGCTCGATAGCGAGGCCGTAAGATCATACGCAGTGCTATAACTTGACCCGTCCAGGCTGAAACTGCCGCGCAGGATCGCGGTCGTGCTGGGGACGATGTTGAGGTCGAACTTCACAATAGAGCCGACCACGGGCAAGCTTGACAGCGTGATCATGCTTGGCGTTCCGCTGACCGTGACCAGGGAACCATCATTCGAGAACGATCCTAGATCGCCCTTGTCCCCATTGGGGGTAAACGCGACGGTGATCTCGGCGTTGTCGGTGATCGGACTGGTGGCGGACCACGCGATCATCGTGATCGGGATCTTGCGATAGCCGCTTGCCGTCTCGACCGGCCCCGTCACCTTAGCCAGGAGCCATTTCGTCCGGTCGCCGTTCTCCGAGAAACGAAGCCACCCCTTAGTGATCGACGTGCTGTCATCCATCGACTCGATGATCGCGGTCATGTCCGCGCCGTTGGCGTCCAAGAGGTCTGGGTAGATGTAGGTTGCCGCGTTCTGGGTGGCGCTGTTCAGGCGCCAGTTCCCAGCGCCAGGATCCGCATCGCTCGTCGCCGCGCCGTCGAACACGGCCATGACCGAGAACGCCGGACGCGCCGCGTTGGCCAGATAATCGGCCAGGTCATTGACCTCTGGCGTGAAGGTTATTTTCAGGTGGTCGAAGAAGGCTTGCGTGTCGGTGTCCAGGGTCGTAGGCCGATCCGGCCCCGGCATGGCGGGCCAATCGCTCAGTGCGGGCATATCAGAACTCCTCGGCGACCAGCGATAGGAAGCCGTTTTTCGGATGCGTGAGGTCTATGTCGAAGGTGGTGATCAGACCAAGGATCAAGACGGGCTCGAAATAGTCGTCGGTGTCGTCATCGAGACCCGAGATCACAACCACTCGGCCATTGGCGTCATCGGAGAACTGAAGGAGCGCGCTCGTCGCCTCCTTCTCAAACATGATCGTCTGAACGGAGCTTGGGACGTTGCGGCGGCGGATCGGCGGTTGCGGCGTGCCGTCCATGTTTCGGTCGAACTTAGTGAAGTTACGGTGCTTGCGCTGGGCGCCGTACTGCGTTTTCCCAAGTAGCGTCGGATCTCCCTGGATGATCACCCCGATACCCACCTGCCCGCTGTCTCGGGTGAGGGTGATCTCGAAGGTGGTATCGGGATAGAGAAGAGGGTCTTGGATCTGCACCGAGCGCCGGGGCGTAAACCTCTTATAAAAGTATTCCGTGAACGTCTGGATCTTGCGGGTCATTAGGTCGCGAGACCAAGACTTGATCGTGACCGCGTCGCGCTTCTGAACTATCTCCAAGCTTACCGCCGTCAGGTTTCCCAAGAACAGCGATTGGACCGCACGACTGGGCGTAAGCTTGAACGTCATCGGGCTATCACCCCAGGTGATGCTCGGGCGGTATAGGTCAACCATCGCCCAACGGTTTGTCGGGCCGACATCAAGCCACTTCGTCCCGTCGTCTAGGGCCGGAGGATTATTGGTATTGCCGTCGATCCGGCTCGCATAGGTCCGATGGATAGAGGCGACGCCCGTATGCGTCCCCGACCCGGCCGATGTGGTCGAGACGGCCGCACCGTTTAGCTCTTCGGAGATTTGGACGGTGTCGGTCGTGCGGTTGATGACGTAGTAGGTCTTGCCGGCGACAATACCGGCGGGCAAGGTCCCGTCCGTCGAAAACCGCACCGGCGTTCCGTTGGGCAGGCGGTTCGCCGTCCACGTCACCACGGCCGGCGAGGCGCTGGTGATTGCCACCGTGGACGTTGGCGCCCCGATGATGCACCGACCGCCGATCGCGAACGTCGCGCCGGAAGTCCACTCGACCTCGCCAGGGCTGGGCTCTGCAACCGAGAAGTCCGACAGCATCACATCGGTGATCGGAATAGGGATCGTGCCGGTCGCCATGCCTTAAACCCCCACCGTCGTCACAGTGCCGTTTCGCAAGAAGTCGTTGGTTTCGTTGACGTTGTCGGCGACCTTGACGAGCCCGTTCGCAATGACCTGGCGAAGCTCGCGGACCTCCTGGCGAAGCGCGGCCATCTCGCTGTTGTCGTTCGCGGACCCTGGCCGTTGGACGTTGACCATCTCGCCGGGCGACAGGGCCAAGCTGAACAGCTTCGAGTCCGCCGGACCCGAACCACCCACCTCGAAACTCCCGCCCGTCGCAAAGCCGGCCGCCTGAGATGCCATGGCCCGCGAGAACAACTCCGCAATGCCCACCGCCGAGCCGCTGGCCTCGATGGCGCGTTGGCGGGCGATGCTCTCGGCGAAGGCCACGTCAAGCCGATAGGCCTGATCCGTCGCCGATACCTCACGCGAGGCTGCCAAGAACGCGCGAATGGCGTCCTGGGTCTGCTCTCCGCTCGCCCCCATAAGGCGCGATCTGGTCGCCCTATAGGCGTCATTTCCAGACAGGCCAGAAAGCTCGCCAACCCCCAGCGAGTCTGCAAATTCGTTCAGCGACTTCGACAGCTCGTAGAACTTGTTTATGAGGCCCGCGAAGCCATCACCCAGCGTCTTCGACGCCTCGGCCTGGCGCTCGGCGGCCTGAGTCGCTGTTTCGATCGCGGCAGCCGTGCTCTTGGACCAGAGATCTTGCATCTTGGCGGCAGCTTCGGCGTCTGCGACGGCGGCCACGGACGCCGCTTCGCGAGCGGCTGTGAGCGCCTTTTCAGCCTGAATTTGGTCGAAGAGATATCGAAGGCTTTCGTCGACACCTTGGCGCTCGATCTCCAAACGAGCCTTGGCGGCCTCGTCAGTCTTGCCCATCGCGTCTAGGAGCTGGATTTCCAGTTCTCGGCGTGAGGCGCTCGCTTTTTCGGCGGCATCGGCCACCTTGTCGAACGCCGGCGCCACGGCCAGCAGGGCGGCATAGGTATTACGTCCGGCCTCGGTCGTCAGGTCTTGGGCGAGGACGAGAGCCTTGAAGGTGTCCCGGCTGCTTTCGGCCGATAGGCCATAGGCCTTCAGGTTGTCGTTCACGGCCTTGATGACCGGCGCCAGTTGCTCGGCGTCGGTCAGGAAGTTGCTCGCGAAGAAGGCGGCCTTGGCGTCGACCTCGGCGGCCTTCTCAGCGGCATCGGCGGCAGCTTTGGCCGCGTCAGCAGCGTCGTAATACTTCTGCTTCAGGTCCACCAGCGCCGGGCTGAGCTTTGCCAGGGCGGCAAGCTCCGCAGCGCGTTCCATCGCGACCGCGGCGGCCTCCCCGGCGGGCGTGCCGCCAGCCCTTAGCGTGTCGATCTGGAATTGAGTGGTGTAGTCTGAAATCTGCTGCTGGCGCTGAGCCTCTTCAGCGGCGGCTTGGGCGGCAGCCTGCTGGCGGGCGCGCTTCTTGGCCTTGGATGAGCCAAGGATGCCGCCGATACCACCCAGGATCCCGCCCACGACAGCGCCGGCCGGCCCAGCGATGGTGAAGCCAGCCATAGCGCCAGACGCGGCCCCGCTGATCGCGGCTCCACCAGTCCCGCCGACCGCGCCGCCAACTGCTTGCGCCACGCCGGCCGCCGCTGCGTACTTCTGAGCGGAGGTAGCGCCTTGGTCGAACGCGGCCTTTACCTGCATCAGCACCCGCGAAAGGCTCGCGAAAGCGCTGGTCCAGTCATTATCGTTGATGGCGTGAGCGACGTCCTCGATGTCGTAGCGGAGGTCTTGGCTCAGGCGGGCGGCGGCTTCCAACTCCGCGTTGGCAATCTCCAAGGCGGATGAGAAGTGGATCTGTCCCTTGGTTTGTTCTTCGAACGTCCGGATATTGGCGTTCGCCGCGTCGTTGGCGATCTTCTGTCCGGCGGCATAGTCCTTGGTGAACTGGATCTGTCGTTCCCATGCGTCGGCAGCGGCAAGGACTCGTTCGCGCAACTCAACCGTCGGCGCGATTGCCGCTGCCGTGGCCAGTTCCGCGCGCTTAAGCGCCTCCTGAGACTGTCCGGCGGCTGAGTTCTGCTGCTCTTGCGCCCGCACGAGCGCCAGGACGTCATCGCCAAGGCCGACCACTTCGACTGCGTCGGCGGTGATCGCTTGCTTGTGCTCCTTGGTGGCTTTGGTCGCCTTGTCGGTCTCGCCGGTAAACGCCTTGAGATCGGTCGTTTTCTGCATGGCGGTGAGCATCGACTGCGCGTGAGCAAGATCAGTCGTCGCGCCGCCGAGCGCCTTGGTCGCGTCGGCGGCGAGTCTGATCTCTCGCGAATTCGCCCACTGGCTGACCTTGCCCATGCTGTTGACGAAGAGCGCTGCCGGTGCGGGATTGTCTTTGACCAGCGCTTTCGCCGCATCCACGCGGCCTTGGGCCTCCGCAACGTTCTTCTTCCAGAGCTCAATGGTCGCCTTGCGGACGCTCTCCGCATAGCCATCCATCTGCTCCCGACCCTTACGCAGATAGTCGGTGAAGTTAGCCGTGCCGATTTGCGCCAAGTCGGTCTGATTGGTGAGGGCGTTCAGCGTCGGTGCTGCCTCCGCAACCTTCTTATGGAACTCGTCGATTTCCTTGTTCAGCGCCTTGAGGCGCTTGGTTTGCTCCTCATGCCGCTTATTGAGCAGGTACACCGCCGCGCCGACCGCAAGAGCGCCAGCGATCCACGGAGCGAACGTCACAACCAGCCCGCGCGCGGCAGTCGCCATCTCGGATAGCGCCGTCTTTACGCCGATCCCTTGGGTCTTCAGGTCGGCGAAGATGTCGATGACCTGGGGCGTTTGCTGCGCGAGGGTCATGAAGACCATCTGAAGCGGCTTGCCAGACGTCGCGGCGGCAAAGAAGCCAACGCCTAGGTCCGAAGCCTGCCGGCTCATGTTCAGCATCGCGTAGTTCAGCGTGCGGCTGCTGCCGGTCAGCGCGCCATGGGACTTGTTCAGGCTGTCGATCGCCATCAGGTCTGACGTCGCGGCGCGCGTGACCTGGCTAAGCGCGTCCTCATACTGCCGGGCGCTGATGGCGCCATGTGCCAGCGCTTCATCGAGCAGGCGCGTGTTCTGGGCCAAGCGGAGTTGGACGGCAGCGAACGGATCCAGGCCCGCGCGCAGCTGGTCGACCCTGGCGGCGTAGCTGGCGGTCGTGGCCGCAGCCTTCGCCTGCTCCTTCGCCAATGCCGCCTGAGCCTGGGCGTTTCGCAGAGTTACCAGGACCGTCGCCTCTTGGGACAGCCTGTAGTCGCCGTCCAGCTTCGCAAACCGGCCGAGCGCGTCGCGGGCTTGGCCGTAGACCTGGGCCAAGGAACGCATTGAGGCCTCGGCCTGGCCCGCTGCCGTGCCGGAAGCGCCGTGCGCGCCGGCCGCCGACTTCACAGCTGCCTCAGTCTTGCGGGCTTGGTTCTCCAGCTCGCGCGACGACGCCGTCAACTTGTCGGTCTTCTGAATGGCCGGATCGGCTGAGGCGACGTCGAACGCCATCGCCAAGCTGGCCAAGGTAATTTCTGACATAGGCTACCCCTCCTTGGCCGGCTTGGTCATGGTCTGCAGATGCTCAGCGTCGAGCCGCATAAGTGCGCGGCGCTCCCAGGGTTCGAGGCGAATTCGTTCGTCCTGTTCCCAGGCTTGGATTTCGAGCCGGCTGATGCGGGCGGCTCCAAACCCGCCGCTTTGACGGGTCTGGCAAAGGTCGCGGTACCAAGCCCAGACGTGCGCGACGTGCTTGGAGAGCGGGGGCGGGTTTGCCAGGCGCCAGACTGCTTCCGGGTCGCCCTGCCTGGCTAGGCTCTGGAGGTGGACTAGAAGGGGCTCGCCGTCTTCTTGGCGAGCCCACAGCGCAAATTGCTCCTTGGCGAAGTCGACTAGGCCGGCGACTTCGCCTTCATAAAATTGGCGAGATCGTTCGACGCCGTCGTGATCTGCTCGGCGATATCCGCGTTGCTGCGGACCAGCGTCAGGGCGTTCTCCGGCGACCACTCTTCCGTGATCCCGCGCCAGCCCACCAGGCGGACGGCGGTCAGCTTGTTGCCGAACAGGATGTCATCCTCGATCGGGACAAAGTCGGACTTGTCCCCGCCCTTCCGCGCGTCGGCGGCCTGGCGTTTGCGGCGCTCATTCACCAGGGCGTTGACGGCTTCCGTCACCTTGGCGCTCTGGCCGCCCAGCACTTGCAGGAAGACGCCGGAACCGGTGCCGTTCGGAAGGACGTATTCGATCTCGAAGGGGACGTCGCCGGCAGCGGCGGCGCTCAGGGCCGCGAGGCCTAGGGTCTTGGTCATGTTGCTTTCCTTTCAGGAGAAAGCAGGCCGAGCGCGACTCGGCCTGTAGAGTTTGTGGGAGGGGAGAAGCCGCCATGGCCCGGCGGCAGGGCAACCACGACAAAGCGCGCCGAGAAGTCTCAGCGCGTTGTCGTTGGATCCGAATTGTTGGGATTGGCGCTCTGCGCCGGACGATGCCCCATCGTGGGGCGGGTAGAAAGCGGGCTCGCGGATGTTGGGTCCGTCCGCCCGCCAGTGTCTATCCGTTGAAGCCGAATGCCTGCTTCAGGGAAGGGATGCCCTTTCCGTTCAGGCCTTTATCTCTGTCGTGCCATTTGTGGCTGATCGGGTGGAACCAGACGCGGAGGCCGTTTCCCGAGATGATGAAGAACTTCTCGTCAGCGAAACCCTTGCGGGTGACGATGAGGTTCGCGGCTCGCATATCCTTTACGAACAGGTTGGCGAGATAGCGCCGATCGCGGTTATTGGGATCCATGAGGCCCCTCAACCAGGAGGGTGTGATCAGTCTTTCGCGGCACCAGGCGCAGGACACCCTGACCGCGCCTCTCGGCGATCCACTGCTGGATCATCGCCTTGCCGCCCTCGTCCAGCCAGCGGCGGGCCGTGGCAGCATCGAAGATGTAAGCCTTCGAACAGCCCAGCGACGCACGGTTGACCACGGCGCCAGCCTCCGCGTGAAACTGGCGCAGCCTGTCAGACACGCGGCGCGGGATGCTCTTCAGCCCCTTCCGGTCCTTCACGCCCGCCAGTTCGATCACATCGCCAGCCGTCAGGCCGCGCACGACTCCGTACTGCTGATCGGTGACCGCCTGGGCGATCAATGCGGGCAGCAGCGTTTGAACCGCCTCGACCAGTTCCTTGTGGATGATGCCCTTCATGATGCCGCCGAACACCTTGCGTGCGCTCGGATCGATATCAGTCAGGACGCCGTCGAGGTCGCCGCGAACAGCGACGCCCTTGGTCCAGTAGTCGTGCAGGGCGACCGCCGACTCCGACTGGTAGAGTTCCACCTTCGCGCGCCGAACCGGATCGGGGATCTTGTTCGGGTTGATGGTGGCCAGCCACAGCGGCAGCTTCTTCACGGGCATGGCAAGCATGATCTGCTCCCGACCCAGGCTGTCACGCGTGCGGATATCCGTACACGTGAACTTCTCGGTTTGGGCCTGCAGTTTCTCACGCTGCCCGCCCCAGCTCATGCCGAGGTTCTCGACAATGCGGCGCATAGCGACATGCGGCTCACCGTTCACCTCGAACGTGACGAGACCGTCGCCGTGGAACGGGACGGTCACGAGCTGGGTAGTCTTCTGGTTGACTTCCTCTTCGGGGGCCTTCATGGCCTGCTCCGGTCTGCTCGGCGGTCCTAAGCGCCGATACGGATGGATGCCCCGACGCCGCCGTTCCGTCGAAAAGCACAGCGGTCGTCGGGGTTGCCGCCATCTGGCGTAGGACATCGCCAGCGGCCCTTCCCTTGCGGGAATTCCAGAATTTTGTGGGGTAGGCGCAGAGCGTCGGCGCGCGGGTCGCGCGGGTCGCTGCGGTGTTTGTCCTTCTGCTGCCTGACGAAAGTCTATGCCGTGCTTCTGGCGAGGTGGGAAGCCCCTATCCACAGGAACTTTCTGTGAACACCTCAAGCGGGGTTGAGCGCTTTGACGTCCTCGATCAGCGTCCGCGCCCAGGCGGCTTGCCACGCGTTCAGCCCGCCCTCTTCGCCGATCCGCGCCGCGATAAACGCCGCCTTGCGCTGAAGCCCGGCCAGGGTGCGCGGCCGGTAGTGGTGGATCTCGACGCGGATGTCGTCCTCGGCGTCCTCGGCTTTCTCCGCAGCGATATGGGCCTCGCCGACACCAGCACGGACAAAGGCCGCATCCATCAGTGCATCGCGCTCCTCAAGGGCCGCGACGACCTCCTTGCACCGATCGCGAGACCGGACGTTGAAGATGCCCTTGCTTTCCACGACCAGCTTTTCGTTCCGAGCCAGCGCCTCGCGCGCCGCGTCGATGTCGTCGTGGAAATTGCTGGCTAGTGAACTGCAAATCGGCAGGCCGGCGGCGTAGTCGAAGCCGATCTTGCGCAGCACCTGCGGCGGCTCCCCGATCATCTTCTCGTAGCGCTCGCGAGCCTTGATCCAGACTTCGTTGGCTTGCTCCGATGCCTCGCCTGCCGCTTCCAGGCGAGCAAACAGGCGCTCAAGCTCGGCGTCGCCAGCCGAGGGCGCAGCGATTGTTATCGCCGGTGCCGCCATGGCGGCTACGGCAAGGCCGGCTCCAAACAGGCCACGGCGTGTGGTGTTGCTCTCCATGGTCAGGCCCCCACCAGAACTTGGGCGACGGCCGGGGACGGACCACGGGTCTTCGGGATGCTGGCGATACGGCGGTTGTCGTTGGCGGCGCGGCGAAACGTGACGACGCGGGCGCGCGGCGGTATACAGGCGGAAGCCTGGGACATCGGAAAGCCCTTTCCGTGTTTCTGGTTAGGGCCGGTGGGGAGTTGGCGCTTCCCTCCGGCCCGACCTTTATGCTATCAAATACCCCATGACGTCAAGCGCTGATATCAAAAACCTAGGTGGCCGTCCTCGGACTGGGATCGGCACTCCGGTGCTGGTCAGGCTTCAGCCTGATCTCCTGTCCAAGGTAGATGCCTGGGCAGCTAAGCACAAAGCCAAACGCCCGGAAGCTATCCGCGCCATGATCGAGGCCGCCGTTGAGGCTGGTAGGCTTGACTAGGAGCAGTATTCCTTCCAATCGCGCTCGAACCGCTCCGCATCGCTCGGGATTTCCGGCAACACCCGCAAGGTATCGCCGTTGTCTAAAGTCGCGCTATGCTCGTCGCCATAAAACCGCGTGAAGCCGCCGTAGGCGCCATAGCCGTTCTTGCCGTTGATCTCGCCGCAGACGTAGAGGTGCCCTTTGCTCAAGTGGACATTTCGAAACTGAGCAGACTGCGGGTCTCGAAGCTGAGCAGCGGCCTCTTTTTTCGCGCCGCTAACGGCGAGCATTGGGCCAGCTATCCAGAAGGTCACCACACCAAGAACGACAAGCGCTCCAACACCGCCCACAATTCGTAGTGTCCATGCATCAGCTTTCGCTTCGCTCGTAACCATCTACTCACCTCCCCAAAGCCCGGGACGCTACCGTGACGCGTGATCCTATGGAAGAGGACGACGAGTTCGCCGACGGCGTGATGTACGCCTGCCCGTCGTGCGGCCATCGGGACTGGTTTCACCCGGAAATGACGGGCGAGGAAGATGACTCCGTCTGGTGCGCTGAATGCGCTCACGAACTGGGCCCGTGGGGCGAACTTTATCGCCGCCTCTTTGTCGGCGGCGCCATGCTTGACGCCGCCCTGTCGAGGAAGCCTTAAGCCGCCGAGTCCTGCAGGCTGATGATCGTCTGATCGGTCGCGAGCGCGGCGCCGCCGGCCGAGTTGATCTGCGCGACGAACGGATAGCTGCGAACGATCGCCTTCTCGCCATCGTCCGGGGTGTCGCCGGTCAGCTTCAGCATAGGGATGTTGACCACGACGAAGTCGGCGTTGGCCGTGGCGTCCTCGGTGACGACCAGCAGGAGCGACGTGGTCGAGCGGTCCTCGAAGATGGTCTGCAGGGTGACGCTGTCGAACTTCGCCGTGAAGCTGCCCGAGACGGTGACCCGGCCGCGCTGGGTATCGTCGACCACGTTCGAGCCCACCACGGCGTCGCTGTGGGTCGTGTTGCCGTTGATCGTGATCTGGGCGCCGGTGACGTTGGCGACGGCGGATCCATTGACCAGAACCACGCCATTCACAGCGGTGAGGATGTCGGTCGTGGTTTCCGTGGTCGGCGTGGTCAGAACCTGGCTGGCGCCCAGCGTGCGGGTCCGGCCGACGGTGTCCAGCGAGATGGTGGCGTTGCCCGTGGCCGGCAGGTTGATGGCGGCCTGGGCGATCTGCTGGTCGGCGTAGGTCTCCGATCGCGTCAGGTCCGGATACCACTCCTCGAACGTATAGTAGTCGTTGGTGTGGCCGGTCAGCGGCACGACCGACTTCTTGCCCACCACGGTCAGGGTAGCCGACGCGATCGGGCCCTCCGCCACCAGGGCGCTGCCGTTGACGACCTTCACCGTGGCGACCGTAGCCGTCAGGGCGAGAACCAGAAGGTTCTTCTGCGAGTTGGCGGCGTTGAACGTGCCGGCGGTCAGGCGAACCACGTCGCCGATCTTCAGGCCGCCGGCCAGGAAGTCGCCCGAAGCGCGGGTAAGCGTGTAGTTCTGGCCAGACGTCGCGATGGTGACCGAAAGGCCCGTCATGGCCGCCGTGGCCGCCATGTCCTTGCGCAGCAGGGAGCCGATGAGCGTGGAATAGGTGCCCGGCGACAGCAGGCCGTCGATCTTGCCGGCCGGCTTCACCACGCCGATGCCGACGCCCGTGCCCTGCTGGTGCGAGACGATCTCGTTGGACTCGTAGGTGTCCGGCGGGGCTTGGAAGACGCTCGATGTGCGGCGCACGATCTGGCCGCCCGAGCCCGAGGCGGCAGCGCCCAAGCCGGTTTGCTTCTTGTAGACGGTTTTCTTGTTGATCCCCTGGGCGACAGCCATGGCGGACCTCCTGATCTAGATGTGACGAGGGAAGCCGCCGGGCGAGCGCCGCGGCGGATGGGTCTGGCGGCCAGATGGCCGGTCAGGTCTGGTTGGAGGTGCGGTACTCGATAGAGACGGGCTTCACGTACCGGTCTTGGTCATCGTCCATGGCCGGGAGAAGCATCGGGGTCTTCATGATCGTGACCGTGAGCCCGTTCTTGGTGAACGACGCGCCTCGATAGAAGGTCGAGCGGATCGACAGGGCGCGGGCCTCGGCAGCTGCTGCACCCGTGCCGGGCGGATAGTGAAGGCTGATCTGGAAGATCCCCTGATCGGCGAAGTTTCGGCTGATCTCGTCGTTGATCGGCGCCCCAGGCAGCAGGCTCACGCGCTGGAAGGGCGTGTTGGCGGCGGGCGTGAATGCCGCGTTCTCCCACGCGGTGGCGAGGGCCGGCGTCATCGCCGCAAGCGCTTCTTCCAGGGCGGCGCGGAGATCGCTCATCGTCCGTACCCTCCCCTGTGCATCTCGCGCGGGCCGGCGACGGCTTGCGCCTGTTCTCTGGCGATACGGAAGATCTGGTCGTGTTCGAGGCCGGTAAGGCGGACCATGCCGCCGGGCGCCTGGCGGGACCAGTTGTCCAGTTCGAGGCGCAGGGCTTGCGGGCTCGAGTTCGAGATGACGAAGCGCTGGCCGAACGGATAGGCCGGGATGCGGTCCAGGCCGTTGACGGTGCGGATGTTGCGGGCCTCGGTGACGGTCGTGTCGGCGCGTCCGACGCCCAGGTTCCAGTTCGAGATGAACTTTCCAGGGACGTACCCCGGCGGAGCCTTGCCGCGCTTCCAGGAAGGCGGCAGGCCGATGGGGGAGCGCGCGACCAGGCGCTGGCCAGCCTCCTCGATCGTGCCGATGACGAAGGCGGCAGCACGCGACCAATACAGCTCGACGCCCTCATCGACCGTGTCGGCGAAGCCCGCCATCAGCCCGCGCCCCGCAGTTGCAGGGTGGCGGAGATCAACAGCCCCGCCGGACGCTTCGGATCCAAGCCCACCACTTGCTTCACCTGGCCGCTTGCCAGCGTGACGGTAGCTTGCTGCGGAAGCTCGTCGGGAAGCTGGAGGTCAGCGCCTGCCGTGGTGACGGGCGAGATCGTGAATTCGGAGTCGCCGGCCAGGATGCTCGAGCCGTTAACGCGGTCGACCTTGATGGCCTTCTCGACGCCGCTGCACGTCTGGCTTACCGGGGCGCCGCCCGTCACCGCTCCGCCTGGCCCAACCGTTCCGGAAATGTCGAATGTCAGGGTGACGACCTGGCCCTTCCCGCCCTGGGCGATGGGGGCCAGCTGGCGGATGGCCAGGGCCCGGCCGTTGTCGAAGATGGTCATCAGACGATGAAGAAGGTCGGCTGCGCGTCCGTGCTGGTCACGAACGGCGCGAGCAGGTTTTCGGCCATGGGAACAGTGACCTTCGCGCCGTCGCCCGTGCTGGGGGCGGCGAAATACTCGGTCTCCTCTTCAACGACGCCTTCGACCCGCTCCTTCTTGCGCTTCACCTGGACGTCGACGGCGGCCGATCGCGTCGTGAGAGCGCCAGGGTTCAGAGCCTCGAAGTAGCCGGCGGCGTAGGCCGCATCGACCACCTTGGCGGGGATGACGTCGTCGGGAATGTCCTGGCCATAGGCCTTTGCTCCGGCGCGCGGCCAGGCGCGGTCCTGGGCGAAACCTTCCGTCGGAACGCCCGGGAAAGCGTGCGCGTCGACGTACACGCTCCCGATCTGGCGCAGAGCGGCGGGCGACGACGCGCCTGCGGGCAGACTGAAGCCGTTGCCGGCCAGCCAGTCGTTGAACCCGCTATCGGTGCCGTAGCCCGCCATAGTCCTACGCCCCGGCCTTGCTTTCGCGGGCCAGTTCGATGGCGGCGACGATGTCCTTGGGCTCCTTGGCGTCGCCCAGGTCGACGTTTTCCGCCTTCGCGATCTTCTTGAGTTCGGCGATCGTGAGGTTTGAGAACGCCAGGTCGACCCGTTCATCGTCCTCGACCGGAGCGCCATCGATGTCGAACCAGCCGGTCGACTTTGCCGACTTCAGTTCGCCCTCGCTGACGTCGAGGTCATCGCTGGTGGCGCCGGCGCTGACGTAGACGAGGCCGGTCAGGGCGTAGACGCCCTTGGGGCCCGTGGTGAGGTTGGTGAACTTGGCCATGGGCTTAGATCCCATCCCGATAGGTGGCCGCCTTCGGCAGTCGGACCTCGGTGCCGCCGACGTTCATGATGCCGCCCACGTCGTAGGTCATGGACGACTTCTGGAACGCAGGCAGGAACTCGTGATCGCCCGGCAGGTGGAATTGGACGACCTCCTGCGAGTTGTCGTAGGCCAGCATGCGATCGGTGCTCGACGCTCCAGCGCCAGCCAGCTCGCGGATCGCCTTGAACTCGATGTTCTCGCCACCATCGCGGTTGCCGCGGATGTAGGCCAGGATCGTCGAGCCGGTGTCCGACATGCGGGTCTGCTCGATGTAGCGCAGCTTGGCGGTCGGAAGGGCCACCGTGGTGGCGGTGTGCGTCTCGCCGGTCTGCGACTCCACCGCGTTCACCGCCGCCCAGATGTCGCGGCTGATCTGGTCCGGCGTCTTGGTCGACCAAGTCGTGGTCGAGCCGGATCCGTCGGCCGCCACGTTCGCGGCGGGGATGTTGGCGTCGTTGACCAGGCCGGTCCAGCCCTTCTCAGAAGCCGCTGTGCCGGGCGCGCGACCGGTCATCGCGACCGACCGCTTGAAGAACTGCGCGGCCTTGCGGGCGGCGGCGGCCTTGTCGGCGGACAGCGCGCGACCCAGCTTGGCGGCGCGCTGCAGTTCCTGCGTCGACCACTCGTAGCCGATGCCGGCCAGGTGGTAGCCGCGGGTCTTCTGGTCCATCAGCGTCGAGGCGTAGGGCATATCGAAGCCCTTGCCGCTCAGGAACTCGGCCTTACCGACCTCGTCCATGCTGTAGAACACCGTGCCGACGTCCCACATGTCGCCGTCGGTGTTGACGTAGATCAGGCCGGTCAGGTCGGCGTTCGGATAGCGCCGCATGTAGACCTGGGTCTCGATGCGGAACAGCTGCGGGGTCAGGAAGGCGCGGCCGACCTGGGCGTCTACGAAGAACTCGGCCGTTTTGTCGCCGAAGGTGGCGGCGAGGCGGGCGTCGTAGTCGGCCCAGCGCTGGAAGGCCAGGTCACGCTGGCTGGCATCCGCGGCCAGGAAGGACGCGGCGTCGGTGAACAGGCCACCGGTCGCGTCAGCGAAGTTGATGATCATGTCCGGCGTTCCTTATCGCTTGGCGAGGCGGGCCAGGCCCGTCGCCGAGAGGGTGTCATCGGCGACCCAGCCGTTGGTGGCGATGTGGGTGGAGTCGGCAGCGGTGCCGCCGATCGCGTCGGCCGCGCCGCCGGACTTGCCGATGGTGATGGCCGTGCCGTCGGCGATGGCGCCGGTGACGGTGTTCAAGACCACGCCGTCGGTGATGATCGCGACGTTGTCGTACTGCTGGTAGCGATCAGCGGTTTGGCCGGGCAGCAGAGCCTGGGTTTCGTCGGCGATGGCGAAGCCGAGGAAGGTGGCAGCGGTGCCGACGGTGGCGGTGCAGCCGTGGTCGCCGGTACCGCGATAGACCGGGGCGCCGAAGGGGATGCCGTCGGAGTCCTCGCAGGTGCGCGAGATCCGGTTGCTGGGCTCGCCGTTGACGACCATGCCCGGGTAACCGGCGGTCATGGTGCTGGTGTAGGTGTCCTGAAGAACAGCCATGGTCGGGTCTCCCTTAGTTCAGGCTGGCGAAGCGCGCGGCGTCGCGGATCGAGACGGCGCTGACGCCGCCGGTGGAGCGGCTATCGGCGATGGCCGAGCGCAGCGGGTCCGGGGCCTTCACGTCGGCCGTCTTCAGATCGAAGGCGGCGTCGACATAGGCGTCGGACTTGTCCTTGGCGGCGTCGCCCAGGACTGCGCGCTTGATGTCGAGGTTCGACTTGCCGGCCGTGTCCAGCGTGGGGACCAGGACCTTCGCCTTGGACACGACGGCGGAGCGGTCGGCGACCAGGGCGTCGAGGGCGGCGGCATCGAGCACCTTGGCCTTCAGGTCGGTGATTTCGGCGTCCTTCTTGGCCAGGTCGGCGTCCTTGGTCGCCAGTTCGGCCGTATGCTTCGTCTGGGCGTCCGTCAGCGCCTTGCTGGCGGTGTCCAGCAGGCCTTTCAGCTTGTTGACGGCGGCTTCACCGGCGTCCGTGGTCTCGACCGGGAGGCCGTCCACGATGATGGTCTTGAGCGCCATGTGGCGGTCTCCATGGTTGGGGGGCGTGAAGTGGTCCGCAAGCGAGGAGCCCCAGGCCCCGTTGTGGTTGGCGTCTCCGAGGCGGGTGTTGCCCCCGCGCGGATTGTTGTTGGGCAGGTAGGCCACGTGGTTGAACCGCAGCTGGCCGGCCTGCTTGAACTGGTAGGGGGTGCCGTCGGCGGCGATCCCTACCGCGGGGACCACATCGACCGTGTAGCCGGCCGACAGGCTCCGGGCGCCGTCGGCGACCTCTTTGACCGAGGCCGAGTCCATGATCGCCATGGGGGCCACGACGTGCTCACCGTCACGGCGGATCCGGCCGCCGACCTGGCCCCGGGCGAGCCTGGCCCAGTTGTCGGCCGTCACCGGCTCGGTGGGATGGTCACGGGTTACGGGCCGGCCAGCGAGCGAGAGAAGGCTGTCCTCGTGGAAGACCACGTCAGGGTCGCGGTAGACGCCGAAGACCTTCGTGGCGTCGTCGCCTGTCAAGCCCAGCTCGGAGCCCAGGTACTTCTGGACGTTGCCGGCGCGCGAGACCTTGGCGTCACCGACTAGGTAGCCGTCACGCGTGAGAGAGAGGCCCGACGCGTCGAGCGTCAGGGTGTCGGTGATCATCATGATGGGGTCTCCTGACCGCTAGGCCTGCGGAGGCTGTTCCGGGTCGAGCGCTGGATCGTTCGCAGGGTCCAGCGGGTCCTCGGCGACGGGCTCGACAGGCTCTTGCTCGCTCAGTCGACCGTGCTCCTCGATCGCCGTTTCCAGACCAGGGAGTGAGCCGTCCTCGGTGAAGGTATTCACCAGGGCGTCAGACAAGGCGTTGACCGGTAGCAGCGGGCCGCCGCGAGCCCCGGCCAGGGCGCGGGCGCCGTCGGCCTTCGTCTTGAAGATGTCGGCCTTTTCCTTCTCGGTGCTCTGCCAGAGCGGGGCGAACTCGAAGTAGACCTCGCCAGGGCGCGAGCCGAGCGCGGACGGGATCAGGAAGTTGTCGAGCTTCTCCAGCTTGGGGCGAAGGTCGATCTCTTGGTCGGCGGCGAGGCGGTCGTAGTAGTTGCGAATGTCGCTCTCGCCCGTGCTGCTCATGCCGGCCGGCGACTGGCTCAGGAAGCGGGTTGCGGGGATATCGGCCGCACCGGCGGCGATCTGCAGATAGAGTTGCAGGGTCTCTGGCAACTGGGCGAAGCTGATTTGCTTCTGAACGTAGTCCTCGGCGGCGTCCATCAGGATGCCGTTGGTGATCGACTTGGCCTGTTGGGACAGGCTGACGCGCTCGATGACCTTCTGGCGATAGACCTCGTCGCCGACGTTCCGCATGAAGTCGGGGATCTTGTAGACGTCGACCTTGGCCTCAAGCAGCAGCTGGGCGATGGCCGTCGAGGCTAGGCCCGCGTTTTCGATCGCCTCGCTCACCGCCATCAGCACGGAGTCGCCCCAGCCATGCGCAAAGGTGGTGTCGGGCACGTCGGCGCCGATGAAACGGATGACGCGCGACGGGTCGATGCGCAGGCTCCCGCGAGCCGCCGAGTTCATCGTGTAGTAAAGCGGCTCGTCCCAATCCGCCGTGCCCGGGTCGTTGTTGATCTCGCCGGGATTGATCTGATAGCGGTTTGCGACGTGGATGTAGGATAGACCGCCGCGCCCGACCCGCGACGGATCCAGCGGACGAGACGGATCGTCGCCCTCGACGCCGATGATGATCGCCGAGCCACCGTAGAGGCGAGCCAGCTTCAGCGCCTTGGCCAGCTTCGGCCAGACCTGAAGCCGGGCCTCTTCAGCTTCGAGCGCCTCGATCTTGGTCTTGCCGGCCTTCCAATTGCGGCCCTCGCGGACCATGTCGAAGGCAGGGATGTTGACGACCTTGCGGGCGATCCAGTCGCCGCGATAGGCGGCCAGGGCCTGCTGCTGGTCCATCTCTTGGACGGCGTAACGGGTCGCGGTCCTCTTGTCCTTGGCGGTGCCCAGCCCTGCGACCAGGTTCACCAGACGGTCGGCGAAGCGCATCAGACGTTCTCCAGGGAATAGCGCGAGCGCAACGAGACCGCGTTGAATGCGCGGCTGGTGCTGTCAGGCGCGTCGTCGTGAGCGGCGTCTGGAAAGCCTTCGAGCGCTGCGAACCAACCCTCGTTCCAGTCACCGCGGAGGACGTCGACGTTTCCGGCTTCGGCTTGGGCAGAAAACGGACCGAAGCGAGTGACCTTGTCGCCTGTCTCGGGTGAGCTGCGGGCAGTGAACTGCGCCAGTTTGCCCACCAAGGTCTCAACCTGCGCCTTGCCGGCCTGGCCTGGATCCTGCGGTAGGCTGATCTCGACATCTTGGCCGTCTTGGGTGGCCGTGTTCAACAGCAGAGACTCTACGCCGTGGGGCGATAGGTAGTCTTCGACGTGGTGAAGGACGATGTAGCGGCCAGTCGAGCGCGATCGGCCTATCTTCGTGCCAGCGGTTGCGTCTGGGTCGTTGGTTTCGGTTTTCGGTGTTCCGGCCAAGTCCCAGCCGCGAACGATATCCAAGTCAGGCGGGGCCTGATCGACAACCCTGCACCACGAGCGCTTGAACAGCAGGCCGGCGGCTGGCCGGATCTTCCAGTTCCCGCCTAGCAGGCGCTCACGCTCCACCGTGGGCAGCGCCATGAGGTTGGCCAGGTAGCCGGGATCGGCCTCCATCAGGGCCTTGTTGTCGGTCAGGCTCGCCGCGATGAACGTCACCGACTTCGGCGGGATGCCCGGATGCTGTTCCTCAAGCGCCTCGGGCGTATCCGCCCAGATGAGCTTGTCGTTGATCCTTACGAACCAGCGGACGACACCCGAACGCTCGGGAATGGCAAGGCCGGTCTTTTCGTCGATCCACCAGGCGATGAACTTGGCGACCCAGCTGTCGGCGTCGGGGTTGCAGGTCGCCCGGATGTACGGCCGAACACCGCACATCGAGCGGTTCCGGCTGACCATGTACCAGAACTGCTTCTGGCTGAAGTGCGTCAGCTCGTCGAAGCAGATCAGCGGGATTTGCGAGCCCTGATAGTCCAGGACGTTCTTGTCGTGCTCGAGGTGGGCGAAGCTGACCGCAGCGCCCGATGGGAAGCGCCACTCCAGCACATGCTCCTTAGGCCTACCGCCTAGCAGCGGGTAGAGCTTGCCGCTCTCATCCCACAGGCCGCCCTCGTTGCGAATCATCACCGTCGTTCGACGGAAGAAGACTGCGCCGAAGTCGCCGTTGTAGACGTGCCGCATCGGCTCCAACAGGAGGGCCCACGTCTTACCGCCGCCAGCAGCGCCGCCGTAGATCGCAATGTCCGCAGACGAAGCCAGAAACGTCAGCTGCGGCCCGGCCTGAGGCCGAATGGCGGCCTTAGCCTCGACCATTGTCCGGCAAGGCGAAGATGGTGACCTGCCCTCCGCCCTGGCCGTTCGGCTCGTCTGGCAGGTTGTCGAGGTTGAAGGCCTGGCGTTCTAGAAGGATCGACCGCTGCCGAGTCCGCGACAGCTTTTCCAACACGTCAGACGGGCTCTCCTTCTCGCTCATGCACGGCCCATCCGGCGTAACGCCGTCGAGGATCTGTGAAAGGCGCGTCGCGAGGATGTCGCCGATCGCGTTGAGCTGGGCAAGCGAGCGTCGGTGAGAGCGAACCACCTCGACGCCGCGCGCCGCCATTTCGTCAACGATGTCGCGGTCGTTCGCACGTTCTGGGTGCGAACCGTCCTGCGAACCTGACTGCGAACTATCCTCGCGAACCAGCTTGGCGCGCACCGTTGCGCGGACTTGGTCGGTGAGGTCCCGGGCCCATCCCTCAAGCTTCGCCTTCTTGCGGATGGCGGTGTCGGTCACACCGTGGATGCGGCCGATTTCGCGTAGGGACAGTTGGCCAGCGCGATACTCGCGCTCAATGGCCTCCCAGTCGATCTTCTTGGCCATGCGGCCTCGCTTCCCGCCGGTAGGCGCTACATGGGTGGATCTGGTGAAGGGGGTGGGCCTATCGGCCAGTGACGAAGGCGCGGTACGCGAGGCCGGCCAAGCAGGCCACGGCCATGATGGTGACGAAGGCGCCGGCGAGGAAGCCGCCCAGGGCTTGCAGCATGGTCGACCTCCTATGGGTTTCGCGCCAGGCCCGCCTTGCTCATAGGCCCTGCTGTAGGATGTGACGGCGGCGCGAAGTGGTTTCCCCGCCCTCCCCCGGCTCAAGGTTTCGGGGGCTTCTCAGCCTTGGGGATGAGGAAGGGCGGGAAAGGTGGAGCGGCCGGCGGGACTCGAACCCGCGCACAAGGCTTGGAAGGCGAATGCTCTACCGCTGAGCTACGACCGCGAAGGCGCATTTCTGGATACGTGAGAAGCGCGAACACCCTGGGGCGCTCCGGCTTCTCTGGGGGGCCTGCCCGTCTAGCGAGCTACCGTCTTATCGGGTCGAAACCCTCAGCCCTCGTCCAGGACCACGCCGAGGCGAGGTCATTGCCCTATCTTGTGCCGTGGTTCGCGCTTTCGCGCAAGGGGTGGTGTCAGACCGCCTCAGGCGTCAATTGCGTGAACTCGACCTCTTGGGGGGCTCCGCCCAAGTCGAACTGTACCTTCGCCCGGTTTTTCTTGCTGACCAAGCCCAGGACCTCGGCGAAATAGCCGTACCACTTGCCCGCCACCACGAGGACGCGGTCGCCCTTCTGGGGCTTGTACTTCCCCTCCTTCGGGGTCGGATCGTCGAACTCGCCGAAGCGCTGGCGCATCATCAGGTCACCGATCTTCATGTCGGGGAATTTGAAGTAGAGGTCGGATCCGCTGCAGCGAACGAAATGGCCGTAACCGTCGAGCTTGAAGATGTCGTCGAAATGCTCGATCCCGCAGCACACGAACACATAGCCAGCGAAGAGCGGGCGCTTGATCTTCACCTTGCCAGAGCGCTTGCGGAGGAAGTGAGTGGACATTGGCCGGTAGGTGTCCAGCTTCATGCGCTGGAGGCCGCGCACCAGGCGGCCTTCACCCATCGGCTTAGCCTTGATCGCGAACCAGCTGTGGCCGGGCGGGCCGCGCGGGATCTTCGAATCCTCGGTCAGGCGGTGCAGCGTGTCGTCGATCGGCTCGCCCTTCTTGGGCGCCGGGTCGGTGATGGTGACGGTCATGATCTATTCCCCGAATAGCTTGTGGTCAGGCGCGGTTGCCGGGACGGACCGGCTTGGACTTGATGGCGAAGCCGGCCATGAGCTTGGCGACCTCGGCTCGGCGGTGAGCCGCGTCGGCCGGCGGAATCACCTTCACAGGCTGAGAATTGGCGGCGCGCTTGGCGCGTGATAGCGCCTTCAGGATTGGCACGGCGCGGGCGGTGGCGAGAGCCTTCAGCGGCCCAGGCTTCGGGAAGAACTCCGCGCCTGGCTGGCCGGCATAGTCGGTCACGGCCTGCTCTAAGGCCTCATATGGGAAGCTGGCCAGCTGCTCCCGGTAGACCTTCCAGAACGCCGCCGATCGCGCCGCCTCCCCAACGCCGTAAACGAGCACGAGCGGCTGGAGCAGAGCGCGGACAGCATCAGATCCGCACGGCGCCGCCACGGCGCTCAGCGCCTTTACCGAAGCCCTGGCCTCAGCGAGTAGCGCCGGCGCCCGGCATATCGCCTCGACCTCCAGATCGGCCGGCGCTTCACTCGAAAGCAGACGCCATAGCGCGGTCGATATCCGACAGTCGGTCAACGTAGGCGGCTTGCTTCCGGTCGTGGTGAGGTCGTTCATGGGGCTGGTCCACTTGGACGGGTTCAACGGGGCGGGTTCGGTTGGCGTGGTTCCGCTCAATCGCGGGAGTGAAGTAGGTCCAGGTCGTCATCGGCCCGGCCCTTGGCCTCGCCGCGTGGGCTTCCACCGCCGGGATTACGTCGAGGAACCAGGAATAGCCGAGTGACCGCCAGCGGGAGATTTCGCCAAGCGACGTGATCAGGCCTGGCTGACGGGCGAGGTCGATGTGCCTGTTGACGGCCTGGAGGTCGCCAGCGTGAGCGTTTGCGTCGCCCTTCGGCCAGTCGTCGACCTCGGCGGCCACTTCGCGCGGCGCTCGCGCTACTACAGCAACAGCATCTATTTGGTTTTGGTTCTGGTTCTGGTTATGCCGGCTATTGCTGTCGGCGCTGGAAGCAATTGCTTCGCCGCTGGCATTGTTTTTCTTGGCCTTTTCGGCCGCACCACGTTTTCCCGCCTCTGATCGCTTACCGGAAGTGTCTTCGTACTTGGCGAGTTCAGCCGAGAGGCGACGGTGGGTCAGTTTGCCCCGCGAGCGGGTGAAGTAAGGGAGAACGACGCCTTTGATCGCGTCCCATTCCGCTGGCGTACAGCGGGCCAGGCGCGACAGGTTTGCGTCGGCCGCCGGAAGCGCGCCGCCGGCCCGCCACATGCCCATGAGCAGCAGCAGGTAAGCCCCGTGCTCAAGGGCGCCGAGGTGGTGCGTGTCGCCCAAGTAGTCGGCGACATAGAGCTTCATATACGGAGGGGCACTCACCCGAGCCATTCCTCCGGGGTGCGGTCGCCCTTGGCCGAGTTACAGTTGACGCAGCACCAGACGAGGTTCTTGCCTCGCCCGCCGCCGCGCGACTTCGGAATCTGGTGATCCTTGGTGATCCCGTCGGTCGCGCCGCAATAGAAACAAATCGGGTCGCCGGCTGGCGCCGCCGCATCACGGCGCGAGCGGCGCAGCAGCGGCTTGGAGGCGGCCTCGATCTTCAGCACGTCCGACATGGCAACGTGAAGGTTCTTTGAGATCCACTCGGGGGACCGCTTCATGTTCAGGAAGACGCAGACCGCGACGGTGTTGGCGCGCGACAGGCCGACGCGGTCGGCGAGCTTCAGCCAGGCCTCTTGTCGTTTCATCAGTCGAACCCCTCCGCCATCTGACAGCGCAGGTGCGCCATGCCGCCTTCAGTGGCAGCCCAGACTACAGGTGAGACATTCCATTCCGACACCGGCTCGACGTGGTCGCTGGCCTCAAGCCGACGCAGGGCGCCGTTGACGTTGTCGATGCTGGTCTCAATAAGAGCCGAGATCGTCAGGCTCGTGCTGTAGCCGTCGCCCACGGCGAATAGGACAGCAAGCAGCAGGCCGCCGGGGCCGCGACGGCGACGGCGCGGGGCGGGTTCGGCCTGGGCGACGGACAGAGGCGCGGCCTTGACGACCGGCGCGGGCACTGCAGGTGTCGGCGCGGGTGGCGCGACCAGCAGGCCTCTCGCCTCAGCCACGCGGTAGGCGCCCAGGTCGTCGGCGCAACACCCCGCCATGTTGGCTATGTGGTTCCACGGGATACCGTGGGCGCGCTTCTCAGCGACGTAGCCAGACAGGTTGCCGGCCGTCATGCCGCCTCTCCCGCGATCTTGCGCTCAGCGCTGAAGCAGGTGACGCCACACGAAATGCGCGGCTCGTCTTCAAACCGCCCACGCTTGGGATCGAGTGTGTCGAGGAAGACCTGGCCGTCGGTCTTGGTGCGAATGGCCGACCGGCCAACGATGCGCTCGATGCGGGCCGCTTCTGCAAAGTCTTCAGGGAAGTCGACGCGCGCCTTGTTCATGTAACCCATGCCGCCCTTCCAGCAGACTTTGCAGTTATTGTTGCCGTACCCGAGGAGGTACATTGTCGGCAGAGCGATCCCGGCTCGCTCTACCATCGCCAGGCAGTCGGACTTCCCCAGGCCCTCATCAAGGAGCGGGGTCACGCACATGATTTCAGGATGATGGAGCCGGAAGTCGCGGGCTCGATGTTGCGAGATCTCTTCGTCCGCATCGAAGCCGAAGACTTGGATGTCGTCGAAGGACTGGAAATTCTCACGGACAGCACGCTTCAGCAGTGCGCTGCACTTCGCGCCGTCAGGCCCGTTGATATAGCGCTCGCCAAGCGCGACCTCGAAGTGATCCTTATAGCGATGCGATCCGATCTCAGTGATCGGCCGACCGAACCATTTCGCGCAGTCGTCTGCGAAGCGGTCGTTGTCCTCGTGCTCTCGGCCTAGCCGGATGCGGACAACTTCGACGCGTTCACCCCAGCGCGCGATGGCGAGCTTGGTCGCAACGGCGGATGTAGCGCCGCAAGAGAACCACGCCACGACGCGTTGGCCGTGATCGTTCAGTTCGCGCGGCCTGGGCGACATGTCGAACAGGGCGGGTTGTTCTGGCGTTTTGGCCATCTATGCCGCCTCTCCCGCCCTATCAGCGAAGAGGTTGGCCTGAACCCCTTCAGCCGGCGGCGCGTCGAACATGCCAGGCGCGGCAGCCGCGGCCTTGGCGATACGGTCGCAGGCCACGGCGAACCATTGCTCGGTCAGTTCGATACCGATGAACTTTCGACCGGCGCCAATTGCGGCGACGCCCGTCGTTCCCGACCCCATGAACGGGTCGAGGACCGTCTCGCCCGGCCTGGTCGAGTTCTCGATGTAGAACCGGCAAAGGCTGACCGGCTTTTCAGTCGGGTGGTCGCTCTCGTCACGCTGGAAAATCGAGACCAGGGCTTTCGACGACGGATCGTTGATCCGGAAGGCCTTGCCCTTCCTCATAAAGAGGACGAATTCGCAGGTCTGTTGGTACCAGCGGTTCGGCATGGCCGCGCGCTTGTCCCAGGTGAGCAGACGGTGGAACTGCAGGCCGGCCGCCTCGGCTGCGCTCTGGGCGGCAACGAGGTTTCGGTCATTCGTGAAGACGTAGACATGCGCGTCGGGCCGAAGGGCGGCCGGCAGCATAGGAAGCCAGTCCGACCAATCGAGGTCGCACGCGACGATCTCGCCGCTGTTGTTGTAGGCGTCTCGCATCCAGCCGGAAAAGCCGGCCTTGTCGATCGCCTCCAGGGAGCCCCCACCGGAGGTGACGAGGTAGGGGGGATCCATCAGGCCGCAGTCCGCCGGCGCCAGCGTCGGCAGCACCTCGCGCGCATCGCCAAGGTATAGGGTCGCGTCGCCGATCACTTCCTTGCGGAGGTAGGTCAAGCCGCAGCCCTCCGCCCACCAAGGCCATTCCAAGCGGCGATGTCGGCGTTCGTGGCGGGGTCGATCCCCTCGACGATCGCTCTCGCCCGGGCATGGCCGTACTGGTGAACTAGGCGGCGGGCGGCTTGCTCTTCCCAGCTATGGCCGGGGCCTTCCAGGCCTCGGACAGTATTGGGCGGGGTGTTGATGTAGGTGCTCAAGCGACACCTCGGGCGGTCAGCTTTTCGACGAGGCGCTGGGCGGCCCTGCCGTGGGTCTCCGCCTTCGCGGCAAGCTCCATGTGCTTGGCCATGAGGTCGGAGTAGCCGGCGACGACCTGGCGCAATTCGGCGAGGTCGACCGCATCGGCAGCGCAACGCTCAGGGCCTCGCCGTTCGCGCTCCTCGGTGACCCATGCACGCGGGACAAGGAGGCGATCGGCGACGATGCGGTCGCTGAGCGTCTCGCGATAGCAGCCGGCGAGGTCGTCGTAGTCGCCGTCGAGCGCCTCACGGATCCGGCGCCAGTCGTCGGGCGTGGGCTTGCGGGGCGGCTCGGCGGAGATGCCGACGGCGACGCCCGGGCGGGCCGCTGCTTGAGTGGTGGTCATCTTGAGACCTTTGGACTTGAGAGCCGGCGCGGGACGGCCGGCGAGACAATCGGGACAGGTGTCGTCGCGGCGCTTGCCGGCGACGCGCCAGCCGAGGCGGCGGAACTGAGCTGAAGCGGCGGTGAACCCGCTCCCACGCGTGACCTCGTCCTTCACCAGGGCATTGCGGCCGCAAGCGCAGGTGATCACCTGGACGCGCTCACAGCCGCCGATGCGGTCGTTGAAGGCGTAGGTCGAGGTGAAGAGTTCGCCCCTCGCCATGGGTCAGGGCCGTTCAATCTTGATCGGCCAACCGGCCTCCCGCTCCGCGCGAAGGCGGGCGTGGAAGTCAGCCTTGCGTTCGGCGAGGGTTCGATTGTCGCGCTCTCGCTTGGCAGCGGCGGCGCGGCCCATGACGCTCGCAGCTTCCCGTGTGGTGATGGGCCGCTCGCCGCGCCAAGCCATGCGGAACAGGGCTCGCAAGCCGTGATCAAGGGCGCCGACCACTACAGCAGACGCCTTGGGGTGTGAGTGGACGGCGCCCATGACTTAGACCCCCAGGCGACCGAAGACGGCCGGACGCTCGGTGCTCTTGGCCGCGTCCAGCACGATCTTCTTGAAGGTCTCTTGCCGAACATGCTCGGCCCTGTGCAGCGCCACGCCGAGCTTCAGAGCGCCTTCGTCCAGCGACCAGCGCAGGAAGGCATAGAGCGTGACGGGCTCGCCGCCGAAGTAGACCGGGACGCCGAGCTGAAACTTGGTCGGCAGTTCGACGCCGCCCGTGGTGCGCGCCTCGGTCTCATCGCTGTACTCGAAGTTCTCAGTGTCGGTGGCTGTTCTGACCGCCTTCTTGAAGTTGACCTTCCGAACCGCCTGGAGGTCGCGGCAGGCTTCAAGAAGATCGGCGCCGGACGGAGCGACGATGTCGGCCGCGTTCTCCTCCAGGAACCGGGCGAACTCGAGCTGCGGCATCAACTTCTTGTCGATGCCGACCCATGTCGTCCATTCAGCAGCGAACGGAAGGGTCAGGTGGCTTGAGTGCGCAACCAGGGCCGCCGAGGTCGGGCCATGGTAGTCGATGGCCGCCTGGATGCTGTTGCGGCTGATGTCGGCGAATAGCACCGTGTCAGCGGTCTTGAACCGGTTGACGTATTCGACCAGGGAGTCGGCCGTCTGGAGCGTGACCGCTTGAGTGATGTGCTTAGGCTTGGCGACGTCGAGCGTGTTCGGCTCGGTCACATCTTTGACGGTCACGTCATGTGGGGCGACGAGAAAGGTCCGGCCGCTTTCGGTCTTGACGACCTCGGGGACGCCTGCGGCCTTGCGGGCGAGATCGGCGATTGCGTTGGCTTCCGTGGTCATAGGTTAGGCTCCCGCCTTCTCGGCGACGACTTCGCCGGTGCGCTTGTCGACGACATCGCCGAGCGTGGTGGTGACGAACATTTCCCGCTGGGTCGGGTCGTCGCGGAACAGGTCGCCGTCCAAGTCGGCGAAGAACAGCGCGTCCGGCCGCTTGGGCTGCGGGACCTTGGTCGCGATCTTCGCGGAGATGATGACGGCATTGTCGCCCTTGCCTTGCGGCTTGACATTGAGCGTAAGCGTCAGGGAACCGGCCTTGCCGTTCTCAAGAACGCCGCGCACGACTTCAGCGAGTTGCTCAGTGGCGGAGTCGACGACCCGCCCCTTTCGCATATCCCGAAGTGTGTCGGTGAATGGGCGCATAGAAGAAAGCCCTCTCCTTGTGCGCCGGTGAGAGGATGGGCCCCGGCGCGATAGCCCAGGCCGTCAGGTCCCGCAGGACTTCACGGCAAAGAGGATTGCGGCGACGATCCCCGCCCAGATCAGCAGCTCGAGCACGATGGCGGCGGCGAACGGGGTGGGGCGGCGGCCGGAGCCGGTCGGGGTGCGGATCACGCTCATCACGACACCAGCCGGATTTGAGCTTTGCGGGCGCGGACGGCGTTGTAATGGTCCTGGGCCTTGAGGAAGGCGTCGCGGGCGGCGTCCTCTGCACGCTTCAGTTCGTGCTCTTCCTCTCTGCCGTCGGCTTCCATTTCCACCACGGCCTGCATGCTGGTCGCCGAAGCAACGGTGCTGCTGATCGAGGTCGCCATCAGGTCGACCTCGGGCTCGCCCTGGATCATCTTGGCCAGGCCGGCGAACACGACCGACCGCTCTAGGGCCGCCTCCAGCGTGAAAACCTGCCCCCACGTCGGAATGTCGGACGCGTGGTCCTCGCTTAGGCTGAGCAGCTGGGCGACGCGCTGGCGGCTGATGCCGAGATAGGTGGCGCAAGCGTCTTGCGTCCCGATTGCCGCGACCAGCTGCTTGAACAGCGCCTTGAGCATGGCGGGCTCGAATTCAACGGCCTTCATTGCGCGATAGCTCCGTTTCGCAAGGTGAAGCCCATTTTGAGTTCGGGCATGTTCCGACCGTCCAAGCGTGGGGCTTGGCCAAGAGGGCGGCGGCGATGAACGACATGGAGAGGGTGGTTCAGCACTTGGTGCTGGCGAGAGAGGCCGAGCGGCGGGCAGAAGAGTTCGCCGCTCAGGCTCATTGCCATCGCGTGTTCGCCCAAAAGATCGCCACGACGGCCGTAGCGCGAGGTGCGAGGCCACGACGGGGCGAATACTCGGATGACCGAACACGGCGCCTCGGTCGCGGCCCCGACGAGCACGGTGTTGCGGGGTGAGCCGGCCGTCATTGGTCGCCTCGCGGATAGTTGAGGACCGCAAACTCGCCGTAAATCCGCAGGGCCGCCGCGTCATAGGCCCTGGCGGCCCCTTCCGGGCTGTCGAACGTGCCGAGAGAGGTTCTCCGCCCTGTAATTGCGGCGCGGTAGCGATTTGTCTGGCGGATACGCCGCACGCCGCGCAATCCGGTATGGTTCGGCGCGGAGTCCCTGTTCGAAGCGTTCTGAGCGCAGTTTGCCAGGCGAAGATTGGCGCGCCGGTTGTTCAGGCCATCACGGTCAGCGTGGTCAACGAGGACGCCATCGGGCGCGTCCATGATGAGGCGGTGAAGCCAGACAACCCCGTCCTCACTACCATCGCGCACGTGACGGGCGACGTGCATCGTGCCGCGCGACGAATTGCAGGTGAAGGCGAACCACAAGTGGCCCGCCGCCAGGGGCACGTCCCCTTCGTCGATGGGAGACATGCGGCCGCACGCGAGCGGCACTTTCCAGACTCCGTCGTCGTCCAGGAATGGCTCGCGGAAGATCTTGCGGCCAATGCTCAGGTTTTCGCGACGATAGTCAGTCGTGTCGCCGTTCAGCGGGTAGATGCGCTCAGACCCGTCATAGCCAAGGAGTTCCCTCGCGAAGCTGAACATGCGCTTTCGCTCGATACGCACGACCTTGCCGTTCGCGCGGAATTTCCACGGCTTTGCTTGCGCGAGTGCGACATCCTGATCGTCTACCAAGACAGAGCCGCCCCGGATGGAAACCTTAGAGGCCATGGGCAGCTCCGGACGCGATCGGAGTGTGGCGTGAAAAGGCGCGCGGAGGTCCATTCCCAGCGGGTGACGCTAAGCCCCCGCGCGCCACGACGCAGCCAGCCGGGGGAGCGGCTCGCCGGTCGATCTGGTTGTGTGATTGCCCCCGATCCATGGCGCTACGCCGACAGCCTTGGCATTGCCCCGCCGGCCGGGTTGACCGGCACGACGGGGCGCCCTCCCGTGAGAGCTGCAAAACGACTCACGGAGAACTTGAGATGGATGAAGCTACCGCTCGCCTGTACGAGCTTGTGCAGCAGGTATCGACAAATGCCTCTGGCCAAGCCTATCAGTCCCGCCAGAACCGACTGCTCATCGTCGGCCTCATGCAGGAAATGGAAAAGCTTTCGCCAGGAGCTTTCGACCGCATCATGGCGGTCATGGAGTCGGAGATGGGGCCACTCGAACCTATCGAACACGACGCGTAGCCTCCAAGTCGAGGCGCGCGGCGCGGATGTCTGTGGCGATTTCGCGCTCGATCTTGCGCTGACGACGGCCTTCCACGAGGCGCCGATAGAGCATCTCAGCGAAGGCCGCAGCGGCCATACCAGCGACGAAGCACATGTAGATCTGGAAGGCCGACATCTAGGCAGCCCCCATCGCGCGAGTGTCATAGGAAAAGGCCAACACGCCGTAGGTCACGGCCAGGGTCGCCCAGGCGGCGGATCGCCAGAACTCGCACCAGAAGAAGTGCGCTGCGGCATGGATGGCTGCCGCAGGCGACGAGAGGCCGAAGGCCACTGCCGTGATCACGTGAAGGGTGAAGGCCGACATTATGCGGCTTCCTGGGACGCGCGGTCAGCAGCCGCGTCGGCAAGCTCTTCCAACGTCGCCACGCCCAGATCGCGAAGTCTGGCCCAGTGCTCGGCTGGGATCGAGTTTCGCTGCGCCCACGAGCGGACGGTGTGCAAGCTCACACCCAGCGTTTCGCTGACCTGGCTGGCGGGGCGACTACGGATGATGACTGCATGGGTTCGCATAGGCCCGTATAATGCATTTTGCATTTAGCGAGGCAAGTGCCTATTGCATTAATCGGCGCGCTAGCCCTCATGCCATGGGCACTATGGGTGAGCGACTGCGCGAGGCGCGAGAGAGGGCGGGCCTGACCATCGAAGAGATGGCCAGGGCTGTCGGCGCAAAGGTGCCGACCTATACCCAGCATGAGAACGGCACGCGGAACTACCCGGCCAAGAAGGCTGCGCAGTATGCCGAATTCCTTCGGACAACGCCGGAGTGGTTGCTCTACGGGCGCAAGACCAAGCCGCAGCTTGTTCCCGTGCCAGTACCCACTGAGACAAAGACGCGGAAGATACCGGTGATCGACTGGGTCGCCGCCGGCCAACTTGCGGACAATGTTTCGCAGCTACCGCCCGAGAGCGAGACGATCGAAATCAGCGGCCTGCCGCCTGGAGACTACTTCGGCACGAAAGCGCGCGGCGACTCGATGAACCGGGTTGCGCCCGACGATAGCCTTCTGATCGTCAATCGAGCCGACCGCGAACTGGTGCGCGGGCGCCGCTACATATTCGCCAGCCGAGGCAAGACGACGTTCAAACGGTTTGGCGGTAAGGATCCGTATCGCCTGGAGCCCGAGAGCTGGAACCCGGCAAACGAGCCCATCTATCCCCGCGACGGGGAGACCTGGGAAGTCATAGGCCGTGTGACTATGGTGGTCGCGGAAATCTAGCGCCGCCTAGCGGCTAGGAGGGGGAATGGCGATCGACTGGAAAACCGGCGTGCTGGCCGCTGGCGCCGTCGCGATCTGGGGCGTGTTCTTCGTCCTCACGCACGATGGCCGACCGGCCGCCGCCAAGAAGCTCGTCGCACATAGCTTGCGAGATCCAGCTTCCGCGCAGTTCCGCGATGTAGTCGAGCACGGCGGGGCTGTCTGCGGCGAGGTGAATGGGAAAAACGGTTTCGGCGCCTACGCCGGCTTCAAGCACTTCATTGTGGTCGACGACCAGGTAACTGTTGAGCTGGACCTCCCGTCAGAAGCGTTGAGCCCCGGCATCAGCCGCGCCGCGGTTCGCGAATGGGACGCTCGCAACGAGTTCACGGGCCTGTGGCTCATGAGATGCCAGACGCCGCTGCCTGCGTTGCCGGCGAAGCTCGAGCCCGACTTTCCTGGGATCAAGCCCTAGCCCTCCCCTACCCCTAGGAGGGGTGAATGATCGAACCCGCGCTGGAGGCTAAATGACTTCTGACCCTCACACCATTCTGATCCTCCAAACAATCATGAAGGTGTCGAATGGAAGTGGCGCTGCATGGTGGGTAGATGTCAGCCCCGCCTTGGAGCCCTACGGCCTGGACTTCAACAACGTCTCGCCCTTGCGCGATCGCGGACTGATCGAGCGGAGCAGAGAAATCGGTCTGCTCCGCTTGACGCCAGCCGGCCGCGCTAAGATCAGCTGAAATTTCCGCTAGGCCAGCAGCCGGTTAGTTCGGCAGTGACAGGGCAACCAAGCTCCAGGACCAAGCTGGCGCCGGACCAGTCGTCGCCCGTGATCTTCAGATCGATCTTGCGGACGCCGTAGCGGGCTCCGAGGTCTTCGCCGGTCAGCGCGTCATGAATGCCGGTCGTAAGACCATCACCACGGCCAGTCAGCTTTATCCCGCTGCGCTCGCCTGGCGGTTTCAGCACGACTTGCGTCTTGGCTTCCTGCGCCAGGCGCTCTACGCCGCGCAAGAACGCCTTGTGCAACTCTCGCGAGGGGTTTGAAGCTGCGGCCTTCGTCTGCTCAGCCTCCAATTCCATGACCCGGCGCTTGTGAAAGGCCAAATCACTTTCGCCGACCGCTCGCTCGTCCATCTCGACCTCCATCCAGCCCCGCCAAGCGCGGGGCTTTTCTATGGGCGGAGGATAGCGCGTTGCAGAAATAATGCAAAATGCACTTGACCGGCACTAATGCATTTTGCATTGTCGCTTCATCGAATTGATGGAGCCACCCAGTGCCCACCACCTCCGCCCTAGAAGCTGCAATGGCCGAAGCGACCGCTTCGCACGCGCCGGTCGCTCGCAAGCTGCACACGACGCAAGCTGAGTACGCCGCGGCCCGCGCTGACCTCGAAGCCCGCGCTCGCGCTGGCAAGACGGTCCAGGGTCGGAACAGCAAGGGTCACTTCACCCGGGGCGTGAAGGTGTTCACCGTCGGCGCCGCTTCGGTCGCCCAGGCTCCGGCCAAGGTCGAGAAGGTCGCCGAAGTCACCCGTCGTCCCGTCACCGTCGATCGCGATCACCGCGCTTCGGTCGTCGGCCTTTCGGCGGAGGCCTGACCATGGCCCTCGACCACGGCATCCTGAACATCCCGCTCTCCAAGCGCGGCGACATCGACAAGCAGCTGGACGCCTACAAGGCGAAGCTGGCCGCGACGATGAAGGCGGAGGGCAAGGACCGCGCCGCCACGCTCAAGGCGCTGACGATCGAGGCCAAGGCGCTTGTTGACGGCCTCTCCGCTGAACGCCTCGCCACCCTGGCCGCGAAGGCCAACCTCACCCCGACCCAGGCCCGCAAGAAGCTGCGCTCGATGGCGCACTGGTCGCCGGCCGTCGTCATCCGCTCGCTGGAGTCCTGACCATGGCCGCCACGATCACCCCGAACCACGAAGCGCAGATGCGCCCCCTGGTCCTGACCATCACCCCCGGAATGGACGGCTACCGCATCGCCTACAAGGGCGGCGAGTACCATGAGACGCTGGCCGAGGGCGTCGACGCCGTCGCCCTTCACCGCTCCATGCGCGAGGCCGTCGGCCTGACGTCGGCCCTCCTCTGGGAGGTCTTCGGTCGATGACCGAGATCGCTCCTCCCGCCCGCCTGACGGTCGACCGCATCAAGGCGATGTCCCCCGTAGCTCAGGCCGAGACCTGGGCGCGGCTGGAGATGAACTCCTCCTCGATCTCGACATGGGCATCGGCAACGGCCTCAGCGAGACCGACGAGCTTCGGATCGCCGCTGCCGCGCGCCTCGCCCGCGCTGGCGTCGTCTTCGCCGTCCTGAGGGTGGTTCTGAGCCGCAACGGCTCCCACGCCCAGGTCACCGTCACCCGCGTCTTCCCCATCCGAAAGGCTGCATAATGCCCCGTAACCAAGTCACCGCCACGGACACCTTCGAGGTCGAGGTCGACCTCAAGGGCACGTTCAATCCGGGTTGTCCCGAAGAGCGCCCCAGCTACGCGAGCGGTGGCTCTCCCGCCGAGCCGGCCAGCATGGAAGACGTCGAGGTCATGAGCCTGTCGGGCCTGCGCCGCTGCGCTGGCGGCTGGACGCGCGTCGACCTCCTCGGCGGCGTCGACAAGGCGGCGCGCGAGAAGATCCTGGCCAACATCGCCGACTTCATCGCCGAGAGCGCCCAGGAGCAACTCATGGCCGCCCTGCCGGAGGTCGAGTGATGCCCAAGGTTCAAGCGAACATCGACATCGCCATCGGCGACGACATGCGGGTGCGCCCGCGCCAGGGCGGCGGCTTCCACGTCCTGATCGGCCCGCCCGGCGATCACGTCGCGATGTTGTCGTTCTCGGACGTCGCCCAGGCCGAGGCGCTGGCCTTCGTGCTCACCACGTCCGTCATCACCCACGGCGGCCTGGGCGCCGCCGTCGCCGCGACCTCCAACGTCAAGCCCTTCCCGGTTCGCGCCGCGAAGGCCGACGGCCCGCCGCTCGACGCGGCCTGACCACCCAACCCGCAACCACGCCGCCAAGAGCGGTTCTAGCCCAGAGAGGGGAATAGCCATGGTTTGGCCCGTCGCCATCCCGATCACCGTTTCCACGCCAGCGCAGACGGCTTCGGCCGCCGCGATCCGGTTCGACCGGCTCGTCGGCCGCTCTTTGCCGCTCGACCAGATCGACGCCGCCCTGGTCGAGGGCGCTATCGCCCGCGCCGCGCTGCTGAAGTCCATGAAGGCCCTCCGCCAAGTTCGGATGGACGCCAAGGCGGAACAGAAGGCGGCGGCTAAGGCGGCTGAGCGCTACGCTCGCGAAGAGGCGCGCATCATCGCCGCGCGAGACGCCGCCATCACCGGCGAGCGCATGGCCACCGCCATGAAGCTGGAAGGGCCCGCCCTGGCTCGCGTGTTCGCATGAACGCCATCACCCCCGTTGAAGCGTCGGCCGAGGCTGGCGCGGACATCCTGGCTGAGTTCGAAGCCGACGCTGGCATCGTCCTCCAGGAGGAGAAGAAGGCCGCCGCCTTCTATGCCGCCTGCGCCGCCGAGGTCGACGCCCACACGCCCGACCTGACCACGGACACGGGCCGCAAGGCCATCGCGTCGCTCGCCTATCGCAGCAACACGCGAAAGGCCGCCATCGACAAGGCCCGCCTGGGCCTGACTGAGGGCTGGCGCAAGCAGACCGCCGCCGTCAACGCGGCCGGCAAGGTCGCCGAGGCCAAGCTGAACGACCTCGCGGTCAAGGCGCGCAAGCCCCTGACCGATTGGGAGAAGGCGGAGGCCGACAAGAAGGCTCGCGCCGAGGCGGCGTTCAAGTTCCTGCAGGATGCTCCTGTCGTCCTGCTGAACGACACGGCGGCCACGCTGGAAGCCCGCCTCCAGGCCGTTCGCGACTACCTCCTGCCGAACGACTTCGAGCCCGAGCACCGGGACGCGTGCGAACGGTTGCGGGCCACGGCCATCGCCGCCCTGACCACGGCAATCGCCGAGGCCAAGCAGAAAGAGCAGGACGCGGCGGATCTGAAGCGGCTGCGCGATGCGGAGGCTGAGCGCCTGGCCGCCGCCCCGGCGCCGGCCGCTGTCGCACATGGCGAGACCGTGGCGTTCAGCGCGCCCCCGCCGGCCCCCACCGCTCCGCCTTCACCGCCCCCTCCCGAGCCGTCGGCCCTGCTGACCGCCCTGGGCCTGGCCAAGGCTGACCTGATGAAGGTCTGCCGCCTCGACGAGGAGACCGCCAAGGCCGTCGTCCTGGCCATCGGCCGCGACCAGATCGCCCACCTCACCCTCACCCTGGAGAGCCGCAATGCTGGCTGACGTCCTCGACCAGTTCGCCGCCGAGCCCGCGCCGCCCCCGGCGCCGGCCGCGCGCGTCCGCCCCGCATCGGTCAAGCCGAAGCTCCACGTCGTGAAGTCCGACGCCCCGGCCATCCTCCAGGCCATGGCCAAGGGCCTCATCGACCCGGCGGTGTCTGTCGAAAAGATGGAGCTGATGCGGACGATGTACCGCGAGGCGATCGACGACGCCGGGCGCCGGGCCTTCACCGTCGCCATGAACGGCGTGCAGGCGGCCATGACCGCTATCCGCGCCAACGCCATCAACAGCGACTTCGACAGCCAATACGCCACCTATCCGGCGCTCGACGCTGTCCTTCGCCCGCTCTACACGGCGGCCGGATTCACGGTGGGCTTCACGACCGAGCCGTCGGACCTCCAGCGCCACCAACGCGTGGTCATCGTCCTCACCCACGTGGACGGCCATCGCGAGACGCACCGGGCCGACTTCCCGTCCGACGGCGTCGAGGACGGCGAGCAGGTTCAAACCCTGATCCACGCCGCGGCGTCGGCCTTCACCTACGCCCAGCGCTACCTGCTGTGCCTGGCCTTCAATATCGCCGTCGCCAAGGACGGGGACGGCAACGTCGTAGCGCCACCGCCTTCGGCCATCACCGCCCTTCAGGTCACGGAACTGGCCAACCTCATCGACCGCACCGGCGGCGACGAGGCCGGCTTCCTGCGGGTCTTCAAGATCTCCGACCTCTCCGCCCTCCCCTCCAACCAGTTCGAGCACGCCATCCGGCTGCTGAACCAACGAAAGGCCGCCTGACCATGTCTGTTCGCTTCATCGACTGCGATCAGAACTCGCCCGAATGGGCCGCCGCCCGCCTCGGCATCCCGACGGCCTCGGCGTTCAGCGACGTGCTCGCCAAGGCGGCCAAGGCCGGCGGCGAGCGCAAGACCCGCAACACCTACATGCGCAAGCTGGCCGGCGAGATCATCCAAAAGCGGCCGATGGTGAACTTCACCAACGCCGACATGGAACGCGGCCACGCCCAGGAAGACGACGCGGCCGCGCACTATGCCTTCATCCAGGGCGTCGAAGTCCAGAAGGTCGGGTTCGCCCGCAACGACGCCATTCGCGCCGGCGCAAGCCCGGACCGCGCCGTCGCCGATGACGGCCTGCTGGAGATCAAGACCAAGGCCCCGCACCTGATGGTCGAACTGATCACGGGCTGGGACGAAACTTGTCCGTCCGAGCATAAGGCCCAGGTCCAGGGCCAGCTCTGGGTCACCGACCGCGCCTGGGTCGATCTGGCCTTCTACTGCCCCGGCATGCCCATGCCGATCGTCCGCGTCTACCGCGACGAGTTCTATATCGCCGAGTTGGCGCGCGAGGTCCGCGAGTTCAACGACGAACTCGACAAACTGGTCGCCCAGGTTCTGGCCTTCGGCCAGCCGACCGCCCTGGCCGCCTGATGCAGCCCGCCGCCCCGCTCTCCCACGCCGCCAAGGCCCGGCTTGCCGCTGAACAGCGCGCGGCCGAGGCCAAGGGCGCGAAGATCCGCGAGAGCGAGGCGGCGAACCTGCGCCGGTTCGGCGAGACCGTCCGCGACCTCCGCGCCTTCGGTCAGGTCACCGACCACGGCCAGGTCGCCCAGGGCGCCGACGGTTCGGCCGCCCTCACCCTTCAATTCCGCGACGCTGGCGCCGCCGAGGCCGCCCGCAACGCGATCTTCGGAGCTTGGCCCGAATGAACGGCATCGGCTTTATCTGGGACGGGAAGGCCCGCGCCCTTCGGGTGCAGCCCGACTACGCGCGCCGCGCCGCCGCCATGTTCACGCATGGCTACGGCTATCTCATGGTCCCCGACCGGACCCCTGAAGATCATCGCCACTTCTTCGCGCTGATCCGCCTAGCCTGGGAGAACCTGCCCCATCACCTGGGCAACGAGTTCCCCTCGCCCGAAATGCTCCGCAAAAAGGCCCTCGTCCGCACCGGCTTCTACAACGAGGCCAGGATCGCCCACGAGACCGAGGAAGACGCCTGCAAGACGGCGACCTTCGCGGCCAACGCCGACGGCTTCGCCTTGGTCAGCCGCCGGGGGACCTGGGTCATCGTTCGCACGCCCAAGAGCCAAGCCGAAGGCGCCATGCCGCGCGAGGAGTTCAGGGCGAGCAAGGAGGCCATCCTCGCCTTCGTCTCCAACCTCATCGGCGTGGACGTGACCACGCTGCGCAAGCAGGCGGAGGCCGCCTGATGAAGCCGGAAATCACGATCGTTCCCGAGCGCGCCCCCGTCACCGCCAACACCGCGCCCCGCCGCCCCCTCACCCGCGCCGAATACCTCCAGCTCTGCTTGGACCAGAACGGCAAGTGCGGGTGCGGCTGCGGCGTCAAGCTCGATGCCCTTCGCGAGAAGGTGACGGACGAGCACCGGATCCCGCGCGCCCTGGGCGGCTCCGACGCCGTCGAGAACCGCGAGCTATGGCGCAAGCCCTGCTCCGACAAGAAGACCGCCGATCGCGACATCCCCGCCATCGCCAAGGCCAAGCGCCTGGCCGGCGAGGTCGGCATCGGCCGCCGGAAGGTCCCGATCAAGTCGGCCGGCTTCTCCAGCCGCACCCGCAAGTTCGACGGATCAATCGGCCCCACCAAGAAGGCGGCCAGAGCCGCCAGGGAGAACGATCATGGCTGAGCGCATCACCAATCTTTCAGCGCCGCCAGTCGTCGGCCGCCGCTATCTAGTCCCGACCGTCGAATGGCTGTGGCGAGGAGACAAGCCGCGCGCATGGCCGGTGTTCCTGCCGCTGCATGACGATGCCCGGTTCTTCAACTTCAAGGAGGAGCACTATCACGCTGACCCGCGCTTCATCGATACGCGGATCTGGCGGGGAATGGGCGCCGACGTCTGGTGGGACGCCGGGAGGAGTGGCGACCCCATCGCTCTAAAGATCGCGCAACGCACGCCGATCGCTCCGCATCGCCGTGGGGAATACGCCCGCCCGTTGCCACCGCTGGTTTGGCGGGTCATGACCTGCAAGCGAACGGTGCTGGACTATCAGTTCAGCGACGCGCCTGCGGTCGAGAAGCTGAACGAGCACTACGCGGGCCACCAGTGCTCCCGCGCCCGCTCCGGCTGGGTCTGCCCGCACCAGAATTGGCCCATGGGCAGCGTCGAGCCCGACGCCAACGGCGTGATCACCTGTCCGCTGCATGGCCTGAAGGTTGATGCGGTCAGCGGCGTCGTGCTGACCCCTGCGCCGAAGCCGGCTCCGACCTTTGGCGAGGCCCTAGCGCACGCCTACGAGTCCCGTGGGGTGGTGCCTCCCGGTGCCAATGCCGCCCTTCCCGTTCCCGGGCCTACAGGGGCGGAAGCATGAACGAGGCCCTGATCAAGGTCACCTGCTACCGGTGCAAGACGGTGTTCGGCCTGCCTGAAAGCCACTACCGGGCGGCTAAGGCGAGCGAGAAGGTCTCGTTCTATTGCTCCTACGGCCATGGGCAAATCTTTAGCGAGGGGCCTTCGGAAGCAGACCTCCTTCGCCGCGAGCGTGACCGGCTGGCCCAGAAGGTCGCCCAGGTCGAAGACGAGAAGCGGATCGCCTGGAACACGGCCAACGAGCGTGAGGAGATGCGCGCCGCCGCCGAACGCCGCGCGAGCGCCGCCCGGGGCCAGGTCACGCGCCTGAAGAACCGCGCCGCCGCCGGCCTCTGCCCCTGCTGCAATCGGTCCTTCGTGAACCTGCAGCGCCACATGTCCACGCAGCACAAAGGCTTTGCTGCCGACGGCGCTACATTCAACGCCGCTCGTGATGCTGCCCATTCGGAGATGGGCCGTTGACCCTACGCACCAGGCACCCACCAGAACCGCGCCCGGTGGCGCTTCTTTTCCGCGCTTGCGCGTACGAGGGCCTCATATCCCAGAGCGGACTCCACCACCTTGGCCAAATTGTCTGCCCTCTTAGCCGTGCTGGCTTCGGGCGGTACGGCGGGACGCGGCCAGCCGAACGACGAGGTTTCAGCCAAAATGTCGCGCATGTTCCTCACGAGCTTAGCGGCAATCGGGTTGCCGAGGGCAAAGGTCGGAACCTCGGCCAAAAAGCCGTCAGCGTAGACGATGCGATTTTTATCGAACGGCTCCAAGAGAGATCCGGAGATCCATTCCCGCCATGCATTTTGGTAGTCGCGAGCAACCTCGTAGGCCAACGTGAACACGCCTTCGAGGGCCGAGTAGCGCTCAGCGTCAGCTTCGAGCGCAGTCTTCCGCTGGATCTGGACCGAGAAGAAGATCGCGGCGACCGACCCGACAGCCTGAACCCAGGCGGGCCAGTCTATGCCGTCGCCGACTACTTCCACCGGAAATCCTACGTGCATCAGCCCCTCCATCAACTCCGGAGGGCAGCATGACCGCGCGCATGGTCAAGGTCGAGGGCCTCTGATGCCCTGCACCCCCTTCAGCATCAACGGCGTCACCGGCTTCGTCTGCGGCCCCAAGGTCAAGCCGAAGCGCTGCGCCTGCGGCTCTGGTCGCCCGGCCGACCTCCTTTGTGACTGGAAGGTCGAGGGCGGGACCTGTGACGCCAAGATCTGCGCCGCCTGCTCCACGGCGCCGGAGGAGGGCAAGGACCTGTGCCCGACCCACGCTGTCGCCTTCCGGTCCTGGCTTGAGCGGCGCGGCCCTTCCTCGAAGGAGACGGGCCGTGGGTAAGGGCGAGACCACTGCCGAGATCCTCACCGGCCCCGGCCGTTGCCGCCTGATCCTCGCCCCAGAGGCCGCCGGCTACAGCGTTGGCTTCGACGCTGAGGGCTCGGCCGCCTGGGTCAGCTTCCCGGTTGGCCTTCAGGTCCACAGCAACCGCGGCGCCGCCATATCAGCCGCCGCGCGCCAGATCCGCCACGGCTTGTCAAGCCGCATCACCCCTCCCGTCGACGCATGGCTTCGCGAGATCTCGCCGGCCCAGGGCGACCTTTTCGGAGCGCAACACCCATGACCGAGAACACCGACACCCTATCACCTGAAGTGCTGGCAGACCTGAAGGCGAAGGCGCTGAAGGCCAAAGCCGCCTATGCCGCATACGAGGCTAACGACAGCGTCGAGAACTATAACGCCACCGAAGCGGCCGACATCGCCCTGGTCGAGGATCGTTCATTCCACGACGTCATCCTCTCCCTTCTCACCGCCCTTGAAGAAGCAGAGGGGCGGATAGAAGACCTGACCAACAAGCTTGACGACGCGCTGCACGACTACGGCAACGCTGAAAGCGAGGCCAAGGGCGCCGAGGCCGATATCGCCGACCTCACCGCCCGCGCTGAGAAGGCCGAACAGCAGGTGGCGGTCTACGAGAACCTTCTGATTAGCCTTCGGAGCTCGCAAGGCCAGAGAACACAAGCGCGCATCGACGCTGCCCTCTCCCATAATAAGAGCGAGGCCGACAGCAATGTCTAAGATCACGGAAATCACCGCGTCTTGGGACGTGACGCGCAAGGAAGTCGGCCGCATCACCTTGTGCGGATCGACCAAGTTCCGCGACGAGTACGAACTGTGGAACAAGCGCCTGACCTTGGCCGGCTTCCTCGTCTATTCCGTCGCGGGCTTCGGCCACAGCGGCGATACGTTCACGCCCGAGGAGAAGGAACGGCTCGACCATATCCACATCGCCAAGATCGACGCCAGCCATGCCATCGTGGTCATCAATCCCGGCGGCTACATCGGCGAGAGCACGCGCCGCGAAATCGCCTTCGCGGAGCAATTTGGCAAGGACGTGTTTTACACGAGCCTCGGGCCAGGTCGGACGGTCTACGAACTGCGCACCGGTCCCGATGGCCCGTCATCGCTGCGCTACCGGGCGTTCGATTGGGGCAACTCCCCGATCAAGATCGAGAGCCACCGCTTCTCGCTGACCGACGCCGAGAAGGACCGCGTCCTTGCCGAGGAGCCCTCCGATGACCGCTGACATCCAGGCCGCCGTTGAGCGGCTGTCCCAGAGCCGCGATCGTGCGCGTGAAACGGCCAAGCGCGGGGACATCTTCGACCCGAACCCGCAGCTTGCGGCCGTGGCGATCGAGGCGAGCAACTACGCCAACGCGGTCGACACGGTTCTCGCCGCCCTCGCCGAAGCCAACGAGGCCCGCTCTATCCTGCAACAGGCTGTGCTGGAGCGGACTGCGGAACGCGATGAGGCGAAAGCCGAATGCGACCTTCTTCAAGAGGTTCTGGACGGCCGTCCCGCCATCAACGCCGCGCTGCCCGACAGCTACATTCGTTGGTCTCAGGGCGTCATGTCCGGCGACGTGATCCGCGCTCTCCTGTCTAAGGGCGGGGAGGGGGAGGGAGAAGACGGGGGTCCGTGCGCGATTTGCAGCGACCCCGAAGATGACGGGCCGTGTCCAGAACACCGTCCCGCCCCTGCGACGGCTGCGCTCGCCACGAACCCTGACAATCCGCCCGAGGGCTTCAGACGCCTTCCGCCTGGCATCCGCTGCCGATGCATCCGTCTGTGGCGGGGAGCGAGCGGCGATCACTACTGCTGCCGGCCCGTCCATGAACAAGGGGAAGGGTGATGGGGAAGCTGACCGACAAAGATCGCGCCTTCTTGGCGGCGCTCGTCAAGCATGGAGAGCTTTCGACTTCTCTGGCGAACCCGCCCGTGATGGGCCTCGCAAAGGCTGGCCTGATTAGGTTTCGGTATCGATCCGAAGACCTCAACATCATGCAGATCACCGCTGCCGGCCGTGCGGCGCTAGAGGACGGGAGGGAGGCGTGAGCGAAGCCCTCATCGGCGTCGGCGCTGTCCTGAGCATCGCCCACCGTCCTAAGGGCGGCGGCCCGCTGCATGGCCACACATACGAGGTCGTGGCCTGGTTTGGCGACGGAGACGCGGTCGAACTTCAGCAGAAGCTCAAAGCCGTGCTGGACCAGATCGACCACACCGACCTCGGCGACGGCCTCTCGCGCGCGGAGGACATTGGCCGCTGGGTCGCTGAGCACCTGACGGGTTGCCGCATCGTGGACGTGAACCGCCCGCTGGAGCGGATCTACGCCTGTGTGAGGCCGTGATGGTCCGCATGCGCGACTTCGACATCGGCGTCCGGTACGGGCCGAAGAAGACCGGGAAAGTCTATCGGAAGGTATGCCGCAACGTTCCTTACGGCGGCGTGTGGGAATTCCCCATCGAGCGCGGGAAGCTGCGGCCAGGCGTGCCCATGCTTTGCTATGCCAGCCGCACGGGCACGGCTCGAAACCTCTTTCTGATGTGGAAGGCCGGGTGGCGCCTGCTCGTGTCCGCTGGCGGCGTCTGGCGGACCGAGGGCTTCCCGTCCTGCGGCGACAACGGCGTCTGGGCCTCCACGCAACAGAACCTCCCGTTCCAGGAAGAGCAATACGAGCGCTTTCTTGAGAAGATGGCCAGCGAAGGCTGGAAGCCGGACTTCCTGATCCTTCCGGACATCATCGCCGATGGTCGCCGATCGCTGGAGTTGTCGATCCGGTGGATGAACCGGTGCGCGTCGGCGTCCGACCTTGTGCTGATCCCTGTCCAAGACGGCATTGAGCCTGAAGACCTTGAGCACCTCGTCAACGAGCGCGTGGGGATTTTCCTCGGCGGCTCTACCGAGTGGAAGATCAAGGAAATGGGCAAGTGGGGCGCGTTCTGCCGCCGCAAGCGCTGTTGGTACCACGTAGGACGCGTGAACACCGGCGAACGCTTCAGGGCAGCCTTGGACGCCGGCGCGGACAGCACCGACGGCTCCGGCGGGACCAAGTTCGCCCTGGCTATTCCAAAGATGGATGCGGCGCGCCTGAGCGCCGACCTGATCTCAGCTCACCAACCATGGATGGAGATTGCAGCATGACCGAACCCACTCGCGCCACGACCGGCGGCCTGGAGCCGCGCTTCATCATCGAGCGCGTCGACGGCAAGCCCATATCGGCTGATCGCCGTTACTCTCTGGTGCTCGACTTCTCTGGCGCCGATCCGCACGCCGTCGTCGCGGCCAACGCCTACGCCGATAGCATTGAGGCGACGAACCCAGATCTGGCCGCAGACATCCGGGCTGCCCTGGCTGATCCGGCCAATGCGCCTCCGCAACACCGGTACGCGGAGCAGCCCATGACCGACCTTAAGCCCGAAGACCGCGCGCTGATCGGTAACGTTCCCGGCGGCGTGGCGATCGACCGCAACAACATCACCATGCGGTTCGAACAACTGGCCTGGATGCTCGACGCCGCCCGCCAGGAGGGCCGCTGCTCTCCTGGTGACCCTGCGCTAGAAGCAGGGTGCCTCCCGGAACGGTTGACAGACCAGTGCGCGGATGCGTGGCCCCGCCCGCACTCGCACGACATGCTGGCTTGGCTCGCCGAGCGCCCCAGCCTGGAACTCGACTACGGCTTTGACGCCGAGGAGGAGGACACGTTCTGGCGCGTCCACGAGCGCAGCGGAAGCATCAACGACCGCGAGTGGGATCTGATCGGCCAAGGCGCCACGCCGCTGGCCGCACTCCTCTCAGCCAAGTCGTACATGGAAAGCACCAACGCGGAGCAACCGGAATGACCGAGGGTTGGGTGATCATGAACGCCAACATGGACCAGTACCGGGCCTGGCAGGATGGCGGAACGGTCTGGGTAAAGGACTTGGCCGACGCCACGTTCTACGCCCGCCGGGTCGATGCGGAGGCGGTGCATCTCGACGATGACGCCGCGTGGCGTGTAGTCCTTAGGCCGCTCCCTGATGGCGGCGAAGCCGTCCACACCGGGCAACTCCGGGATGAATCCGTCTCTTCTTCCGGTTCTGTCCGTGATGAAGCCGCCCTGCCGGAAGCGGTGGCGACGTTCCAAGAGCGCGTTGCGCCGTGGATGCTGGCGTGCTTCGGCGAAGAGATTGCCGCCGACCGTCTGGAGCGAAACGACCGGTTCATAGAGGAGGCGTTGGAGCTCTGCCAAGCCAACGGCTACGACGCGACGCGTGCGCACCAACTCGTCGACTACGTGTTCAGTCGGCCTGTCGGCGAGAAGTGGAATGAGGTCGGCGGCGTTATGGTCACTCTGGCCGCGCTCTGCAACACGATCGGCGTGGACATTGATGAAGCCGCCGATCGTGAACTGGCCCGCGTCTGGACCAAGGTCGAGCAGATCCGCGAAAAGCAAAAGTCGAAGCCTAAGGGCTCGGCACTGCCGATCGCCACTCCCGCTCCTCCGCCCGTAGGAGGACAGGCGGGGGACGTGGAGACCGTTGAACGCTTCGGCGACGCCATCGACGCGGCGACCCGCATTCACGCCTGGATTGACGCGATTGCGGCGGCCGACACCGGCAAGGTCCCGTCGCGCGAGATCCGCAACTACACCTTCAACGAAGACGATGGCGGAGCGGTCCTCTACTTCCGCAACAACCGCGTGGCGGCTGGCGGCTTCATGGTCCGCGACCTGCACAACTTCACGGTCTCGATGAAGGTGTTCGCCCCTCCCGCTCCTACGGATAGGGAGGGAGGACGGTGATGTCCGAACGCGAGGTGGATTGCCCGCGCTGCATGGAGCCGTGTGGATGGTGCGGCGACTATCGGTGGATGCATGGCCAGGTCGCGTTGCCGGGAGGCACCGGTCATCGGCGCTATTGCGCTATCGACACCATGGCGCCCGACGAGTTTTGCGCCCTCTGCAATGGCTCCACGCGGGTACTGGCGACGACGACGTTCCGCCATCTCCATCCGGTCTCGGCGCAGGGGGATCGGCTAGCCGACGAAAGGTCGGAACTGGCTGAACTACCTCTTGTCGCCACCCATCCAGAAGCCAAAGGGGGAGAAGCGTGAAGACGAAGACCGACTTCACCTGTGCGATTTGCCTTTGCGAGGTGGACACGCGGTGGAACCACCTGCGAGGACCCGAACGCATCATTCCGCCCCTCTGTCGATCATGTGAGCGAGAATATTCGCGCGGGGTTGGCAAGCCCCTCGCCGGGTCATTCATGGACCGCCGCAACGTCATCCGTGGCGTGGCGCTTGCCGAGGCGCTGAGAACTGAAGCCGCACGCAAGACATGGAGCGTCCACTATGGCTGAACGCGATTACGTCACCGCGCCCGTCTCTGAGCAACTTGGCATTCCGAATATCATCGCCGGGCTCGTTTCCGATCTAGACGAGCTGCGCGCGGGCAAGATCAGCGTCAACGACGCGATGGCCCGATCGATGCTCGCCAAGCAGATTTTCAACGGCGTCCGCATCTATCTGAACGGAACCAAACTGCTTTCGGACGTTGCGCCGGCCCGCGCAATCCAGACCAAGGAGAGCGGACATGGGGGCTGAGAGCTACGCCGAGCGTCCGAAGCGCACCCTGAACCCCGACGAGCGCCTATCCTACACGATCGCCGAGGCCCTGGAGGTTACCGGCATGTCGCGCCCAACGATCTATCGGCTGCACGCGGCCGGCAAGATCACGCTCAAGAAGGTCGGGCGACTGACCATCGTTGAGGTTTCAGACATCCGCGCCATGCTGGCCAGCGCCCAGGCCGTGCCCCGACGAGCGGCCTAGCGGGGCGAACCCGTTAGGCTGTAACTTTGGTCTCAGATCCGAAAAGCCCCGCAAACCCTTGTGGCGTAAGGGGGGTATGCTAGACACCCTGCCCGCCAGAGCTCTTGGCGACCGGAAAACCCTTTCAGGACAAGCATGTCGGCTTCCAATACCGCGATCTATGGCCAGGCTGATCATGACCTGGCGCCGTCCGCGGCGGAAGCCGCGCAGCTGTCGCCGCTGGTCGCCGGTTCGAGGGACATCGCCTCGGTTCCGGACGAATCCTTTACCGCCGTGACCGTTCGCGCGCCCGCCGGCGCGGTGGAGCGACGATTTGTCCTCGCCCAGGCGTTGCGTGTTCTGACGCCGGGCGGCCGCATGACCGCCTTCGCCCCAAAGGATCGCGGCGGCCTGCGCCTGAAGAAGGAACTCGAGGCCCTGGGCTGCGAGGTTGGCGAGAGCGCCCGTCGCCACAACCGCATCTGCCTCGTGGTCCGCCCCGCCGTGATCAAGGGCCTGGCCGAGGCCATCGCCGCCGGAGCCCCGCGCCAGATTTCCGAGAACGGCCTGTGGACCCAGCCCGGCGTGTTCAGTTGGGATCGCCTGGACGCCGGCACCAACGCCCTGCTCCAGGTTCTGCCGCCGTTCGCCGGAGCCGGGGCCGATTTCGGCGCGGGCATCGGACTGCTGGCCCTCAACGTCCTGGCTTCGCCGAAAGTCACCAAGCTAACCCTGGTCGAGCTGGACCGCCGCGCGCTGGACGTGGCCCGCCGCAACGTCTCCGACCCGCGCGCCGAGTTTGTCTGGGGTGACGTCCGTCAGACCGAACTGAAGGATCTCGACTTCATCGTCAGCAATCCGCCGTTCCATGATGGCGGCGGCGAGGACAAGACCCTGGGCCAGGCCTTCATCGCCTCGGCCGCCGCCGCCCTTCGCAAGGGCGGGGTGCTGTGGATGGTGGCCAATCGCCACCTGCCATACGAGGCGATCCTGGGCGAGAGCTTCGCCAAGGTCGGCCTGGCCGCCGAGGGCGGCGGCTACAAGGTCTTCGAGGCCCGTAAATGACGAAAGCGCTGATGGCCCGGCTGGACCGGCTGTTGGCCAATCTCGGCTACGGCAGCCGCAAGGACGTCCAGGCCCTGGTCGCCAGCGGCAAGGTCGTGCTGGACGGCAAGATCCTGAAGGACGCCGGGGCCCGCATCGCCGTCGACGCTGCGCTGCCCGAGCGCATGACCATTCGCGGCGTCGCGGTCGATCCGCCGGCTCCGCTGGTGCTGCTGATGCACAAGCCGCTGGGTGTGACGTGCTCGCACAAGGAAGAGGGCGAGAAGATCTACGACCTGCTGCCGCGCCGCTGGCGGTTGCGCGATCCCGGCCTGTCGACGGTCGGCCGCCTGGACAAGGACACCAGCGGCCTGATCCTGATCACCGACGACGGCGACTTCCTGCACCGGGTGATCTCGCCCAAGCGCCATGTGCCGAAGACCTATCTGGCCACGCTCGACCGCACGTTGAGGGGCCCGGAGGGCGAGATCTTCGCCGCCGGAACGCTGATGCTCGAAGGCGAGGAAAAGCCGCTGCTGCCGGCCCAACTGGACGTCGTCGACGACAAGACCGCGCGGCTGACCATCACCGAGGGCCGCTATCACCAGGTCCGCCGGATGTTCGCCGCCGTCGGCAACCACGTGGTCACGCTGCATCGCGAGCGGATCGGCGGCCTGACCCTGCCCGCCGACCTCGAGCCCGGCCAATATCGGATCTTGCCGGCCGCGGAGGCCGAGGCTGTCTTCGATGTCTGAGCCGATCCTGGTCGATGCGCGCGGCCACCACTGCCCCGTTCCGACCCTGAAGCTGCGCAAGGCTCACGAGGCCGCTGCGCCGGGCGTTGAACTCGTTCTGCTAGCCACCGATCCCATGGCCCGGATCGACGTCCCGCACTTCGCCAGTCAGATCGGCGCGAGCGTGCTGGAGATCACCGACCAGGAGGGCGGAGTTATCCGTTTTCATATTCGGAAGGCGCCTTGAGCGGGATCGCCCTGGGCCCTTCCAGCAGGGCCCGGGGACGTTCGTCCAGGGCGATCTCGACCTCGGTGGCCAGGGCGCCGCCGAAGAAGATGGCGTTCACGCTCCACGACAGCCAGATCAGGAAGATGATCACCGCCGAGATCGAGCCGTAGGTCGCGCCCAGGTGAACGATCTTCTCGACATAGAAGGCGCTGGCCCACGACATGAACACGCATAGGGCCGCCGCCGCGACACCGCCCGAGATCGAGGCGCGCCAGCCGACCACCCCGCGCGACATGGCGTAGCGGTAGACCAGACTCATGCCGACCACGATGCCGAAGCTGGCCCAGGTCCATTCCGACTGGATCCACGAGACTCCGGCCAGCGGCTTCAGATCCATGGCCGAACTCAGCAGACGCAACGTCAGAAACACGCCTGACATGAAGAACAGCAGGCCAAAGGCGGCCATCAGGACCAGCAGCGCCATGATGTTGAAGCCGAAGAAGCCGCGCTGGTCTTCCTCGTCGTGAATGAACGACAGCCCCGCCAGCAACGCCTTGAAGCCGCGATGGGCGGCGTAGGCGCCGACGATCAGCACCACGCCGCTCTGCAACGAGATGGTCTGGCCAGGCGCATGGGCGAGGCGAGAAAGCTCGTCCTGGAACATCGAGCGAGCCCCTGAGGGAATCAGCTCGGCCAGCTTGGTCGCCTGACGCGCGGCGCTCTCGGGCGTCAGGAAGAAGCTGTAGAGGCCGATGAGAATCGCCAGCCCCGGAAACACGGCCAGCAGCGCGAAAAACGAGACGCCGCCGACGTACAGCATGACGTCGCGACCCCATAGGCGCGACAGGGCCAGGCCCAGAACGCGGAGGATTTCACGCACCCAGTGGATCGGATCAAGCTGAAGGTCGCGCCAACGAATGTGGTGCTGCGGATCTTGCATCCGGCGGACCATGGCGATGCGGGCCTCCAGAGTCAAAGACGCGCCGCCTTTGGGAAGGCGACGCGTCTCCGCAGGAAGGTCCTGTGAACCGACCGCCGCATCGAGGGACGGATGGCGCGACGGCCGGTCGACACACGCAACCTGGGACTTCGCGCCTGAACCGAACCTGAACGCGATCAGCAGGTTTCAGAGCGCTCCGGCCGCCTTCAACCCGGCGATGGCGTCGGCCGAGAATCCCCAATCGGCCAGGGCCTCGTCATTGTGGGCGCCGATCTTCGGCGGCGGCCCCTGGATGACGCCGGGCGTGGCCGAGAAGCGCGGCGCGGGGGCCGGCTGAACGACGCCCTCCACCTCGACGAAGGTCTCGCGGGCGGCGTTGTGGGCGTGCTTGGGCGCCTCGTCCATGGTCAGGACCGGAGCGAAGCAGACGTCGGTGGCGTCCATGATCGCGCACCAGTCGTCGCGTGACTTGGTCTTGATGACGGCGGCCAGCTTCTCACGCAGCTGCGGCCACTCCTCGCGGCTCATCTGATGCTGGAACTGCGGGTCGGAAATCCCCGTCTTTTCCAAGAGAAGCAGGTAGAACTGCGGTTCGATCGAGCCGATCGAGATCCACTTGCCATCGGCGCACTCGTAGGTGTCGTAGAAGTGCGCGCCGCCATCCAGCATGTTGGTCCGCCGGCCCTCGTTCCACATGCCGCCGGCCTTGAAGCCGTAGAACATGGCCATCAGTGAGGCCGCGCCGTCGCTCATGGCGCAGTCTATCACCTGGCCTTGCCCCGTGGCGCGGGCGTGGATCACCCCGGCCAGCAGGCCGAAGGCCAGGTAGAGCGCCCCGCCTCCGAAGTCCCCGACCAGGTTCAGCGGCGGCACGGGCTTGTCGCTTGTGCCGATCGCGGCCAGGGCGCCGGTGATGGCGATGTAGTTCATGTCGTGGCCAGCGGCCTTGGCGTAGGGACCCGTCTGACCCCAGCCGGTCATGCGGCCGTAGACGAGCTTCGGATTGCGGGCCAGAACGACGTCGGGGCCAAGGCCCAACCGCTCCATGACGCCGGGCCGGAAGCCCTCGATCAGGCCGTCGGCCTGGTCCAGCAGCTTGAGGCAGGTCTCGATCGCCTCAGGGTGCTTGAGGTCCAGGGCCACCGAGCGACGCCCGCGCGCCGTGACGTCGGCCGGCGAGCCGCGACCCTGGCCCTGGCCCTTGCGGTCGATCCGCACCACGTCCGCGCCGAGGTCCGACAGCAGCATGCCGCAGAACGGTCCCGGACCGATGCCGGCGAACTCGACGATCTTCAGTCCCGAAAGCGGCCCCTGGCCCATGATTACGTCTCCCTTCCGGCGCTCTTCGGACGGCCGGTTGCACCCACTAGAACGGCCCTGACGTTCGGTCAGGCAAGCCCCGATAGGATTAGCTCCGAACTGCGGCGTTCCGTACCTTTGACCACGCAAAGCCTCTGCTATGTTGCAGCGTCGAATCTCAGGGTGGGTTGTGGGCTTGGCCACACGAGATTTCGGGCGGAGGTTGGTTTGGCGGTTGACGCCCGGATCCTGATCGTGGCGCGCGACGATGTTCGCGCCGGACCGCTGGCCGAAGGGCTGGACCGGTTGGGCTGGCGCACGATCACAGCTCGCGGCCCGTACGCCGCCCTCGCCGCCCTGGGCGACCTGCCGATCGAGGCCGTCATCGTCGATCTGGCTAGCGCCGGTCCCGAGACCCAGACCCTGGCCCGCCGGCTGAAGGCCGCCGTGGCCCCGCGCCGCCTGCCGGTCATCGCCATCGGCGATCCCGACGGCGACTATCGCAACCAGGCGTTCGACCTGACCCTCTCGCCGCCGCTGCACCCGTCCCAGGCCGCCTTGCGCCTGGAGAGCCTGGTGCGCACCGCCATCGCCGAGGAAGAGTTCGAGCTACGCCTGGAGACCTTCGGCGAGCGCGGCCGACGCCTCGATCTCCCCGAACCGCCTGACACGCCGATCCGTATCCTGGCGGTCGGCGAGCCGGCCCCGCAGTTCCTGGCTTTGTCGAACGCCCTGCAGGCCAGCGGCGCCGAGGTGGTCGGCGCCTTCACCGCCTATACCGCCTTCGACTATCTGCACGAACGGGCCTTCGATTCCGTGGTCCTTTGGGCCGGTGACAGCCAGCAGGAAGCCTTGTCGATCGCGGCCGGCATGCGCCGCAACACCCGCCTCTTCCACATCCCGGCCCTGCTCTACCTGAAGGCCGAAAGCTACGTGACCATGTCCGAGGCGTTCCATCGCGGCGTCTCCGACGTGGCCTCGCCCGAGACGCCCGAGGTCGAGACGGCCCTGCGCGTCATGGAGCTGGCCCGCAGCTACCGGCGCGGCGAATCCATCCGCGGCGCCCTGGAAAAGGCCCGCAGCTCGGGCCTGATGGACGCCGCCACGGGCCTCTTCACCCGCGACCTGTTCGCCGCCCACCTGGCGCGCCTGGCCAAGGCCGCGACCGAGCGCGCCCGGCCGCTGTCGATCTGCGTGCTGCGCGTCGCCGACAAGCCCGAGACCGTCTGGGCTCGCCAGAACGGGTGGCTGGACCGCGCCATCCCGCAGATCGGCTCGATGATCGGCCGCCTGGTCCGCGTCGAGGACACCTCGGCCCGCCTGGCCACCGAAGTCTTCGCCCTGGCCTTGCCCGCGACCAATCTGGGCGCGGCCAAGGCCGCCGCGGAACGGATCGCCGCCGTGATCGGCTGCACCGCCTTCGACGCCGGCGAGGACCGCCCGCCGTTCGTCTGCGAGTTCGATATCGGTGTGGCCGAAGTCCAGCGCGGCGAAAGCGCCGTCCGGACCCTGGAGCGCGCCGCCGCCAACGCCCTGCGCCGTGAGGCCAGCTGAACCGCGCGCTTGGGCGCCGTAACGGCAGCTCCTATATGGAACCTGTCCTGTAGCGGACATCAGTTCCCGAGGAGTAAGCCGTGGCCCAGCAGTCCCAGACCGCCCCGATGATCATCGACGTCGTCGCCGACGTGGTCTGCCCCTGGTGCTATCTCGGCTGGCGACGTCTGAAGTCGGCCCTGGCCCTGCGCCCCGACGTCGAGGCCAAGCTGATCTGGCGGCCGTACCAGTTGGACCCGACGCTTCCCGAGGAAGGCGTCGACCGCAAGCAGTACATGGCCAGCAAGTTCAAGGACCCGGAGAAGCTGAAAGCCGCCCACGCGGCCCTGGGCGAGGGCGGCGCCGAGGAGGGCATCCGCTTCGACTTCGAGGCGATCGAATTCTCCCCCAACACCAACGCCGCCCATCGCCTGATCCGCTGGGCCCTGACGGCCGGTGCGCAGGACGAGGTCGTCGAGGCGCTGTTCAAGGCCTATTTCACCGACGGCCTCGACATTGGCGACCCGATGGTGCTGGGCGACATCGCCGAGGCCGCCGGCATGGAGCGGATGGTCGTGCTGCAACTGCTGTCGGAAGGCGCCGACAAGGAGGCCGTGGCCCGGGAACACGCCATGGCCGTGCAGGGCGGCGTCACGGGCGTGCCGTTCGCCATCTTCGCGGGCAAGCTCGCCGTGGTTGGGGCCGAATCCCCGGAACGCATCGCCCAGGCGATTGACCAGGCGCTGGCGTCGGCCTCCTGATCGCGCCCGCCAAGCATCCGGATCGGCCTCGAAAGACACCAAACTTCAAGCCGCTTGCTTTTTGCGCCGCGACAGGCGCATAAGGCCGCTCATCAAGCCTCGTTTCTCCGTCCGGGAGTCGTCCCGACCGCGAAACGAGGCTATTTTCGTTTGAATTCGACCAAGAAGCGGTCCGAGGGAAGCGTTACAGGCTTCAGGGGGCCCGATTTGGTCATTGGCGCGAGCCGCGCGTTTGTGTGTGCGGCCCGCAAATGAACTGGACCCATATGCCCTTCCCCGCCTCCCACCCCGCTCTCGAGCGGGCTCTCGCCGCTCAAGGCTACCTCGAGCCCACCCCCGTCCAGGCCGCCGTGCTGGAAGCCGATGCCGAAGGCCGCGACCTGTTGGTCAGCGCCCAGACCGGCTCAGGCAAGACCGTGGCCTTCGGCCTGGCCGCCGCCCCCACTCTGCTGGGTGACGAAGAGATCTTTGGCCGCGCCGCCGCGCCGCTGTGCCTGGTCATCGCCCCGACCCGCGAGCTGGCCATCCAGGTCAATCGCGAGCTGACGTGGCTGTACGCCCAGGCCATGGCCGTGGTGGTCAACTGCGTCGGCGGCATGGACGCGCGTCGCGAACAGCGCGCCCTGAACTACGGCGCCCACATCGTCGTCGGCACCCCGGGCCGCCTGCGCGACCACATCGAGCGCGGCCACCTGGACCTGTCGGAGCTGAAGGTCGCCGTCCTCGACGAGGCCGACGAGATGCTCGACATGGGCTTCCGCGAAGACCTGGAATTCATCCTCGACGCCGCTCCGGCCGAGCGCCGCACGCTGCTGTTCTCGGCCACTCTGGCGCGCGAGATCGTGCAACTGGCCAAGAGCTACCAGAACGACGCCATCCGCATCGACACCATCGGCCGCAACGAGCCGCACCGTGATATCGAATATCGCGCCGTCCGCGTCGCGCCCAACGAGGTCGAGCACGCGGTCGTCAACCTGCTGCGCTATTTCGAAAGCCCCGGCGCCCTGGTGTTCGCCAACACCCGTGAAAGCGTCCGCTCGCTGCATTCCAAGCTGCGCGAGCGCGGCTTCGACGTCGTCGGCCTCTCGGGCGAGCTTTCCCAGCGCGAACGCGCCGACGCCCTGCAGGCCCTGCGCGACGGACACGCCCGCGTCTGCGTCGCCACCGACGTCGCCGCGCGCGGCCTCGATCTGCCCGACCTTGGCCTCGTCATCCACGCCGAGCTGCCGGTCAACAAGGCCACCCTGCTGCACCGTTCGGGCCGCACCGGCCGGGCCGGCAAGAAGGGCGTCTCGGCCCTGGTCGTTCCCTACACCCGCCGTCGCAAGGCCGAACAGCTGCTGATGGCCGCCGGCGTCGAAGGTCAATGGGGCGGCGCCCCGACCGCCGACGAGATCCGCGTCAAGGACACCGAGCGCCTGCTCGACGATCCGATCTTCTCCGAGCCCGCCAACGAGGACGACGCCGGCCTGGTCGCCGCCATGCTGGAAAAGCGCACGCCGGAAGAGCTGGCCGCCGCCCTGATCCGCGCCCGCCGCGCCAAGCTGCCGGCTCCCGAAGAAATCTACGACGACCCGCGCCACGGCGCCGATCCGGGTCCGCGCGGCCGTGAGCCGCGTGAATTCGGCGGTGAGCGCGATTTTGGCGACCGCCCCGAGCGCGAGCCGCGCGTCAGCATGGACGGTTCGGAGTGGTTCCGTCTCAACACCGGTCGCCGCAACAACGCCGACCCCAAGTGGCTGATCCCGCTGATCTGCCGCCTGGGTCACATCACCAAGAAGGACATCGGCGCGATCCGGATCTTCGACTACGACACCAAGTTCGAGATCTCGGCCGAAGCCGCCGTGAAGTTCGGCGCGGCGGTCCAGCAGACGGTGCGTGAGGACGTCTCGATCACCCCGACCACGGCGCCGGCCGCCCGCGAAGCCGGCCCGCGTCGCGAATATGCGCCGCGCCCTCCTCGCGAACATGGGGCGCGCGACGACGCCGCGCCGCGTGAGTACAAGCCCCGTCCGCCCCGTGACGACGCGCCGCGTTCGCCGCGCGCCAACGCGCCGGGCTCGCGTGATCATACCCCGCGCCCGTCCAGCTACGGCGACGACGGCGTCAGCAACGCCAAGCCTTACGGTCGTGGCGAAGAGCCGAAGGGCGACTACAAGCCCCGCGAGTTCAAGCCCCGCGCCCCGCGCGGCGATGACGCGCCGCGTGATTTCAAACCACGCGCCCCGCGTGACGAAGCGCCGCGTCCATACTCGCCGCAGGACGCCGACAGCCCGAAGCGCGCCTACAAGCCGCGCGCCGAGGCCGGCGCTGATGCACCGCGCGAATTTAAGCGCGCGCCGCGTCCGGACGGCGATGGCCCTAAGAAGCCCTTCAAGAAAGCGTTCGGCGACAACGCCGCCGGCGCCAAGCCGTACACGCCCAAGCCCTATGCCGGTAAGCGCGACGACGCGGGCGCCGGCAAGCCGTTCAAGGGCCCCAAGCCCTTCAAGGCCAAGAGCTTCGACGGCAAGCCGGCCGGTAAGCCGTTCAAGAAGAAGTAGTTAGGCGAAGATCCTCCCCCTCACGGGGGAGGATTTTTCTTATGCGGCCTGCCCCGCGCTCCAGCCCGACGCCCAGGCCCACTGGAAGTTATAGCCGCCCAGCCAGCCGGTGACGTCGACGACCTCGCCGATGAAATAGAGCCCCGGGACGGCCTTGGCCTCCAGGGTTCGCGAGTCCAGGGCGTCCGTATCGACGCCGCCCAGCGTCACTTCCGCCGTGCGATAGCCTTCCGAGCCGACAGGCTTGAAGGTCCAGGCGTTGACCGCCGCGGCCAACCGGCCCAGCACCTTGTCGGAACAGTCGGCGATGTTTCCCTTCGCGCCCTCCTCGGCGTCGGCGATGAGTTGCGCCACGCGCTTGGGCAGCAGGGTCGAGAGCACGGTGGCGACCGCCTGGCGGGGAGTCGCCGTGCGGGCCGCCTTCAGCGCCGCCAGCGCGTCGACGCCCGGCGCCATGTCGACCCGGATCTCGTCGCCCTCGCGCCAGTAGGACGAGATCTGCAGGATCGAGGGCCCGGACAGGCCTCGATGCGTAAATAGCATCCCTTCGCGGAACCTGGTCTTGCCGTGGGCGACCACGGCGTCCAGCGCCACGCCCGACAGCGGCGTCAAGCGCGCCAGCATGCCGGCCTCGAAGGTCAGAGGGACCAGGGCCGGGCGCGTCTCGACGATGTTCAGCCCGAACTGCTTGGCGATCTCGTAGCCCAGTCCCGTCGCGCCCATCTTCGGGATCGACTTGCCGCCGCAAGCCACCACAAGTGACGCGCAGCGCACCGCGCCGGAAGATAGTTCAACCTCGAAGCCGGTCTCGGTCTTGGCGACGTCAAGGAAGCTCGTTTCCAGCCGCAGCTTGACGCCGGCGGCCTTCATCTCGGTCAGCAGCATATCGATGATCTGCTTGGCCGAGCCGTCGCAGAACAGCTGCCCCAGGGTCTTCTCGTGATAGGCGATGCCGTACCGCTCGACGAGCGCGATGAAGTCCTTCGGCCGATAGCGGCGCAGAGCCGACAGGGCGAACTTCGGGTTGGCCGACAGGAAATTATGGATCGACGCGCCGGTGTTGGTGAAATTGCATCGGCCGCCGCCGCTGATGCGGATCTTCTCGCCGGGCGCCTTGGCGTGGTCCACGATCAGCACCGAGCGCCCGCGCTTGCCGGCCTCTATGGCGCACATCATGCCGGCGGCGCCCGCGCCGATCACCAGGACGTCGAAGTTTTCCAAGGTCTTCCCAATATCTGCTCGCGCCCGTTCGACCGGACGCGCGGCGGGAAGTCAATCAGCCCCGTGGCGATAGATCACCGCGCGTCGATACGTGGGCGCCCCGCCGCGAATGAATACTTAAAGGCGGCCAGAACGCTTGACCTTCCCGCGAGAGGCGCTACGACGCACGCCCCTCCCGACTGACAACATCGAGCCATCCCATGACGGCCGCCCCCCCCGCGCCGAAGACTGGCGCGCCGACCATTGGTGTCGACTTTGGCACCACCAACACCGTCGTTTCGCTGACGCGCGGCGACGATCACGCGCATCTGGTCCGCTACTCCATCGACAACCGCGACCTGTTCGCCTTCCGCTCGGCGCTGAGCTTCCACAGCGTCCAGGGCGAGGCCGGCGCCGCGAACGAACGCGTGGTCGAGGCCGGCCCCTGGGCCATCGAGTCCTATCTGGAAGATCCGCTGGAGACGCGGTTCATCCAGTCGTTCAAGACCTTCGCCGCCTCCAGGGCCTTCACCGAGACGCGGATCCTCAACAAGCGCTACCAGTTCGAGGACCTGCTGGCCGCCTTCCTGCTGCGTCTGCAGGAGCACGCGGCGGGCCAGCTGGACGCCCTGCCCCCGAGGGTCATCGTCGGCCGCCCCGTGACCTTCGCCGGCTCCTCGCCGGACGAGACCCTGGCCCTGAACCGCTATGAGGAGGCGTTCAAGCGCCTGGGCTTCACCGACATCCGCTACGCCTACGAGCCCGTCGGCGCGGCGTTCTTCTTCGCCCGGCAGCTGAAGCAGGACGCCACGGTGCTGGTGGCCGACTTCGGCGGCGGCACGAGCGACTTCTCGCTGGTCCGCTTCGAACGCGACCCCGACGGCACGCTGCGCTCGACGCCGCTGTCGCGCTCAGGCGTCGGCATCGCCGGCGACGCCTTCGACTACCGGATCATCGACCAGCTGGTCTCGCCCGAGCTGGGCAAGGGCTCGGACTATCGCTCGTTCTCCAACAGCCTGCCCATACCGCAGCGCTACTACGCCGCCTTCGCCCGCTGGGACCAGCTGGCCCTGCTGCGCGCCTCCAAGGACATGCGCGATATCCGCGCCCTGGAGCGGACGGCCGTGGAGCCGGAGAAGATCGCCGCCCTGATCGAGGTGTTGGACGGCAACCACGGCTACGCCCTCTACAAGTCGGTCTCGGCGCTGAAGGAGGCTCTGTCGGCTCGGACGGAGGCGACGTTCCACTTCGCCGCTGGCTCGGTCGAGATCGAGAAACAGGTCCAGCGCGGCGAATTCGAAAGCTGGATCGCCCCGGAACTGGCCGCTATCGAGACCGCCGTCGGCGAGGCCCTCGAGCGCGCCAACCTGACCGAGGCCGGCGTCGACCGAGTCTTCCTGACCGGCGGCAGCTCGTTCGTGCCGGCCGTGCGCGAGATCTTCCTGCGCCGCTTCGGGGCCGAGAAGATCGAGAGCGGCGGCGAGTTCGAATCGATCGCCTCCGGCCTGGCCCTGATCGGCCGCGAGAACGATCTCGACCTGTGGACCATGCGGGCCGGCTAGACCTTTCGGTCGCATGGCCCCGATCCGGGGTTTCACATAAGGTAACGCGAACGATTCGCGTCGCGACCTTGTGGGGCAACGAGTCCTGTGCCGATTTCGTACCTCTCCGCCGCCCAGATCGCCGCTTTGTCGGCGTCGACGATCACCAATCTCTCGACCACCAAGCTTGAGACCCTGGCCAGCACCCAGGTCGCCGCGCTGTCGAACACGGCGCTGGGCGGCCTGTCGGCCAGCCAGGTCTCGGCCCTGTCGAACACCGCCGTGAAGGGCCTGACGGCCACCCAGATCCCGGCCTTCGCCCAGAACCTGATCTTCGACGCCGAGCAGCTGGCGGCGTTCAGCGGCGGGCAGTTGAACGCCCTGACCTCGACCCAGCTGGCCAAGCTGGACACCGAACGGCTGGAGAAGCTGAGCGCGGCCCAGATCGGCGCGCTGGACGCCACCCACTTCACAGGCCTGGATGGCACGCAGATCACGGCGCTGACCACCACCCAGGTCAAGAGCCTGACCGCCGTGCAGATTGGCGCCATGCGCCTGGAGGATCTGGGTGAGATGTGGCCCGATCAGCTGCAGGCCCTGTCGCCGACCCAGCTGTCGGCCTTGCCCGCCACTCTGATCCCGGCGCTGGACGACCTGCAGTTCGCCGCCCTGTCGACAAGCCAGCTGAAGGGCCTGACGGCCACCCAGGTCGGATCGCTGTCCCTGGATCAGCTGACCGAGCTCGATACGGACTTCAACGTCTTCTCGGCGGCGCAGTTGGGCGGACTGAGCAGCACCCAGACCGGCTCCCTGTCCGACACCCAGTTCAAGGCCCTGACCGCCACCCAGCTGGCGGGTCTGTCCAGCAGCGGCTTCGCGGGCCTATCGGCCACCAAGGTCGCCGCCCTGACCGCCACCCAGATCGGCGGCCTGACCGCCGCCCAGGTCAGGACGTTGAGCGTCACCGACTTCACCAAGCTGACCGCGACCCAGGTGGCGGGCTTCACGGCGGGCCAGCTGTCGGCGCTGTCCACCGACAACTTCAACGCCCTGTCGGCCACCCAGATCGCGACCCTGACCCCGACCCAGCTGGCGGGCTTGGCCGCCACCCAGATCGCCGGGCTGACGGCAACCGACTTCGCCGAGCTCTCGACGACGCAGTTCCTGAGCCTGAGTTCCAATCAGTTCGGCGGCCTGTCGGTCGAGAACCTCTCGGGCCTGGACGCTACCGCCTTCCAGACGATCAGCACGACCCAGATCACCGGCTTGACGGCGACACAGCTGGCCGGCCTGACGACCGCGGACATGGCCGAGTTCTCCACCACCCAGGTCCGCGCCCTGAGCAGCGCCCAGTTGGGCGCGATCTCGATCACCGATCTGTCGGCCCTGTCGGCCACCCAGGTCACCGCCCTGACGACGAGCGCGCTGCGGGGCCTGTCGCCCTATCAGATGCGCAGCTTCTCGCACGCCGAGTTCAGCCAGTTCACCGCGACGCAGATCCAGTCGCTGAGCTCCACCCAGATCGGCGCGTTGGGAACGTCGGTGATCGCGGGGCTGATGACGACCCAGGTCGGCTACCTGCTGCCGGCCCAAATCCCGGGCCTGACCCTGACCCAGCTGGACTGGCTGTCGTCAACCAACCTGTCGGTCATGACCCCGTTGCAGGTCGGCGCCCTGACCCCCACCCAGGTCGCCAGTCTTTAAGTCGGAAAGCCCGCAGGGCGGAAAGCTTCTAGACGAAGCGCGTCGCTCCAGCGTCTGATGGCTCCGCTCCAAGGAGGCGTTCCATGATCCGATCCGCCCTTCCCGTTCTCGCCGCCGCCAGCCTGCTGATCGCTGCGCCCGCCCTGGCCCAGACTGGCCCGCTGGGCGCGATCGGTCTCTGGAAGATCGATCTGGCGGCCTCGCGCTTCAACGAGGCCCTGACCGGTCCCGCGCCGCTGAGCGCGGAGGTCGACATCACCAAGGACGACGGCAAGAGCCTGGCCTGGACGCTGATCGAGGAAGACGAGACCGGCCTGGCCGCCATTCAGTTCGCCGACGCGCCGCTGGATGGCACGCCGACCAAGGCCGTGGTCAACACCCAGATCGTGATGATCAGCGTCCGCCGCGACGGGAAGAGCGGCATCACCGCCGTGACCAGCAACAAGAGCGGCCGCAAGCAGTCGATGAAGGTCTGGCTGGTCGACGCCGACACGCTGAAGGTCGAACAGGACGTCGACGGCCAGCCCGGCCCGCCGGACCAGAGCCTGACCTTCAAGCGGGTGCGCTAGCGGCCCAGGGTCTTGGCCAGGTAGTTGGCCAGGGCGTCGACCCGCGCTGGACGCGGGCCGCCGGGCGGCATGACCAGGTGCAGGGCGATCGGGGCGGCGGTCCAGTCGACCAGGATCTCTTCCAGCCGGCCGTCGGCCACGGCCGGGCCGACAATGAAGTCCGGCAGGACGGCCACGCCGACGCCGCCGATCAGCGAAGGAACGAGCACGTCGCCGTTATTGGCGCGGATCACCGACTTGGGGCGCACCGAGGCTTCCTCGCCGCCGCGCTGGAAGCGCCAGGTCTCGGGCGCGGCTTGGTGCCCGTAGGTCAGGCCGCGGTGCTCGGCCAGGCCCGCCGGGTGGCCCGGCCGACCGTGCTTCTCCCAATAGGCCGGCGCGGCGACGACGTGCCGTTTTACGGCCCGCAGGCGGCGGGCGACCAATGAGCTGTCCGGCAGCGACGCCACCCGCAGGGCGAGGTCGAAGCCCATGCCGACCAGGTCGACCGTGGCGTCCGACAGGTGCAGGTCGACCGAGACATCCGGATAGGCCTCGAAGAATCCCGGCAGCGCCGGTCCCAGGGTGGTGATGCCCAGCGACATGGGCACGGCCATCCGTACCGTTCCACGCGGCGCCGAGGACTGGCTGGACGCTTCCTCCTCGGCGGCTTGCGCTTCGGCCAGCACGCGGCTGGCGCGCTCGACCAGGGACTGGCCGGCGTCGGTCAAGGCCAGACGGCGCGAGGTGCGATTGAAGAGGCGCGCGCCCAGGCGTTCCTCCAGGCGGGTCACCGCCTTCGACACCGTGGCCTTGGACATGGCCAGCTCCTCGGCGGCGGCGGCGAACGAGCGCAGCTCCACCACCTTGGCGAACACGGCGATGCCTTCGAGATCGGGCAGCTTGGACATGATGAGAGATTAGTTTTGGAAACAATGAGTTTCAACAGTTTCCATTTCGGATCCTGGAAGATCCCTTATCTTCTCCTCAACAGGACGCGCCGACGCGGCGCACCAGAGGGCCACGGCCCAGAGGGAAAGAAAGGTTAGAGCCATGATCGACCGCAGACCGTTCGACAAGCTTGGCGGCGCCAACCATGGTTGGCTGAACGCCAAGCACCACTTTTCGTTCGCCAGCTACTACGATCCCAGCAACATGAACTGGGGCGCCCTGCGAGTGTGGAACGACGACGAGATCGCCCCGAACACGGGCTTCCCGCCGCACCCGCACAGCGACATGGAAATCATCACCTATGTCCGCGACGGCGCGATCACCCACCAGGACAGCCTGGGCAACAAGGGGCGCACCGAAGCCGGCGACGTCCAGGTGATGAGCGCGGGCACGGGCATCCGTCACTCGGAGTACAATCTCGAGCCGGAAACCACCCGGATCTTCCAGATCTGGATCGAACCCAAGACCTTCGGCGCGGCTCCCTCGTGGGGCGCCAAGCCGTTCCCGAAGGGCGACCGCTCGGGCAAGTTCGTGACCCTGGCTTCGGGCTTTTCGGATGACGCCGACGCCCTGCCGATCCGCACCGACGCCCGCGTTCTGGGCGCGACGCTGAAGGCCGGCGAGAGCACCACCTACGCCCTAGGCAAGGACCGCAGCGGTTATCTGGTCCCGGCTGTCGGCGTGGTGGAGGTCAACGGCGTCAAGCTGAACGCCCGCGACGGCGCCGGCATCAAGGACGAGGACGTGATCACCGTCACCGCTCTCGAAGACGCCGAACTGGTCCTGGTCGACGCCGCCTAAGCGCGACCGCTTCGTTCAAGAGCCGGCGCGAGGAAACTGAAATCCTCGCGCCGACTTTCCTCACCGACACCCCGTTCAAGGAAGCCGCAAATGGCCAAGGTTCTCGTTCTCTACTACTCGTCGTACGGCCACATCGAGACCATGGCCAAGGCCGTGGCCGAAGGCGCCCGTGAGGCTGGCGCGACCGTCGACATCAAGCGCGTGCCGGAAACCGCCCCGCCTGAAGTCGCCAAGAACGCCCACTTCAAGCTCGATCAGGACGCTCCGGTGGCTTCCATCGCCGATCTGGCCGACTACGACGCGATCATCGTCGGCACGGGCACCCGCTTCGGCCGCATGAGTTCGCAGATGGCGGCTTTCCTCGACCAGGCCGGCGGCCTGTGGGCCCGCGGCGCCCTGCACGGCAAGGTCGGCGGCGCGTTCACCTCGACGGCGACGCAGCACGGCGGCCAGGAGACCACCCTGTTCTCGATCATCACCAACCTGCTGCACTTCGGCATGGTGATCGTGGGCATGGACTACGGTCACGCCGGCCAGATGACGCTGGATGAAATCACCGGCGGCAGCCCCTACGGCGCCACCACCATCGCTGGCGGCGACGGTTCGCGTCAGCCCAGCGAAAACGAACTGACCGGCGCTCGCTACCAAGGTCGCAAGATCGCCGAGACCGCTCTGAAACTGCACGGCTGATCCCTTCCCCCAAGGGATCCAGAGCCGCAGCCGCCGTCCGCACCCTCCCCCAAGGCGGACGGCCAACGACCGCCCCGAGGCTTCCCCGCCTCGAGGCGGTTTTCGTTTGTCCTAGAAAACTGTCATCCCGGCCAAGCGCGAAGCGCGCCGAGCCGGGACCTCCGGAAGCTCTGAGTGTTTTGCGGTCCCGAGTCTTCGCTACGCTACGCCCAGGATGACAGGATCATTCAGTGCTTCGGATCAAAATCCGGAGCTTGCGACGTCACATACGCGTCCCACTCGGCCGGCGTATGGAAATCCAGGCCCTTATCCCAGGCCGCGCCCATGTAGTAGACGAACGGCTTGCCCGGCTCGACCTTGATCAGAACGAGGTAGTTGTCGAAGTCCTGGCGCACTTCGACGACCGACTTGGGGTCGACCATCAGGGCGATGGCCATCGAGCCCTTGTCCGAATCCGCCGGCTCCCAGAAGGTCACGCGCCCGGGCGCCAGGTCCTTCTTGAACACGCCCGAGCCGCTTGCGCGCTTGCGCTTGGAGATGCCGATACCGACCACAAGCGGGCCCGGCTTGTCGGAGCTGATGGTCGAGACCATCCGCGTGAAGTTCGTGCCCAACGGCAGAGTGAAGGTCCGCGTCTCCCAGACCTTGCGGTCCACATCGACCGGCCACGGCGCGTAGTCGACGCTGAACTCTGCGACGTCCGGACCATTCTGGATCATCTTCCAACTGGACCAGTTGCGCGAGGTCCACAGCTTGTTGTCCTGCCAGACGCCCAGGCCGCCCGCGCCGCGGCCCGTCCCGACGTCGTAGAAGTCCAGGCCCTCGCCGTGGTTGGCGTGCTGGTCGCCGGTCTTCAGCTGGCGGTCCATATAGGGCCAGCGCTCGCTCTTGCCCCAGGCGTCTATGCCCGAGGTCGACGGCGGCTCGTTCTTCTCCAGCTCGCGACTGTAGATCCGGTGCGCCGTGCGGTCGTTCTCCCAGAGGATGTCGTTGAAACGGTACGGGGCCAACACGACCGCGGCGCGCGGCTTCTGGCCTTCGGCGTCGGGCTTCTCCAGCGGCTTGGCCGGGCCGTGTTCCTGCGCATGAGCCACGCTCAGCGACAGTGTGAGAGCGGCGGCGAGGGCCACGATCGCCAGCATGCTGCTTCCTCCCAGAAGTCGTACTTTCGGTATAGCGCGCGCCGGAAATTGGTCTAGCCAAAATATAGGATTGGATAATCCAACGCCTCAGCCGGCCTTGGCGCGCACCACGGCGACCAGCCAGCCGCCGCCCCAGGGGGTGTTGATCACCGCCTCGTCCAGCACCTCGCCCATCACTTTCAGACGATGCCACAGGCGCAGGGGCTTGAGCGCCAGCCACATGGTTAGGCCCACGGCGCCGCCAGACTTGAGGTTCGGGGCGTAGTGGGCGACGAGGTTCTCCACCTCGCCCAGGTGCTCGAGGCATTCGGAGAACACCACGACGTCGAACGTCTCGTCGGTCGCGAAGGTCCTGCCGTCGCCTAGCAGCATCTTGACCTCGCCGATGGCGATCTCCGGCGCGAGGCGCACCTCGCCGCGCTCGACAGCCGGTCTGGAGAAGTCGACCCCGACATAGCGGGCCGGCCGGTGAGCGCGCAGGGCCTCGTAGAAGACCCCCTCGCCCGCCCCGATCTCCAGCACGCGCGGATTGGGCCAGCGGTCGGCGATCATGGCGGCCAGCAGGCGATGGTGGTGGCGCTGGTCGGAGCGGTTCAGGCGGTCGTAGACGCCACCCTGGTACTCGGCATCCCACTTCTCGACCGGCGCGGCGACGATCGGCTTGCCCCGCTTGCGCATGAAAAGCTCGCCCAGCCACGGTCGGTCCAACGACAGAAGCTCGGTGAAACGACGCCAGCGCAGATAGGCCATTGAATTCCCCCGATGCCTCAGACCCGGATAGGAAAAGGGCCCGACGCTGTCCAGCGCCGGGCCCTTCCCATCAGGCCTGATCGGCGGCTATCGCTTGTTGGCCAGCGCCGCCTGCGCCGCCGCCAGGCGCGCGATCGGCACGCGGTAGGGCGAGCACGACACGTAGTCGAGGCCGACCGTCTCGCAGAAACTGATCGAGGCCGGGTCGCCGCCGTGCTCGCCACAGATGCCCAGCTTGACGTCGGGACGGACCGCGCGGCCGCGCTCGGCGGCGATGCGGATCAGGTCGCCGACGCCTTCCTGGTCGAGGCTGACGAAGGGGTCCTTCTCGAAGATGCCCTTGTCGATATAGGCGCCCAGGAACTTACCGGCGTCGTCGCGGCTGATGCCGAACGTCGTCTGGGTCAGGTCGTTGGTGCCGAAGCTGAAGAACTCGGCGTTGGCGGCCAGATCCCCGGCCCGCAGGGCGGCGCGGGGCAGCTCGATCATGGTGCCGACGGTGTACTTCAGATCGACGCCCTGCTCTTCCAGCACCGCCTTGGCGACACGGTCGGTCAGGTCGCGCAGGTACTTCATCTCCTCGCCCTTGGCGACCAGCGGGTGCATGATCTCGGGAACGGGAGCGGCCTTGCCGGACTTGGCGATCTCGCAGGCGGCCTCGATGATGGCGCGGACCTGCATCTCGTAGATTTCGGGATAGGAGACGCCCAGGCGGCAGCCGCGGTGGCCCAGCATCGGGTTGGTCTCATGCAGTTCCTTGGCGCGGCGCATCAGCTTGGCGGCGTCGAGGCCGGTAGCCTGGGCCACGGCTTCCACGTCCTCCTCGGTGTGCGGCAGGAACTCGTGCAGCGGCGGATCCAGCAGGCGGATCGTGACCGGCAGGCCTTCCATGATCGTGAATAGCTCGACGAAGTCGGCCTTCTGGAACGGCGCGATCTTGGCCAGGGCCGCGCGGCGGCCCTTCTCGTCGTCGGCCAGGATCATCTCGCGCACGGCGGCGATGCGGGTGTCGTCGAAGAACATGTGCTCGGTGCGGCACAGGCCGATACCCTCCGCGCCGAACTGGCGGGCGGTCTTGGCGTCCAGCGGCGTCTCGGCGTTGGCCCGCACCTTCAGGCGACGGACCTGGTCGGCCCAGCCCATCAGAGTCGCGAAGTCGCCGGTCAGCTCGGGCTCGATCATCTTCGGCGAACCGGCCAGGATCTCGCCGGTCGAGCCGTCGATGGTGATCACCTCGCCGGCCTTGAACTCGCGCCCACGGGCCCGGAACAGGCCTTCCTTGGGGAAGATCGAGACGTCGCCGGCGCCAGAGACGCAGGGACGGCCCATGCCGCGCGCCACGACGGCGGCGTGGCTGGTCATGCCGCCCCGGGCCGTGATGATGCCGCGCGCGGCGTGCATGCCGTGGATATCTTCCGGAGAGGTCTCCTCGCGCACCAGGATGACGCTTTCACCGGCCGCGGCGGCCTTTTCGGCGGCGTCGCTGTCGAACACGACCTTGCCGGTCGCCGCGCCGGGCGAGGCCGGCAGACCGGTGGTGATCACGTCGCGATGGGCGGTCGGGTCGATGGTCGGGTGCAGCAGCTGGTCCAGCGAGGCCGGCTCGACGCGGCCGATCGCTTCTTCCTTGCTGATCACGCCCTCGGCGGCCATGTCGACCGCCGTCTTCAGCGCGGCCTTGGCGGTGCGCTTGCCGTTGCGGGTCTGCAGCATGTAGAGCACGCCGCGCTCGACGGTGAACTCGATGTCCTGCATGTCGCGGTAGTGGCGCTCCAGCGTCTCCACCACCGACTTGAACTGGGCGAACACCTCCGGCATCGCCTCTTCCATCGAGGGAGCGACGTCGCCCATCTCCTCGCGGGCGGCCTTGGTCAGGGACTGCGGCGTGCGGATGCCCGCCACCACGTCCTCGCCCTGGGCGTTGATCAGGAACTCGCCATAGAGGCGGTTGTCGCCGTTCGACGGGTTGCGGGTGAAGGCCACGCCCGTCGCCGAGGTGTCGCCCATATTGCCGAACACCATCGACTGGATGTTCACGGCCGTGCCCCAGCTCTCGGGGATGTCGTGCATGCGGCGATAGAACTTGGCGCGGTCGTTCATCCAGCTGGCGAACACGGCGCCGACGGCGCCCCACAGCTGCTCCTGGGCGTCCTGCGGGAAGGGTTTGCCCAGGTGATCCTGAACGGCGGCCTTGTAGTCCTTGATGACCTGGGCCCAGTCGTCGGCGGTCAGGCCGGTGTCGACGTTGATGTCCAGGCGCTCCTTGTGGTCGTCCAGGATCTCCTCGAACATGTGGTGCTCGAGGTTGAGCACGACGTTCGAGTACATCTGGATGAAGCGGCGATAGCTGTCATAGGCGAAGCGGCGGTCGCCCGACAGCTTGGCCAGCCCCTCGACGGTTTCGTCGTTGAGGCCAAGGTTCAGCACCGTGTCCATCATGCCCGGCATCGAGGCCCGCGCGCCCGAGCGCACCGAGACCAGCAACGGGTTGGCGACGTCGCCAAACTTTTTGCCGGTCAGCTCCTCGACCCTGGCCAGGCCGGCGGCGACCTGCTCGGTCAGCTCGGCCGGATACTGTCTGCCGTTGGAATAGTAGTGGACGCAGGCTTCCGTCGTGATGGTGAAGCCCGGCGGCACCGGCAGGCCCAGAGACGACATCTCAGCGAGATTGGCGCCTTTCCCCCCAAGCAGGTTCTTCATCGAGGCGTCGCCGTCCGCGCCGCCCCCGCCGAATGCATAAACCCAACGGGCCTTGGTCAATGTCTCAACCGGCATATGTTCTCACCCTGCGATCAGTGAAGAAGGCCGCGCCCCTCTTTAGGGGGTCGTCTCACCCTGGAACAGCGCTGCTTTGTCGTGATCCCGCAGTGCAATATCCGGGCGTCTCAGTAGCACCTAGCCCAAGAACGCGTCCACTGGCGCTTCGCGTTCCATGGCTCCACAAGAGAATTCGGCAAATAATTCCAATGACAACGTTGTCCGTTCGGACGAGTTGGCGAGGTTTCGAGCAATCGCGCCGCAAATCCGCGACTTGAGCCGAAACCGGACGATCGCGGCGGCTTGTCTTCGCGGCGTGAAATGCTTCCATGGCGTGCATGGAACCGCACATTGTCCGACTCGGCGCGTCCCGAAATGAGGCGGACGCTCTCGCCGACCTCCACACGCGCAGCCGCCAGATCGCCTATCGGGGCCTCTATGGCGACGCCTATCTGGACCATGCGCTGTTCGACGTCTCGCGGGCTGTCTGGCGCGCCCGGTTCGAGACCTTCGATCCGGCGAACGACCTGATCCTGGCGGCCATGGAGGGCGGCGAACCGGTCGGTCTGGCCTACGCCTCGTTCCGACTGAACCCGGCGGTGGGCGCTCTGCTCGACAATCTGCACGTCGCGCCCGAGCGCAAGGGCGTCGGCCTGGGCACGGCTCTGCTGGCCGAGGTGGCGCGGTGGCTGATCGAGGACCACGCCGGCGCGCCGCTGCACCTGGAGGTCTACGCCCCCAACGAAGCCGCGCTCGGGTTCTACATCCGCAAGGGCGGCGAGGAGACGACGCGCTATCGCGAGACCGCCCCCGGCGGCCGGGAGGTCGATGTCGTGCGCTACCGCTGGGCCAAGCCGAGGAATCTGCTGGACTAACGCTCGAGTTCGGTGGCCATGGCCGAGGCCAGGGCGCCCAGCTGATCGGGCGCGACGCGGTCGGTCTTCAGTTTGTAGAGGCCGCGAAGATAGGCCTGGTCCGAGGCCGTCATGCGCTTGGGTCCGCCCGGCTCGGCGAACAGGTTGAGGATCGAGGCCTGGTCGGGCTGGGTGGCGTCGGGGCGAATGTCGGCCAGGGCGACCAGGCTGACATAGTCGGCCAGGGCGGCGATCTCGACGCCATCGACCTTGCGGGCGTCCACCACCACCAGGCTGTAGTGCAGCCGGCTCGCGACCGGTTGGATGATGTGGCTGTCCACGGCGCGCACGTTGAGAACGCCGCTGTTGTCGCCGGACACGACGCCGCCGGGCGCGATGTCGCCGTAGGCCGGGATCTCGCCGGTGTAACTGAGCCAGCGCACGGGATTGGCGTTGGCCTTGAACCGGTCGATGCGGGGTATCGAGACCATGTCGTAGCGGATCTTACCGCGCTGGCGCGCCTGCTGTAGCATGGCCTCCGGCTCACGCGAGAACAGGATCAGCAGGTTGGGATAACACTTCCTGGCCTCGAACCTCAGGCCGACATCGCCCGCCACCTGGCGCAGCCGCGAGCGTACGTAGCCGTTCACATCCTTGGCGGCGCCGGCCACGACCGGACAAAGCTCCGGCCCACGCCGACTGACCCTGCCGTCCGACAGCCGGGTCGCCGCGCGGACATAGTTCATGGTTCGGGCGCGGTTGGCGGCCTTGACCACCAGGGGATCGGAGACCAGCGGCGGAACATCCTGCGTCGACGCCGACATCGGAACCATCGCGGCCAGGACCACGCCGGCAAGCCAGGATCGCATCGCGCATCCCCCTCTAAGACGCGGAAAGGGAAACACAACCTCTGACTGAGGGCAAGCGTATTGCGCAGCTGAAACGTAAGCGGCGGGCGACCGCTTCCGGATCGCCCGCCGCTCGCCCCCGTGGAAGCGGCCGTCGACGGCGCCAACGGCCGCCGCCGGCCTTCCACTGTCCTCTAGAACGGGATTTCGTCGTCCAGGTCGGCCGAGAAGCTCTCGCGCGGGCCACTGGGTTGGCTGCGCTGGCCGCCGCCCGAATAGCCGCCGCCATACTCGTCACCGCCGCCGCCGCCCGACGAGGCGCTGGCGCTGTCGCCGCGACCGCCCAGCATGGTCAGTTCGCCGCGGAACTTCTGCAGCACGATCTCGGTCGAGTACTTTTCGGCGCCAGTGTTGTCGGTCCACTTGCGGGTCTGGATCGCGCCCTCGATGTAGACCGTCGAGCCCTTGCGCAGGTACTGCTCGGCCACCTTCACCAGGTTGTCGTTGAAGATCACGACGCGGTGCCACTCGGTCTTTTCCTTGCGCTCGCCGCTGGTGCGGTCACGCCAGGTCTCGGAGGTGGCGATGCGGAGATTGGCGACGCGGTCGCCCGAACCGAGGCTGCGGATCTCGGGATCGGCCCCGAGGTTGCCCACCAGAATGACCTTGTTGACGCTGCCAGCCATCGCTCGCCCTTGTTCACGCCCGGCGACCCTCGCGCCGGAATCTGAGGCGAGACGTTAACGAGAGCTTACGAAGCGCGCAAGTTTTGTTCTTGCAACGTTCTTGTGGACGGGAAAGACGGCTGTGGACGGACCGCCCCGCTCCCTCCTCCAGGGTTACTGGCGGCGGATCGCGCCCGGCACGGCCAGGCGGCCGTCGCCGGTGCGGACCAGCGACATGAAGCGCGGACCTTCATAGGTCTGGCCGACGTAGATGCCTTCCTTTTCGAGGAAGATGAACGAGCCTTGGTAAGCGCCGACCATGCCCGCGCTGTTGGACTGACCCATGCGCACGAAACGCATGCGCACGCCTTCCAGGGTGGCGGCGCACTCTTCCATCTGCGGCACGTTCCGGGCCACCGGATTATAGCGCAGCGTGCCGTCCTTGTTGGTCGCCACCTGGAAGCAGACGCCCGTCTCGAACGGCGCCTTGGTCTGCTTCTCGCAACCCGCGAGCGCGAGACTGGAAACGGCCAGAACGGCGGCGACGGCGAGGACGGTCTTGCTCATGGACTACACCTATAAACCTATCAGCCGTTCGGGATAGAGCAGTTCGGGCCCTGGTCGAACGCGGTGTGGAAGCTGCGGTTGTCCGACGAGATCTCGACTCGGCCCGGCACCAGGCGCAGCGTTTCCTCGCCCCAGCGGCCGTAGGTGGCGCCGCCTGTCTTCTCGCAGCGGCCGCCGAACAGCTGCTGGGCGCAAGCGTTCAGGGTGATCTCGCCGGGCAGGCGCCGCCATTCGTTGCCGGCGTAGCGCCAGCAGGCGCCGAGCGGTGTGTTGGCCGCAGTATTGGCCGACGAGGCCGGCGTCGTCGCGGGCGTCGTCGGGGTCGCGGCGGGCGCGGAGACGGTCGGGGTCGGCGGCAGCGGGGTCAGGACCGTGCCGGCCTGATCGGCGGCGGCCAGGGCGCCCGTCTCATCGACGCCGACATCCAGGGCGCCGGTGGCCACGCCGTTCTTCTTGGCGCATTCGGCCAGGGTGATCTCGCCGACGAAGGCTCCGCCCACGAAACAGCGCAGCGGACGCGCGGGATCCAGCTTGCTGTCGTCGTCACGTCCCGTCTCGACGATCAGACCGCCCCGCGAGGCCGGCGGAGCCTCGTCCGGTTTCTTGTCGTGACCCGACATCAGGGCCACGGCGATGCCCAGGCCCGCCAGCAGCGCGAGCGCGCCACCGCCAGCGAAGATGAGGGTTCGGCGATCTTTCAGAAAGTCCATGACCCCTGGCTACGACGCGTCGATGACGCTTTCAAGCTCGACGGGCCAGAATATGAGACCTAGCTACCGCCCGTCAGACGGTTGAGGGCCGCCTGGTAGTTGGCCAGCTGGCTGGTCAGATAGGCCGGAACCTTGCCATCGGTCTTGCCCGCGCTTTTCGAGCTGTCGCTCTTGACGCCCATGGCCGTGTCGGCGATCTCGCGATAGGCGCTGCGGACCGACGACATCGCCCGCTGGATGACCATGGAGGCGTTCTTACGCCCGGCGTCCGAGGTCAGGTCCAGTTCGGGCGGCAGGCTGAGACCATAGACCGGACCACTGCCGTCGGCCGAGACGGTCTTGCCGTCGTCGGTCTTGGTGGCGCGCACGACGCCGCCGGTCAGGCCCAGGGCCGTCAGCACATCGGCGCCGCCCTTTCCCGCCACGATCTCGATCGTCGAGGTGCTGGAGGCGGGGCTGATCTTCAGAACACGGCTGTTGCCGCTGGTGGCGGTCTCGACCTTGGCGCGGTAGCCCGAGGCGCGCTTGATCTTGTCCGCCAGGGTCTCGAGCGTGTCCTTGGCCTCGATGGTGATCGTGGCCAGGTTGCCGCGCTCGCGGGTGCGGATCTGGAAGGTGTCGCCGGCCCGAGCCGCGGTCGCCGAGACAATGCGGTCGGACTGGGTGTAGTTCATGGCGCCGGCCGGCAGGCCCAGAGCGTCCAGCGACGAGGCGCCGGTCTTGGCCACCGCCACCGAGGTCGGCGTCGCATAGCCGTCCTTGCCCGTCAGGCGCTGGCTCCAGTCGACATTGCCCGTGCCGACATTGACCTGGGCGACGTAGCCATCCTTGGTCCCGACCGTCCCCTGACCGTCCAGGTTCGCTCCAGCCGAGCCGACCAGCCAGGCCAGGCCGTTCGAGACGTCGAAGCCGGTGACCGTGTCGTCGCCCGTGCCGCCGTAATAGGTCAGCGCATCGCCGCCATTGTTCGAGAGGTCCAGCGACATGCGGCCGACGAAAGCGTCCATGCCGCCCGACGGCGCGGTCGTCGCGCCATTGATCGACATCAGAGTGTTGGCCGTCGAGCCGCCAACATACAGTTGGCCGCCGTCGATCTTCAGCCCCACCAGATCGCCGCCCTTCAGCGATCCCAGGTCGCGCTTGGCGCCGGCCGTGACGGTGGCGGTCTTGGTGTAGGTGACGGGTACGGTCTGATAGGCGCCGTACTGATCCAGCTTTTTGACGTTCTCGGTCACGACATTGGGCGAGACGTCGAAGCTGCGCAACGTCGCCGAACCGTTCTCCTTGGAACCGACGATGACCTGCGAGCCGTTGACGACGATGTCGGAGACGCTGTCGTTCTCGGTCGTGCCGAACTTCTGGGTGAACAGCGCCTGGGGCTTGCCGGCGCTGTCGGTGGCGAAGGCCGTCAGATAGGCGTCATAGCCGCCGCCGGGCTCCGCGCCGACCGCGCCGGGCAGGTCCGACTTGCTGCGGCCGCCGACATAAAGAACGCCGTCCGAGCCGAACGCCAGGGCGGTGGCCTCGTCTTCCTGCAGGCCGCCGCGGCGCACCGTCCACTGCTCGTCGCCCTTGGAGTCGTAGCGGGTGACGAAGCTGTCGCTGGTCTTCCCGGTGTCGCCACTGTTGATCGGACCGTTGACCGCGCCGTTCAGACGGCCGGTGACCGAGCCGGCCACGGCGACGCTGCCGTCGTCGCCGACGGCCAGCGACAGGCCGTTGGCCTCGTCGGTCGCGCCCAGGGTGCGGGCGTACAGCAGCTGGCCGGCGCTGTCGTACTTCAGCAGCGCGACATCGCTATCGCCCTTGATCGGCTGACCGTTCAGGTCGAGCTTGCCGTCCACCGCCGTGTCGACATCGGCCAGCATGTAGACCGAGCCGTCCGCGCCGGTCACCGACTTGCGGACGCTGTTGATCGTGCCCTGCAGGGTCTCGGTGAACACCTTGCCGCCCGGCGCGCCGGCGTTGGCGCCGCCACCGGTCCCAGCCGCGCTGTACTTGGTCAGGGTGTTTTCGTACTTGGCGTCGTCGGTCTTCGAATTCTTGTCCGGATCCGGATCACCGGCCTTTGTCGTGACATAGACCGCCGGCGCGGCCGTCGGGGCGCTGAAGGTCATCTGCTCGGCGATGTCGCCGTTGATCTTCAGGGCGAAGTCGTCGCCGGTGGCCGGAAGGGTCACGGGCTTGCCGCCGACCTGGACCGTCTGGGCCTGGCCCGCCGTGCGCTGCACCGAGAAGCTGGTGTTCAGCCCAGCCGCCTTCATCTTGCCGTTCATGTAGCTGACGACATTGGACATGGTCCGGGGCGTTGAGCCCATCTCGGACAAGTCCATGGTGATGTTGGAGGTGACGCCGAAGCTCTTGACGGCGACGCCGAACGAGACGTCGCCCTTGAAGCGCGGCACCTCGTCGTCGGCTTGGCCGGTATAGAGCTTGTCGGTCGTGTACGTGGTGGTGTTCTTCGGAACGCCGACCGTGGCCTTGTCGCTGGTCATCACCGCGCCGGTAGTCAGGCGCATCTGATCCAGCGACAGCCCTTGGACGTAGCCGGTGATCTCGCCCAGGCCGCGCGTCAGGGCGGTCTGCAGGCGCTTGATCTCGCCGTCGGTCTGCCCCTTCTGCCCGGCCTGGGTGATCAGGGCCGACATGGTGCTGAGCGCCTGGTACGAGGCGAACAGCTTCTTGTAGTCGGGGCTCACGCCCTTGAGGCTAGAGGCGCTGGCGCCCTCGTCCACGAACTTGCGGCCATTCAGGGCCGAGCGGACCTGTTCGCTGGCCACGGGCGCGTTGCCCAGCCAGGGCGCATTCGGCACGACGGCCTTCTTGCCGCCAGGCGCCGTCGTGGTCGACGTTCCAGACGCAGTTGCTCCCGTCACGCCCGCGCGGGCCTGATAGTAGTTGAGCAGGAGGCTGGAATCGAAGCTGATCACGACCTGTTCCAATCAGGGCGCGAAGCACCTCTGGGTTACCCTTGCCAGACGTTCGCTGACGACTCCTTAACGATTAGCCTTAAGCGGCGATAAGGTTGGCGTCGGACAGCGCCCGGCGGGCGCCCTCGCGCAGCTCCGCCCACTCCGAGGCCAGGATGCCCAGCAGCACGACGTCGCGCGCCTCGCCGCCCTTCAGCACGTGACCGCGCAGATAGCCCTCGCGGCGGAAACCGGCGGCGGACTGGGCCTTCAGGGCCGCGTCGTTGTCGGCCATGACCTCGGCGAAAACCTTGTGCAGGCCCAGCTCGCCGAAGGCCCGGTCCAGGCCCAGCACCTGGGCGGCGCGGCCGACGCCCCTGCCCCGCGCCTCGGCCGAACCGAGGAACCAGTGCAGACTGGCGCGGCGGTGATGGCTGCTCAGACCCGACAGGGTGATCAGGCCCATGGGCGCGCCGGCCCGGGTGATCATCCAGCCGCGCAGATCGGGATCGGTTCGCAGCGCGTCGAACCACGCCGCGTGAGCCTCGCGGCTCGGCAGCTCGGCGTCGGACATCCAGCGGTCGACCTCCGGTTCGGAGCGCCACTGAAAGAGGATCGCCTCATCCTCGTCCCGTAAGTCGCGAAGTTCGATCATGCCCGCCGCCGAATCCCCGGTTCGCCTCGTGGAACCTTAGCTCGCCGATGCGACAGGACCTAGGCGCCTTTGAGACGTCGCCGCGCCTCCCAGGCTTACCCGCCCTTGAACAGCGACAGGATGATCTGCGGCGCGCTGTTGGCGATCGACAGCGCCTGGGCGCCCAGCTGCTGCTTGACCTGCAAGGCTTGCAAGCGGGCGCTTTCCTTGGCGAGGTCGGCGTCGACCAGATTGCCAACGCCCGTCTCCAGCACGTCGCTCAGCTTGCCCACGAAGCTGTTGTGGGCGTCGATCTGCTTGGCCTGCGTGCCGATGTTGCCGACCGCCTGGTTGATCGCGGTCATCGACGCTTCGAGGCGCTGGAACACCGCGTCGGCGTTGGCCGGGGTCAGGATATCGTCGGTCGTCGTCAGGGTGTTGATCGTGCCGCCCAGCGACAGGTTCTGCAGCGACAGCGTGATGGCCTGAGCCGCGTCGGCGTCGGCCAGGAACTGCATGTCGGCGGCCTGGCTGCCGTCCAGGAGGTTGGCGCCGTCGAACACGGCGCTCTTGACGACCTGGTCCAGATTCTTGAGCAGGCCCTGGAAGTCGGCGTTCAGCGAGGTCCGCGAGGACGTGGTCAGCGAGGTGTCCTTCGCGGCCACCACCTTCTCGCGCAACAGCTTCAGCAGGTCCGAGATCGAATCGCCGGCGGCCAGGGCCACGTCGGCGATCGAGGTCGCGCGATCCAGGCTCATCTTGACGGCGCTGAGCGCGCTCATGTCGCCGCGCTGCTCCTGCGCGATCGACCAGACCGCCGCATTGTCCTTGGCGGTCGAGATGGCTTCACCCGTGTTGATGCGAGTCTGCACCGCCTGCATGTCGTCGTTAGTGCGGTTCAGGTTCTGCAGCGCGATCAGCGCGGGCTGGTTCGTGTTGACGCTCAGCGTCATGCGCGGCCTCCGATCGGCTATTTTGCCGTTTGGTTGCGATCGCGCGCGATTCGGCGAGCGATCTGGTCGCCGCCGAACTTGGGGTCAGAAAGTAAGATTATAGTTAACGCTTATAAACCATGTCTGTTTACGCCTGCGGCCCGCTGTCGCACCCCCGGCCATGCAGCCGGGTGGTTCGCTCAGGCCTGAGCGTCGAACACGTCGCCCGACGCGTAGGTGGTTTCCTCGCGCAGCTTCAGGATCTGCTCGCGCGGAAACTGCTGCAGCGTCTCGCCTGTCCGACGGTCCACGGTCTTGTAGACATATTCACCGGAGTCGCCGTCCTGCTCGATCACCAGGCGCAGATCGCCGGGCTGCGGGCCGGCCTCGACCGGCGGAGCCGGCTGGTGCTCGATCGGCCGGGCAGCCGGCGCCGAAACGACGTTCGCGCCCTCGGACGGGTCCGGGGCGTTCGTAGCGGGAGCGGTTGAGGCGACGAAGTCTCTGATCGCCGACAAAGCGGCCTTGGGTTCCATTTCCTATTTACCGGCGCTTGCGGGCCGGCCCTCCTCTCTTGCTTCTCTCCTTGCTCGTCGATCCCCGAAAAGGCGGAGGCGGGCCAAGCGGGCCCGCCTCCCCTCCGCGTTCCTTAACGGAACAGGCTCAGGATCGACGACGAGGACTGGTTGGCGATCGACAGCGCCTGCACACCCAGCTGTTGCTTGGTTTGCAGCGACTGCAGCTTGGCGCTTTCCTTGGCCAGGTCGGCGTCCACCAGGTTGCCGACGCCGGCGTCCAGGCTGTCTTGCAGCTTGCCGATGAAGGTCAGGTGGGTGTCGAGGCCGACAGAGCTGGTGCCCAGCGAGGCCAGCTTGTTGGTGGCCGTGCCGATGGCCTTGTCGATGTCGCTGATCATCGACTTGGCAGACGAGGCCGAACTGAAGGCCGGGGTAGCGGTGGTCAGGCCGAGACCGGCCAGACCCAGGGTCTGGGCCTTCACGGTGAAGCCCGTGCCGTCCGAATTGGCCAGGAAGGTCATGTCCGTGACCTTGCCGTCGGCCAGGCTGGCGCCGTTGAACTTGGCGTTGTCGGCGGCCTTCTGGACCTGTTCTCGCAGCGAGGTGAAGTCCGACAACAGAGCGTTGAACGAAGCGGTGTTCAGCGAGGTGTCGGAAGCGGCCAGGGCCTTTTCCTTCATCTTGCTGAGCAGGTCGGTGATGGTGTCGCCAGCGGCCAGGGCCACGTCGATCGTCGACTGGCCGCGCTGCAGCGAGTCCTTCACCGAGTTCAGGGACGACGAGGTCGCGTTCTGAATCTTGGACATGGCCCAGATGGCGCCGTTGTCCTTGGCGCTACCGACCTTCTTGCCGGTGTTGATGCGTTGCTGGACGACGCCCAGCTCGCTGTTGGTGGTGTTGAGGTTTTGCAGGGCGATCAGAGCGCCAGCGTTCGTATTAATGCTATTCAGCGGCATACGAGTAGGTTCCTTTTCAAGGTATCCGACGCCATTTTGGCTGCCGGGAGCGTTTTGCTCGAAAAGGTCTGTAGCAATTGCCGGGCCATTCTTACCCAGCGGCAAGACCTCGCTAAATCACTGAAATCATTGCGTTATACATCCGTTAACGACGAAGGCTCCCGGCAATTTCTGCCGGGAGCCTTTCGCCATGGGCAATTGTTGCCGGGCACAATATGCGCACCCGGCGGAAAAGAGGCGCCGGACGGCTTTTGAAGGCCGTCCGGCGTATCGGGCTCACCCCTTGAACAGCGACAGGATCGTCTGCGGGCTCTGATTGGCGATCGAGAGCGCTTGGACACCCAGTTGCTGTTTGGTTTGCAGCGACTGCAGCTTGGCGCTTTCCTTCGCCAGGTCCGCGTCGACGAGGTTGCCCACGCCGGCGTCCAGGCTGTCCTGCAGCTTGCCCACGAAGGTCAGGTGAGTATCCAGACCGGTCGAGGCGGTGCCCAGGGAAGACAGTTTGTTCGTCGCCGTCTGCAACGCATCGGACATGGTCGCGATCATGGCCTTCGCTTCCGTGGCGGTCGCGAAGGTCGTGCCGGTGTTCAGACCCAGGCCCGCGAGGGACAGCGTCTGAGCTTTGACCGTGAACGAACCGCCGTCCTGGTTGGCCAGGAAAGCGATTTGCGTCGAGGTTTCATCGACAAGGCTGACACCGTTGAACTTCGCATTCAGCGCGGCCTTTTGGATTTGGTCGCGCAGCGATGTGAAGTCCGACACAAGGGAGCTGAACGAGGCGGTGTTCAACGAAGTGTCGGAAGCGGCGAGAGCCTTTTCCTTCATCTTCGAGAGCAGATCGGTGATGGTATCGCCGGCCGCGAGGCCTACATCGATCGTCGACTGACCGCGCTGGAGCGAATCCTTCACGGCGTTCAACGAGCTCGAGCTCGCGGTCTGCAACTTGGCCATCGACCAGATCGCACCGTTGTCCTTGGCGGATCCAACCTTTTTGCCGGTGTTGATACGGCTCTGGGTGGTGGCGAGCTCCGTGTTGGTTGCGTTCAGATTTTGGAGCGCGATGAGAGCGCTCGGATTCGTGTTGATCGAGTTCAGCATTTGATACCTACCGTTTTGGTGGGATTTGCCCGGCGTATTGCCGGTCGGGCGTTTTGCCCCGCACGAGACATCGCAAGCGGCGGGCCAACCGAACCAAGATCGGGACCAACATCTAAAATATTGATTTTATTGAATTTAGTTCGCCACTAGGGCCAAAAACGAAACCGCCCGGCGAATGCAACATTCGCCGGGCGGCAGGTTTTTCCGAAGCAGGTAGGCAAGACGTTCAGTCTTGCGAAAACCGAAGAATCAGGCGGCGTCGGCGCGAGCGGACAGGCCCTGCATCATCATGCGGTTGATTTCGATCAACGGCTCGAAGTCCTCCTCCTTGCGCATCACCGCGCTGGAGTGACGACCGACCCAGAGGCTCAGCGAAATGATGCTGGCCCGAAGCTCTTTGGGCAGTTGGTTTTCAGGCAAGGAACAGTCGGTCGCCAAGGCCGACCAGACCTTGCGATTCCAATCCAATGCGTCGATCCGCGTGGCAATGTCGTCCGCCGGGGCCCGGGACGCGTCCATGAGGGCGCGCGTCACCTGACCGAACAGGCGGTACTCCATTTCACGGGGATTCTCAGCCCGCGTCGCCGCCTGCTGATAGGCCCGAAGAGACATGCCCCAACCTCTCGTCTTCGTATTCAATCAACTTACGGCTCAACATCAGAGCCTTGTAGTACTCGCGCGCCATAACGTGCTTCGAAATGGCGATGCAGTCCTGCAGAACCACAGGATTGCGCACAACTCCCATGAATTCGTTAAGGCGGCCCGCGAAGTCCTCGAAGAACTTCTCGGCTGCGGCCTCGTCAAGGTACATCATCATCACCGGAAAATAGATCCGACGCGCGGGCGTCGTGACCTGTTCCGGCTGCATGATGTCCTTCTCGCGGAGGACGGAGGCCTTGTTCTGGAGCACCAGAACTCCGCGCCGATCCCCATTCTGGACCACGGCGCCGTTGAGAACGAATTTTTCGCCGGGCTTCAGCGACAGCTTCAAAGGCACTAAGGCCGCTCCTTCGTTGACGCCACTTCGCCCGGTTCCGTCATGACGACGGGTTTGGACGCGAAGCTAGGCGAACATCTGTTAACGCCGTCTTGCCGCAATTCAGGCCGCCTTGCGACCGTAAGACGCGGCTTAGGACTCAATTAAGCATAGCCCCCCAAAACATGGTTAATAACAAAGTCCCCGGATCGGTCCGCCATGTCCAACAAAAGCGTCCTCGAAGCGTCCGATAGCGCCGCCAGCCAGGCCGATATCGGCGCCCTTCCCTTCCAGCCCGGCCAGATCGTGAAGGCCATGGGCGATTCGGCCTCGGCCGACTCCCTGGAACGGCTGAAGCAGGCGGCGCAGGACCTCAAGAGCACCGACAACGCCAAGGCCGTCAGGACGGCGATCCTGGCGGTGCACGCGCAGGACTACGCCAAGGCCGAGAAGATCGCCCTGAAGCTGCTCAAGAAAGACGATCAGTTCGGCCTGGCGTGGCACATCCTGGCCATCTCGCGCGAGAAGCAAGGCGACTTCGCCTCTTCGCTCAAGTGCTACGAGGCCGCGCTCGCCCTGCTGACCGACCACAGTGCGGTCGCCGGCGACCTCGGACGCCTGGCGTTCCGCCTGAACATGGTCGACTTCGCGGCCAAGTTCTTCGCGCACTACCGCCTGGCCCGGCCCAATGACATCGAGGCCGCCAACAACCTGGCCTGCGCCCTGCGCGAAATGAACCGCGAAACCGAAGCGATCGATGTGCTTAAGGTCGCTCTGGCCATCCACCCCCAGGCCGCCGGCCTCTGGAACACCCTGGGCACGGTGCTCTGCAACATGGGCGACCCCGGCGGCTCGATCGTCTTCTTCGACGAGGCCCTGCGCCTGGTCCCCACACACAGCAAGGCGCTCCACAACCGCGCCTACGCCAAGGCCGATCTCGGCGACATCGAAGGCGCCCTGATCGACAGCGAGGCCGGGATGCGGGAAGCTCAGGACCCCGCCGATGCGACGGTCATGCAATTCGCCCGCGCCACGCTCCTGCTGGCCCTGGGGCGCGTCGCCGAGGGCTGGGAAGCGTACGAGACCCGCTTCTCGCCGGAAATCTCCGAGGCCCCGCTGTTCCACATCCCCGCCACCCGCTGGGCGGGCGAGGACCTCAAGGGCAAGACCCTGATGGTCGTCGCCGAGCAGGGCCTGGGTGACGAGGTCATGCTCTCCAACATGCTGCCGGACATCCTCGAGATGCTGGGGCCGGACGGCAAGATGACCCTGGTGGTCGAGCGCCGCCTGAAGCCGCTGTTCGAGCGCACCTATCCGGGCATCGAGGTCAGCGCCCACCGGACCATGAAGTACGAGGGCCGTGTCTATCGCACCGCGCCGGACATCGAGCATTGGGAGCGCTTCGACTGCTGGGCGGCGCTGGGCGATTTCCTGCGCACCCAGCGCAACTCGGTCGAGGCCTTCCCGAACCGCAAATCGTTCCTGACGCCCGATCCGGAGCGGGTCGCCTACTGGAAGGCCGAGCTCGACAAGCTGGGTCCTGAACCCAAGGTCGGCCTGCTATGGAAGAGCCTGAGCCTGAAAGGCGATCGGGCCCGGCAATTCTCGCCGTTCCAACTGTGGGAGCCGGTGCTGAAGACGCCGGGCGTCACGTTCATCAACCTGCAGTACGGCGACTGCGAGGAAGAAATCGCTCTGGCCAAGGACCAGTTCGGCGTCGAGATCTGGCGGCCGCCGGGCCTGGACCTGAAGATGGACCTGGACGACCTGACCGCCCTGTGCGCCGCGGTCGACCTGATCATCGGTTTCTCCAACGCCACCACCAACCTGGCGGGCGCGGCGGGCGCGCCGATCTGGATGCTGACCGCGCCTTCGGTGTGGACCAAGCTCGGGACCGACGCCTATCCCTGGTATCCTCAGGCGCGTGTCTTTTCGCCGCCCGAACTCGGCCAATGGGCTCCCGTGATGGCCGAGGTCGCCCAGGCCCTGCGCGATAAGGTCGCCGGCTAGGCCATGGTGCTCGCCATCCTGCAAGCGCGAATGTCCTCGACACGCCTGCCCGGCAAGGTGCTGGCGCCGTTGGCCGGGGCGCCGATGATCCTGCGCCAGATCGAGCGCCTGCGACGCGCCCGCGAGCTGCAGCGCATCGTGGTGGCGACCTCGATCCGGGCTGACGACGATCCCCTCGTCGAGGTTCTGGCGGCGGCGGGCGTTCCCGTCCATCGCGGCGACCTGGACGACGTGCTGGGCCGCTTCGTCGGCGCCCTGGACGCCTTTGGCCCGGCGCGAACCGTGGTCCGCCTGACCGCCGACTGCCCGTTGGCCGATCCCGGGGTGATCGACGCCACCATCGCGCGGTTCGAGGACAGCGGCGCGGACTACGCCTCCAATGTCGCCGAGCCACGCACCTTCCCGAAGGGGCTGGATGTCGAGGTGATGACGGCCGCCGCCCTGCGCCGCGCCGCCGCCGAGACCAGCGATCCCCACGATCGCGAGCATGTGACCCCCTATCTCTATCGCAACCCCGACCACTTCCGTCTGGCCAGCTACGCCCAGGCGGCCGACGAGGGCGCGGTGCGCTGGACCGTCGATCGGCCCGACGACCTGGAATTCGTCCGCGCGGTCTATGACGCCCTCTACGCCGACGATCCGGACTTCACCTCCGACGCCGTCCGCGCCCTGGTCCGCGGCCGCCCGGATCTGGCCATGCTGGGAGGCGACCGTCGTGCCTGACGTCGTTCTGCGGCTGGTCGAAGAAGGCGATCGCGACCGATTGTTGGCCTGGCGAAACAGCCCGCAGGTCGCGGCCTTCATGTATTCCGACCATCTGATCGCGCGCGAGGAGCACGATCGCTGGTTCGACACCCTGGTCGGCCATCCGCGCCGACGCGACTGGGTCGTCCTGCTGGAGGACGCTCCCGTGGGCCTGACCAGCCTGGTCGATATCGATTCGAGCCAGGGCCGCGGCGCCATAGCCCGCTACCTGGCCGAGGAGCGCGCGCGGGGCCTGGGCGTCGGCGGTTTCACCGAGTTCAAGGTCGCCGACCACGCCTTCCAGGTCCTGGGCCTGCGCAAGCTGTGGTCCGAAGTGCTGGCCACCAACGAGGCCGCCCTCGCCTCGCATCTCTCGAGCGGCTTCCAGCGCGAGGCCTTGTTCCGCGCTCATGTCGTCAAGCAGGGCCGACCGACCGACGTCGTCGGCCTGGGCCTGCTGGCCGAGGACTGGCGCGACCATCGGCCGCGCCTTCGCGCCCGGCTGGTCGCCAAGGGCTTCGCCGAAGCCGCGCTCGACGCGCCGCTCTGACCGGCTTCCGCCACGGGCACTTGCCAAGCGCGTAAGCGCCGGTAGTTTGATCAGTTCGTTTTGAACAACTGTTCGAACCGGCTGGCGGAGATGGGCATGAGCGAGCGTTTCGAGGGTACTTCCGACTACGTGGCGACCGACGACCTGAAGGTCGCGGTGAACGCCTCGGTCGCTCTGGAGCGCCCCCTTCTGATCAAGGGCGAGCCCGGCACGGGCAAGACGGTGCTGGCCTACGAGGTCGCCAAGGCCCTCAACGCCCCGCTGATCACCTGGCACATCAAGTCGACGACCAAGGCCCAGCAGGGCCTCTACGAGTACGACGCCGTCACCCGTCTGCGCGACAGCCAGCTGGGCGACGAGCGCGTCAAGGACGTCAAGAACTACATCAAGAGGGGCAAACTCTGGGAGGCGTTCGAGAGCGAGCAGCGCCCGGTGCTGCTGATCGACGAGATCGACAAGGCCGACATCGAGTTCCCCAACGACCTCCTGCAGGAACTCGATCGCAACGAATTCTACGTCTACGAGACCGACGAGACGATCAAGGCCAAGGTCCGGCCGATCATCATCATCACCTCCAACAACGAGAAGGAACTGCCGGACGCGTTCCTGCGCCGCTGCTTCTTCCACTACATCCGCTTCCCCGAGGAAGCGACGATGCAGGCCATCGTCGATGTCCACTTCCCGGGCATCAAGCAGAAGCTCGTGTCCGAGGCGCTGCGCATCTTCTACGACATGCGTAAGGTGCCGGGCCTGAAGAAGAAGCCGTCGACCTCCGAGCTTCTGGACTGGCTGAAGCTGCTGCTGGTCGAGGACATCGATGATCAGGTCCTGCGCGAGAAGGACCCGACCAAGCTGATCCCGCCCCTGCACGGCGCCCTGCTCAAGAACGAACAGGACGTGCACCTGTTCGAACGCCTGGCCTTCCTGGCCCGCCGCGAGGGTTCTGGGGCTCGTCCGGGCCAATAGGTCTGCGACCAATTGGTCGTTACTTGGATTTCACTGGACGCGCGCCCGGCGCGCGCCCAACTTCCCGCCAAATCAGGGAAGATCGACAATCCATGCGCTATTCCAAATCGCGGGCGAAATGGCTGGCCACGGCGCTGATGATCGGCGTCGGCGCGACCACCCTCACCGCCTGCCAGCGCGCCGAGACCAGCAAGACCGAGCACGCCGAGCGCAAGCTGGGCCGACGCGAGCCGATCCGGGTCATCGACCGCCTCGACTGCCCCGACAAGCAAGGTGAATTGAAGCTGGTCTCCAAGGCCGACGACGGCCAGTCCTGCGCCTATGTCTCGGACGAGGCCACTGTCGACCTGCGCCTGATCAAGCTGAACGGCGGAGACGCGGAGGCCGCCCTTGCGCCGATCGAGACCGAACTGAAGGGGATCATGCCCCTGCCCCCAGCCCCGCCGAGGCGGCCCGAACACAAGGGCATGGGAAAGAACCACACCAGCATCAACCTGCCAGGCGTGAAGATCGACGCCAGCGACAGCGGCGCCGATATCCGCATCGGCCACCTGACCATCAACAGCGACGGCGGCGCCGCCGAGGTGAAGGTCAACAAGAACGTCAATTTCAGGGGCGACGACGGCCACGGCTCGGTCAACATCCAGGCCGAGGACGAGCACGAGGGCGACGTCACCATCAAGGCCAATGACCACGGGGCGGAAATCCGCGCCAAGAAGGGCGGCAACGACTCCGTGCGCTCGACCCTGATCCTGGCCAACGACAAGGCGCCCAAGGGCTATCGCCTGGCTGGCTACGAGGCGCGCGGCCCCAAGGGCGGCCCGCTGGCCGTCGCTGTCGTCAAGGCCAAGACCCGCGACACCGACGACCACGACCTGTTCAAGGACATGAAGGCCCTGGTCCGCCACAATGTGGGGGGCTGAGGCCTCCTACTGCGCGACGGGCGCGACCTCCATCACCTTGTAGGTCAGCGGACGACCGTCCTCGTCGGTGACCGTGACATACTCGCCCAGAGCGAAGCGGTGTTCGCCCAAGCGGTGCAGCGGCTCGTCGTCGGAGCTCTCCTGGTCGTCATAGTCGAAGAACCAGCGGGCCCCGCGCCTGTTCAGGCGGCCGTCCACCGCGTCCTCGTCAGGTGCGAAGCGGCGCACGCTGCAGGATCCCTTGACCTTGGCGTAGGCCCCTTCGTCGATGTGACCATCCTCGGTCAGCGGCGCGGTCAGGGCGTAGCCGCGGTGGTCGTCGCCGCCGGCGAATTCCGTGCCCGGATTGCGGGCAAGGCGCAGTACGATGCGGGATAGAGACATTCGAGGTCTCCTTTCTTCTTGAGTTTCAGCTGTTTAGTGAGACAGAAACAAGGACGGCCCGTCGCTGTTGAGCAGCGTACGGGTGGTGCCCCCGAATATGAACTCCTGCAGCCTGGGATGTCCGAACGCGCCGGCGACCAGGAGGTTCGCTCCAACGTCCTTGGCCGCGCCCAGCAGCAGGCCGGCCGCGTCGTTGGCGCCCTCCAGGACCTTGACGGTCGCCTTGACGCCGCGGGCGCCCAGGAACTCGACCAGACGGTCCAGTTCGAAGGCCCGCGACGAGGCGCTCGGCGCGCCGGCGACGATCACCGAACCAGCCTTCTGCAACAGCGGCAGGGCCGTGCGCACGGCGCGGCTGGCCTCCTTGCCGCCGTCCCAGGCGACCAGGGCCACGCCGTCGACCTTGAAGCCCGGGCGGGCGACCAGGGTCGGGCGCTGCTCGTCGGCGACCAGTTGCTGGAACGCTTCCGCCAGCGGGCCCTTGCCGCGCGCCGAGGCGTCATCGAACACGATGACGTCCGACAGGCGGCCTTCCATCGCCAGACCGGCCCAGACCGGCGACTCCAGACTGATCACCCGCGTGCGCGGATAGCCGGTCTCGGCCGCAAGCTTGCCGCAGGCGCGCGCGCCTTCCTGGGCGGCCTCCTTCAGGCTCTCGAGAGCCGTGACCTGCACCCCGCCCATGAACCCTTCACCCATCCAGGGCATCAGGTCGGCCATGTCGGCCGGCGCATGGACGCAGGCCAGTTCGGCCTGGAACGCGCCCGCCAGGGCCGCGGCGGAAGTCAATACGCCCTTGTCGTTCGGGGTCCCGGCCAGCGGGACCATGATTCTCGCCCAACTCATGATCGAACTCCCTTCAAGGGCATTTCCACAGATGACGACGACGGCCACATTGATCTTTCGCAACCGATGGGTCAGTCAACCACCTTCACCGTGAGGAACGATCTCGTGGCCAAAGGGCTGCATAGGGGCGGACCGCCCCGTGCCTGGCAAAGAATGCTTTCCGGACGTCGGCTCGACCTGCTCGATCCGTCGCCGATGGACATCGAGATCGAGGACATCGCCCACGGCCTTGCCCGCGTCGCCCGATGGAACGGCCAGACGGTCGGCGACCACGGCTTCTCGGTGGCCCAGCACAGCCTGGTGGTCGAGGAAATCGCCGCGCACATCAAGCCTGACCTGGAGCCGCGCTGGCGCCTGGCCGCCCTGCTGCACGACGCCAGCGAATATGTGATCGGCGACATGATCAGTCCGTTCAAGGCGGCGCTGGGCGTCAGCTACAAGGATTTCGAGGCCCGATTGGAGGACGCGATCCACATCCGCTTCGGCTTGCCGGTGAAGACCCCCGCCCCGATCAAGAAACTGATCAAGCAGGCCGACCGAGCCTGCGCCTTCTTCGAGGCCACCCAGTTGGCGGGCTTCGAGCATGCGGAGTCCATGGCGATCTTCGGCGCGCCGCCGTCCGGCTATGATCTGAAGATCACGCCGCAACCGCCGTTCGAGGCCCAGGCCCGCTACGTCCAGCGCTTTCACGTGCTGTCGCGGGCGGCGGGCTTCGAGAGCGCCCCAGGCGCGGCGTTCGAAACGGAATGAGCACCTCGGTCGTCATCGGCCTTTCGGCGGTGGTCGTCGCGATCCGCGACGGCGAGGCCGTGGTCCTGACCGTGCGACCGCACGATGCGATCACCGATATCGCTTCGCCGCTCGCGGGCCTGCCGTTCGGCCCGTTCGATCCCGAGGCGCACCGCACCTTCGAGTTGGGCCTGCGGGCCTTCGTGACCGCCCAGACCCGGTTCCAGCTGGGCTATGTCGAGCAACTTTACACCTTCGGCGACAAGGGCCGCGACGCCCCGCGCGCCGAGGTCGGGGCCGGCGCGGCGCGCGTGGTCTCGGTCGGCTATCTGGGCCTGACGCCCAAGGCCGTCGACACCGACGCCCCCGACACCGCCTGGGCCCCCTGGACGCGCTTCTTCCCCTGGGAAGACTGGCGCAACGGCCGTCCCGCCCTGCTCGACGAGGCCATCGCCCCAGCCCTTAGACGCTGGGCCGCGGATGACGCCGGACGGTGGTCCCGCGCTCGCCTGGCCTTCGCCCTGGACGGCGCGCCCTGGAACGAGGAACGGGTGCTGGAGCGCTACGAGCTGCTCTACGAAGCCGGTCTGGCGCCGGAAGCCGCCCGCGACGTCGCCCGCGCCGACGGCCACGACCCGGCCGAGCCCCAGGCTCTGTCAGCGGCCCTGGGCGAGCCGATGATCTCCGACCACCGGCGGATCCTGGCCACGGGCCTCTCGCGCCTGCGCGGCAAGATCAAATATCGCCCGGTGGTGTTCGAACTGACGCCCGAGGAGTTCACCCTCTCGACCCTGCAGCGCACGGTCGAGGCCATCGCCGGCGTGCCGCTGCACAAGCAGAACTTCCGCCGCGTGGTCGAGCGCGAGGAACTGGTCGAGGGCCTGGGCCGCCTGGACGCCGAGACCGGCGGTCGCCCGGCCGAGCTATTCCGCTTCCGCCGCGAGATGCTGGCCACCCGCCAGGCGACGGGCCTGTCGCTGCCGCTGCTTCGGGATTGAAGCCCGCTTCGGGGAGTTCGACAAGTTCGACTGGTAGCCAACCCAGGGCTGCAATCTTGCCGTAACAAACCGGGTTCAGCGTCGGCCTGACTTCATCATCGCGGGATGAGCGACATGCGGTTTGGACTATTGATGCTGACCTGCGCCGGCGTCGCGATCGCGACCGGCGCCCTCGCCCAGACCCGGCGTTTCGAGGTGACCGTGGCGCCCTCTCACAAGACGTCAGGCTATGAGAAACTGCGCGTCGAGAAGGCGACCGTCGGCAGCACGCCGATCCGGGTGTGGGCCAACACCGCCATCGATCCGGACTGCTCGGCCCACCAGCCCGGCGCGACCCTGACCGTCCTGCAACCGCCGGAGCACGGCGCAGCCGTGGTCAAGGAAGAGCCCTACTTCGCCGCCTTCCCCCCGGCCAATCCACGCTCGGCCTGCAACAACCGCAAGGTTCCGGGCAATCAGGCCTTCTACACCGCCGCCGAAGGATATACCGGCCACGACAGGATGGTGTTGCAAGGATCCTCGCCGGACGGCGCGGTGCGTCAGATCGCGGTCGACATCACCGTCCGCTAGACTCGTCCCCAGCCTCAACTCGCGCCCGCCACTTGGCCTTCAGCGTGTGTGAGGTGTCGCGCGAACCGTCGGGGCTCCAGCCGGGCGGGCCGAACACATAGCCCAGCGCCTCGCGCGGCGATTTCGAACCCGCCACGTCCTTGCCGATGCCGATCCACTCGTGGAAGACGTTGTGCAACAGGTTGAAGTTGCCGAGGTTTTTCACCGTGCCATAACGGCAGGGCTCCTCGTCGATCTCGGGGACGAAGGTGCCGAACAGGCGGTCCCAGATGATCAGGATACCGGCGTAGTTGGCGTCCAGGTAGCGGGCGTTGCGGGCGTGGTGCACGCGGTGGTGCGAGGGCGTGTTGAACACCGCCTCGAACCACCGCGGCATGCGCTTGATCGCCTCGGTATGGATCCAGAACTGGTAGACGAGGCTGACGCCCTTCTGGATGGCCACCATGGCCGGAGGAAAGCCCAGGAACGACAGCGGCAGCCACAGCAGCCAGGTGCCCGCGACGCCGCCGGTCCAGGTCTGCCGCAGGGCGGTCGACAGGTTGTAATGGGTCGAGGTGTGGTGGTTGACGTGGCTGGCCCACCAGACGCGCCGCTCGTGCGCCAGACGATGGAACCAGTAGTAGGTCAGATCTTCGAGCAGGAAGACGGCGACCCACGCCCAGACGGCGGTCATCGGGATCGTGAAGATCCGGTGATGCCAGACCCAGACCGTCGTGGCGAACACCACCCCGCCAAACAGCAGGCCGGCCACGGTGCTGCCGAGGCCCATGGTCAGCGACACGGCCGTGTCGCGCGCCTCGTAGTTGGCCTTGGCCTTGCCGAGGCGGCCGACCAGGATCTCCAGGATGATGGCCAGCACGAAGAACGGGATGGCCAGTTGGACGGGATCGAAAGGGGCTTTCAGCATCAGGCGAGCTCCTTCGGCGGCCAGGCGTCGTCATTGACGGCGAACACGGGATGGGCGTCGCCCAGGCGCAGGGCCAGGCGACCGTTCGTCGGCTTCAGGCCGGCGATCGCGCTCCACGGCAGGTCGCGCGCGACATAGCTGTCGCCTCGCCGGTAGAGCACCAGCGCCAGATCGCCCTCGCGCGCAATGACCCCCGCGCCGTCGGCGGCGATCCAGACAGCGTCTGGCTTGTGATCGGGAAATTCGAGCGCCACCAGGGCGCGGGCGGCCTCGGCGTCAAGCGGCGGGGTCGCTCTCGCCACCCCCATCCATGCCGCGAACGCCACAAGCAGAGCCACGGCGGCTATCGAGCCACCCAACTGAATCAACAGCGCCTTGTCCAAGACCGACGCATCCCCCCGTAACTTATTGCCGTTCAGATTGCCGAGCATCGGGCCGTCGTCAAGTCGTCACGAGGTCGCTGAAACGCGAACGGCGCGCCCCGCGAGAGGCGCGCCGTCCTTAAAGCCACGAGGGCCGCTCGGCCTTAGAAGCGGCGGACGTAGCCCACCGACATCGTGTTCGAGCTCAGATCGCTCTTGGTATATTCAGACTTGGTCCAGTCGGCGCGTAGACCGTTCTTGTCGTCGAACTTGTATTCGGCGCCGACGCCATAGTTCCAGCTGTCGTGGCTGCCGTCGAAGTTCGCGGCGGCCGGATTGTTGGTCTTGAATTTGGTCGCGCCATAGCCGGCGCGGGCCAGCAGGTCGAGGTTCGGGGTCACCGGCAGGTAGCCGACGGCGTAGCCCGCGACCTGGTGCTCCATCTTCACGCTGGCCGGACCGCCCGGCGTATAGACCGTATCGCCGTCGACGCCGCCGGCCGCCTCGGCCTCGACACCGAAATTGGGCGTAAGCTTGGCGCCCAAACGCCCTTGAATAGCGCCGGTGTCAGCGCCGCGCGTCCGAGTTTGGCCATAGTTCAACGAACCATATACTTCGGTCGAATTCTGAGCTCGGGCAAACATAGGGATCGCGAGAACCGAACCGGCGATCAGGGTAGCGGTGATGAGAGTCTTCATTCTTGTACTCCAATTCTACTCGTAGTCTTCAGCACCCTCAGCCAGCTCTTGCTAATCGGACAACGCGGCGGGCATGCGGCGGTTCACGGTCGCGTTCGAGGCCATTCCGTGTCGTGACCTAAAAGCCGCAGTTGATGACGCCCGCGCCATCCGTGCTATCTACGAGTCAAACAAGCGTCAGAACGCGGACCCGCCCCCACCAAGGACGAGGCCCGCGCGCATCATCGGGACCGTCGTCTTGCCGCAAGCCGTCATCGCCGCCACGGGGCTGTACACCCCGCCCTTTTCCATTTCGAACGCCGAGCTGGTCGAGGCCTTCAACACCTTCGTCGAGCGCTTCAACGCCGCCAACGCCGAGGCCATCGCGGCCGGCGAGGTGGTCGCCCTGGCCCCCTCCTCGCCCGAATTCATCGAGAAGGCCTCGGGCATCAAGTCGCGCTTCGTGATGAACAAGTCGGGCATCATCGACCCCGAGATCATGCGCCCGGTCATTCCCGAGCGTCCGAATGAGGCGCTGTCGATCCTGGCCGAGATGGCGGTCGAGGCGGCCAAGCAGGCGATCGAGCGCTGGGGCAAGCCGGTCAGCGAGATCGGCGCGGTGATCTGCGCCGCCTCGAACATGCAGCGCCCCTACCCGGCCATGGCCATCGAGATCCAGCAGGCCCTGGGTATCGAGGGCTTCGCCTTTGACATGAACGTGGCGTGCTCGTCAGCCACCTTCGGCATCAAGACCGCCGCCGACTTCGTCACGACCGGCAGCGCGAAGGCCGTGCTGATGGTCAATCCGGAAATCTGCTCGGGCCACCTGAACTTCAAGGACCGCGACAGCCACTTCATCTTCGGCGACGTGGCCACGGCCGTGATCATCGAGGACGCCGGCCTGGCCAGCGACGGCTGGGATATCCTGGGCGCGCGACTGAAGACCCAGTTCTCCAACAACATCCGCAACAACTTCGGCTTCCTCAACCGCGCCGCCCCTGAAGGCGAAGGCGCGCGCGACAAGCTGTTCGTGCAGGAAGGCCGCAAGGTGTTCCGCGAGGTGGTGCCGATGGTCAGCCAGATGATCCTCGAGCACGCGACCGACCTCGGCATCGACACCGCGGGGCTAAAGCGCCTCTGGCTCCATCAAGCCAATATCAACATGAACGAGATGATCGGTCGAAAAGTGCTGGGCCGCGATCCGGCCCCAGGCGAGAACGTCATCATCCTGGACGAATACGCCAACACCAGCTCGGCCGGCTCGATCATCGCCTTCCACCAGGCCAATGACGACTTCGCGGCGGGCGAGACGGGCCTGATCTGCAGCTTCGGCGCCGGCTATTCGGCCGGCACGGTGTTCGTGCGCAAACGCTGAGCCCACACAGCCCGAACGGAATGGAGCCCCGCGCCCGGTGGCGCGGGGCTTTTTCATGCCTTAGGGCTTCGGATGCGTCGCCTTCCAGTCCATGGCGCGGCGGACGCGGACGCTGACCGCCGGGTGGTCGTAGAACAGCACCTCTTCCAGCCTGGATGGCGTGGCGGCGCGGTATTCGATGGTCTTGACCAGGGCCTTGGCCAGGCCGTCAGGCTCGTTGAAGTTCACCAGGCTGTAGCGGTCGGCGTCGCTCTCGACCTCGCGCACCAGGGTGTTGGTGATCGGGCCGCCGATCAGGCCCAGCACGGCCATGATCACCGCCAGCACCGGCAGGCCGGCGGGATCGGCGACGCCCGTCACGCCCTTGGCGTTCAGCGCCCGCGCGAACCATGGGAACGTCCGGTCGACGATGAAGAAGGCGATGACCGCCAGCACGGCGAAGATGCCGGTGATCCACAGGCTGTGCTGGTGGGCGTAGTGCCCCATCTCGTGGCCGACGACGCCGCGGACCTCGGCGATGTCCGCGCCCTTCTTGAACATCACGTCGCTCATCGCCACCCGGGCCGAGCCGCCGAGGCCCGAGACGTTGGCGGTATAGGCGTTGGACTGCTTGGAGCCGTTGTAGACGAAGATCTTGTCGCTCGGGATGCCGACCGACTTGGCCATGGCCACGACCTCGTCACGCACGGGACCGGCTGGCGCGGGACTATATTTGTTGAACAGCGGCTCGATATAGATCGGGGCCAACAGCATGCCGAAGACGATGAACCCCGCCGTCAGGCCGCCGGCCCACAGCCACCACAGACGGCGCGCGCGGCGAATCAGCACGTAGAGCAGCGCCAGGAAGATCGCGGTGAACACGATCGAGATCGCCGTGCCCATCAGGTTCTCGGTCAGCCAGCCGCCGAAGGCCTGGCTGGTCAGGCCGTACTGCTTCTGCCGCCACCAGTTGGAATAGACCGACCAGGGCAGCTCCAGCAGCCAGCTGAAAGCGACGAAGGCGGCGGCGACCACGAAGCTGGCCAGGAACGGCCGTCCCTTCTTGCGCTCGACGCCCTGCTCGACCTTGGTCAGCACGCCGGTGCGGATAATGATCCAGGCCGCCAGGACCGAGACGACGAAGCCCCACAACACTAGCCAGTGACCGCCCTGGGTATAGTGCTGCGCCTTTTCGTGCGCTTCCGGCGGCAGCTGCGCCAGATAGGCGGCCGTGGCGGCCGCCGGGTCGAATTGAGCCATGATCTCCCCTCCCCGGGATGAACAAAGCAGCAAGCCCCGAGTCCGCGTAGGCGTCAGCTTAATTCGCGGTCAGGTGGAAAGAGCTTCGCCATGTTCGGGCTGGCGAAGCGCGCTCGCCCGTATAGAACTGCGACAGATTGTTTCGCCCAAAGGTTCGTCCGATGCGATTCCCTGCCCGCCGCGCCGTCCTCTCCGGTCTCGGCCTCGCTCTGCTCGCCGCCTGTGGCAAAAAGCCGGACGCCGGCGCCAGCGCCTGGGACAGGATCAAGGCCTCGGGGACCCTGCGCATCGGCCTGGAAGGCACCTATCCGCCGTTCAACTTCCAGGACAAGAGCGGCCAGCTGGCCGGCTTCGAGGTCGACTTCGCCAAGGCCCTGGCCACGCAGATGGGCCTGAAGCCCGACTTCCGGCCCGCCCCGTTCGCGGGCCTCTTGGGCGCGCTCGAATCGGGCCGCGTCGACGTGGTGATCAACCAGATCACCATCACGCCCGAGCGCCAGGCCAAGTACGATTTCTCCGAACCCTACACCGTCTCGGGCATCCAGATCATCAAGCTCAGAGACAAGCCGGGCCTGGACAAGCCCGAGGACCTGGCCGGCAAGAAGGTCGGCGTCGGCCTTGGAACCAACTACGAGCAGTGGGCGCGGACCAACGTGCCCAAGGCCGACATCCGCACCTATGACGACGATCCCACCAAGTACCAGGATCTGCGCGCCGGCCGTATCGACGCGGTGTTGAACGACCGCCTGGTCGCCGCCGACTTCGTCAAGAGCTCGCCGGAATTCGTCGCCTCGGGCCCGCCGTTCGCGGCCCAGGGCTCGGGCGTGGCGATGAAGAAGGATCCGGCTCTGAAGGTTATTGTCGACCAGGCCATCGAGGCGCTGCGCGCCAGCGGCAAGCTGACGGCGATCTCGCAGCAGTGGTTCGGCATGGACGTGACGCACTAGGGCCATGGACACGGCTCTGGATCTGCTGCGCCAGTCCGCGCCCCTGCTGCTGAAGGGCGCCGGCTACACCGTCCTGCTCAGCGTCATCGGCATGGGGATCGGGGTCGTGCTGGGCTTTGGCCTGGCCCTGATGCGCCTGTCGCGCTCGCCGCTGCTGCGCTGGCCGGCGGCGGTGTATGTCTCGGCCTTCCGGGGCACGCCGCTGCTGGTGCAGCTGTTTCTGATCTACTACGGCCTGCCGCAGTTCGGGATCGAGATGCCCGCCCTGGCGGCCGCCGGCATCGGCTTCTCGCTGAACGTCGCGGCCTATTCCTGCGAGATCCTGCGCAGCGCCATCGACGCCGTCGACAAGGGTCAGTGGGAAGCCGCCGGCGTGCTGGGCATGAGCCGCGGTCAGACCCTGCGCCGGGTGATCCTGCCCCAGGCCGCCCGCACCGCCGTCGCCCCGCTGTCGAACAGTTTCATCGGCCTGGTCAAGGACACCTCCCTGGCCGCCACCATTCAGGTGCCGGAGCTGTTCCGCCAGGCTCAGCTGATCACGGCCCGGACCTACGAGATCTTCACCATGTACCTGGCCGCGGCGGCCATCTACTGGATCCTCTCCACCGTGCTCGCGGCCGTGCAGGGCCAGTTGGAACGCCGCGCCGCGGAGGGCCGCCGATGAGCGCGATCGACGCCAAGGGCCTGAAGAAGAGCTTCGGCGACACCCCCGTCCTGGCGGGCGTAGACCTGACCGTGGTCCCCGGCGAGATCGTCGCCATCATCGGTCCCAGCGGTTCGGGCAAGAGCACGCTGCTGCGCTGTCTCGCGGGTCTGGAACTCCTGAACGGAGGCGAGCTGACCATCGCGGGCGTCACGGCCGGCGGCAAGGTTCCCCTGGCCAAGGCCCTGAACGGCCGGGTCGGCTTCGTCTTCCAGAGCTTCAATCTGTTTCCGCACAAGACGGCGCTTGAAAACGTCATCGAGGGACCGGTGGTCGTCCGCAAGGAAGATCCAACCAAGGCCCGCGCGCGCGGACTGGCCCTGCTGGAGAAGGTCGGCCTGGGCGGTCGCGCCGACGCCTATCCCGCCGCCCTGTCCGGTGGCCAGCAGCAGCGCTGCGCCATCGCCCGCGCTCTAGCCATGGATCCCGAGGTCATCCTGTTCGACGAGCCGACCTCGGCCCTCGACCCCGAACTGGTCGGCGAGGTGCTGGCCGTGATCCGCGATCTGGCCGTCGAAAAACGGACCATGGTCATCGTCACCCACCAGATGGACTTCGCCCGAGATGTCGCTGATCGGACGATTTTCATGGACGGCGGCGTCATCGTGGAGCAAGGACCCTCCCGTCAGTTGCTTTCCTCCCCGCGCGAAGAGCGGACCCGCAAGTTCCTGGCCAGGTCGGGTGTCCTCCAGCCATAATTTGGCCCACGGGACGCTTCACGTCCTGCTAGCGCGTCAGGCGAATGCGTAGGCGGCCTCGCTGCTCAGGCGCGCGATTAACGATCAAAACCAAAGCCCTACGCCGGGTGGCTTTTATGGCGAGGACAGCGTGAAGCCTTATATCGAACTCAAGGGCGCCTCGGGCGCCGTCTATCGCTACAAGCTGGCCGAGAACGGCGAGCCTGCGACCACGATCGCCGGTAACTACGTCTATGTCGACGCCAAGGGCGCTGTGGTTTTCGCCGGTGAGGCCAACAACCTGATCGACGCCAAGGCCCGCTGGTCGGAAGCCTATGCACGCCATGGCGCGACCTGGCTCTACACGCGCCTGAACGTCTCGGGCGCCTCGCGGGCGGATGAATATTCTGATCTCGTGATCGCGCTTCAGCCCGTGATGAATCAGGCCGACTAGGGTCTGCCTCCGGGCGCGGGACCGGCTATGGTTCGGCCAAATGCGCCCGGAGATTCTCTTTCCCCTGTTCAGCTCGGTGTCCACGCTCAAGGGCGTGGGCCCGCGCGTCGCGCCGCTGGTCGAGAAACTGGCCGGCCCGATCGTGCGCGACGTGCTGTTCACCGCGCCGACGGGCCTGATCCGCCGCTCGGTGACCAAGGTCGACCAGGCCGTCGACGGCCAGGTCCAGACCTTCATCGTCACCATCGATCAGCATCAGCCGCCAGGCCGCCTGGGCCAGCCCTGGAAGATTCGCGCCTGGGACGGCACGGGCTTCCTGACCCTGATCTGGTTCAAGGGTCACGGCCCACACCTGGAGCGCCAGCACCCCAAGGGCGCGCACCGCGCTGTCAGCGGCAAGGTCGAACGACCGGACGGCTACGCCTCCGAACTGCAGATCGCCCACCCGGACTACATCGTCGACGCCGAGCGCGCCGGCGACATTCCCGAAATCGAGACTGTCTATCCGGCGACCCACGGCCTGCCCTCGCGCACCTTCCGCAAGTTCGCCCTGGAAGCCTTGAGTCGCGCGCCAGACCTCCCCGAATGGCAGGACGCGGCCTGGCGCGAGCGCGAAAAGCTGCCCGGCTGGCGCGAGGCCCTGGCGGCCCTGCACGCGCCCGCCAGCGAGGCGGACCTGTCGCCGCTGGCGAGGCCCCGCCGGCGCCTGGCCTATGACGAACTGCTGGCGCACCAGCTGGCTCTGGCCCAGCGCAAGGCCTCGCGCCGCGCGAGCCCCGGTCCGCGCATCCCGTCCGGCTCGCTGTCGGAAGCGGCCGAGAAGGCCCTACCCTTCAAGCTGACCGGCGCCCAGATACGATCTCTTTCGGAGATTCGTGGCGACCTCGCTTCCGGCGAGCGCATGAGCCGTCTGCTGCAGGGCGACGTCGGCTCGGGCAAGACCGTGGTGGCGATGCTGGCCATGGCCGACGCGGCCGGCGCCGGCTTCCAATCGGCCCTGATGGCCCCGACCGAGATCCTGGCCCGCCAGCACTTCGAGACCATCGCCGCGCCCCTGCGGGCGCTGGGTCTGTCGGTGATCCTGCTGACCGGCCGCGACAAGGGCGCGAGCCGTTCGGCCAAGCTTCTGAGCCTGGCGGACGGAACCCACCACGTCGCCGTCGGCACCCACGCCCTGTTCCAGGACGACGTCGTCTTCGACCGCCTGGCCCTGACGATCATCGACGAGCAGCATCGCTTCGGCGTCAACGAGCGCCGTCGCCTGCAGGACAAGGGCCCCTCTGGTGAAGATTGGGGCGTCCATCTGCTGGCCATGTCGGCCACGCCAATCCCGCGCACGCTGGAACTCACGGTGTTCGGCGACCTCGACGTCTCGCGCATCGACGAGAAGCCACCGGGCCGCACGCCGGTCGCCACCCGCGCCGCGCCGACCCCGCGCGTGCCCGAGATCGTCGAGCGCCTGCGCGGCGCCATCGCCGGCGGCGCCCAGGCGTTCTGGATCTGCCCGCTGGTGTCGGAGTCGGACAAGATCGAGCTTCGCGCCGCCGAGGACCGCGCCGCCGACCTCGCCCGCCACCTGCCTGGCGTGGGCCTCGTCCACGGCCAGATGCCTGCCGCCGAGAAGGACGCGGTCATGCAGCGCTTCGTCGACGGCGAGGTCAGCGTGCTGGTGGCCACCACGGTGGTCGAGGTCGGGGTCAACGTCCCCAACGCCAGCATCATGGTCATTGAGCACGCCGACCGCTTCGGTCTGGCCCAATTGCACCAACTGCGCGGCCGCGTCGGGCGGGGCACGCGCGAGAGTTCGTGCGTGCTGCTCTACGACCCGCCGTTATCGGAAGTGGCCCAGCAACGCCTCGACATCCTGCGTCGCAGCGACGACGGTTTCGAGATCGCCGAGAAGGATCTGGAACTGCGCGGCGGCGGCGACCCGCTGGGGCTCAAACAGAGCGGCTTCCCGGCCTATCGCCTGGCCGATCCCGTCGCGCATCGCGACCTGATCGCCGTCGCCGCCGACGACGCCCGGCTGATCCTGGCCCGCGACCCGGACCTTGTCTCGCCGCGCGGCCAGGCGCTGCGGACGATGCAGGAACTGTTCGACTGGAAGCCGGCCTCGCCGCTGAACGAGGCGGGCTAGGCGGCTAGTGCGCCGCCGCGCCCTTGCGGTGATGCCAGAGGTGCATGACGCCGGCGAGGACGCCGCCGATCGCCAGGCCCACCACGGCCGAGCCGAGGGCGAAGGCCAGCCAGCCCGTCACCGCGCCGATGCCCGGGACACCGTGCGCCCAATGCGAGAAGCCCTCGACCCAGTGCGGGATCGGGGTCAGGTGGAACTTCTCCAGGCCGTGGACGATGATGCCGCCGCCGACCCACAGCATGGCCGCGGTGCCGATCACGGTCAGCGCCTCCATGGTCACCGGCATGGCCTTGACCAGGCCACGGCCAAAGCTCCTCACGCCCTTGGTCTCGCGGCGCGACAGGTGCAGGCCCATGTCGTCCATCTTCACGATCAGCGCCACCGCGCCATACACGACGATCGTCAGCAGCACGCCGACGATGGCCAGCGCCGCCGCCTGCATCGCCAGCCCCAGATGCGCGACCTCGGCCAGGGCGATGGCCATGATCTCGCCGGACAGGATCAGGTCGGTGCGGATCGCGCCGTCGACCTTCTGCTTCTCCAGTTCGGGGGCGCTGAGCGCCAGGTCCTCGATCGCCTCGCCCTCGGCTTCGGGCGTGAACGCCTCCAGGATCTTCTCGGTGGCCTCGAAGGCCAGATAGGATCCGCCGACCATCAGGATCGGCGTCACCGCCCAGGGCGCGAAGGCCGATAGCAAAAGGGCGCCCGGCAGCAGGAAGATCAGCTTGTTGCGTAGCGAGCCGACGGCGATCTTCCAGACGATCGGCAGCTCGCGGTCGGGCGTGAAGCCCATGGCGTAGCCCGGCGTCACCGCCGCGTCGTCGACCACCACGCCCACGGCCTTGGTCCCCGCCTTCCCGGCGGCCGTCCCGACATCGTCCAGCGAGGCGGCGGCGAGCTTGGTGATGGCCGCGACGTCATCGAGCAGCGCGGCGAGACCGGAGGGCATGGAGGATCCTGAGCAGAGGGTTGAGCCTCGTTGCCTAAGGCGCGCCGGGCTCGCCGTAAAGTCGCGAGGCTCTTGCCTGACGTAAGGTGAAACCTGGAAGCTCGTTCCATGGACGTCGCCGCCGCTCTCGATCGCCTCGCCCCGCGTCTGTCGCCGACCGCGACCGGAGCCGTGAACGCCCGCCGCCTGTCGGGCGGCGCCAGCCTGGAGACCTGGGCCTTCGATCTCGATGACGGAACGCCGCTGATCTTGCGTCATCGCCCGGACGGCGCGGCGATGCGCGAAACCGCCCTGCCCCTGGCGTCCGAAGCCGCCTTGATCCGCGCCGCCGATCAGGCCGGCGCGCCTGCCCCCAGCGTGGTCCATGTCTGCGCGCCCGGCGACGACCTCGGAGAGGCCTATGTCATGCGTCGGCTGGAGGGCGAGACCCTGGGGCGCCGGATCGTCCGCGACGAGGCCTTCGCCGGTGTGCGCCCAAGCCTTGCTCGCCGCTGCGGTGAGGTGCTGGCCCGCATTCACGCCGCGCCGACCGGGGGCCTGCCGGACCTGGCCACCTCCGACGCGCGCGGCGAAATCGCGCGCTACGAGGAAATCTACCGCCAACTGGACGCCCGGCGACCGATCCTGGAGGCCGCCTTCCGCTGGCTAGAGACGATCGTCCCGCCGCCGCCCGAGCGGCCGGTGCTGGTCCACGGCGATTTCCGGAATGGCAATCTGATGATCCATCCGACGGGCGGCCTGGTCGGCGTGCTCGACTGGGAGCTGTCCCATCTGGGCGACCCGGCCGAAGACCTCGGCTGGATCTGCGTCAATTCCTGGCGCTTCGGAGAATGGCGAAAGCCCGTCGGCGGCTTCGGCGACTATGCCGACCTGCTGGCTGGCTATGGCGGCGGGATCTCGCTCGATCGGGTGCGGTTCTGGCAAGCCCTGGGCTCGCTGAAATGGGGCGTCATGTGCCTGATGATGTATTCCAGCTTCGCCAGCGGCCAGGATCGTTCGATCGAGCGCGCCATGATCGGCCGGCGCACCAGCGAGACCGAGATCGACCTCGTCGCCCTGATGGAGGCCGCATGATCAGCCATCCCGCCGCCGCCGAGCTGTCCGAAGCCATCGCCGCCTTCGAGGCCGAGCCCGCCGTTCCCCGCGACGCCCGTCACGCCTTCCTGGCCCGCGTCGCCGACAACGCCCGCGCCACCCTGGCGCGCGAAGCCGAACAGGGCGCAAGACTCGAGGCCGAGGCCGTCCACCGGCTTAGCGCCCTTCTGGGCGAGGCCGGCGACTTCGCCACGCTCAATGCCAGACTCTGTGAAGCCTTGCGCGAGGGCGCACTCAATCCGCTCGATCCAGTCCTGCTCGCGCATCTGCGCGCCACGGCCATCGGCCAGATCGCCATCGACCAGCCGAGCTACGGCGGCCTAGCGGCCCTGCGGGACCGCGGGAACGGCGACTAGCGGGCGGCCGACCATGGTCGCCGACCGCGCCAGGGCGTCGGCCTCGAGGTCGGCGTAGAATAGATTGAACGCGTCGACCTTGCGCCGGTCGGCCCACGAACCACTGTCGCGCAGCGCGCCGGACTTGGGCTTGCTGGTCCGCAGCAGGCCGTTCTCGCAGCGCGCCGAGACCTGCCTCTGCAGGAAGGCCGGCCGAGCGCCCCAGTCCAGGCCGGTGGCGTTGGCCGCGCCGAGGTTCAGCTTGGCCGGGGCGCGCTCCAGGCCGGTCCCGCCCAGCAGCGGGTTGAAGCACAGCGGCGTGCGGTGCTCGAGATTGACCAGCTGATCGGTCCCGTCCCAGACCAGCGAGCGGCCGGTCAGTTCCTGGACGGCGCGGAAATCCCCCTCCTGAGCCGAAGCCCAGGCCGCGACACAGCCGGTCTCGCCCTTGTGTTCGCAGGCGGGGATCGGCGCCCTTGGCCCATATTCGTCGGCGGGGGCAACCGTCTGGATCAGATAGGCGGCGACCAGGCGGCGCTTGAGGTCGGGGTCGGCGGCGACTTCCTCGCGCAGCAGCCGCGCGGCCAGAGAGCCGCCCTGCTCTACCCCGACGATGATGAACGGCCGCGCCTCGCCATAGCGCGACAGATAGGTCTTGAACGCCTGTCTGACGTCGCCATAGGCGAAGCGCCGCGCGTCGCGGGCGTCGTCGCGCAGGGTCAGATAGGTGTAGAGGCTGGCTTGGCGGTAGCGCGGCGCGAACACCCGGCCCACGCGGTCGAACGGTCCGGCATAGTTCGGGATCACCACCCGCGACAGGAACCGTTGCGCCTTGGGCTGGTCGATGCCGCCGTTCCAGTCGCGGCCGCCGTCGAAGGTGGTCGGATGGACGAAGAATATGTCGACCGGCCGGTTGGCCTGGGCCGCGCCCGGCAGCAGCGCCCAGGAAGAGGACTTGCCGTAGTCAGGGGCCGGCGGCGGACGGTAAGTCAGGAACGGCACCTTGGGGTCCAGGGCGTTACTGAGAATGTCGTAGCGAAACACGAAGGCGGCCGTCAGGAACAGCGCCAGGAACAGCGCCAGCCCCGCGAAGATCCAGCGTTTGAAGCCTTTGAACGGACCGCCCATGGCTCTGGGTTACACCAAGGCCAAGGCGGCTTTAAGCCCCTTTTCCTTACGCGCCTTCCTGACCGATGATCGCCACGGAGCAGACATTGCTGGCTGGCGCGCCGCCCAGGTTATGAGTCATGCCGAAGACCGGATTGGAGAGCTGCCGCTCACCTGCCCGGCCCTGCAATTGCAGATACATCTCGTAGAGCATCCGCAGGCCCGAGGCCCCGATCGGATGACCGAAGCACTTGAGGCCGCCATCGATCTGGCACGGCACCCCGCCATCGGCGTCGTAGAAGCCATCCAGCACGTCGCGCCAGCCTTGGCCTTCGGGCGAAATGAACAGGTCTTCCATCGTCACCAGTTCGGTGATCGAGAAGCAGTCGTGCACCTCCATCATCGAGATCTGGTCGCGCGGCCGCTCGATGCCGGCCTCCTTATACGCCTTGCGCGCGGCGATGCGGGCGGTGTGGAAGTGGCTGCCGTCCCAGCCGTTGTACTGGCTCTCGTAGCCGTTCGAGACCGACAGCTGCAGAGCCTTCACGGTGACGAGATCGCGCTTGCCGAGGGCCCGCGCGATCTCGGGCGTGGTGACGATCGCCGCCGCCGCGCCGTCCGAGACGCCGCAGCAGTCGAACAGACCCAAGGGCTCTGCGATCATCGGTGCGTTGAGGGCCTGCTCGGCGGTGATCGGCTTGCGCAGGTGCGCCTTGGGGTTCTTGGCGCCGTTGGCGTGGCTCTTGACCGAGACGTGGGCGATGGCGCGCTTGAGGTCGTCCTTGGAAACCCCGTGCTTGGCGCGATAGGCGCTGGCCAGCTGGGCGAAGTTGCCGGGGGCGGAGCCGTTCGGCATCACCTGCGGACTAAGCGTGCCCGGATTGGCGACCGGCAGGCCGCCATAGCCGGTGTCCTTCAGTTTCTCGACGCCGACGGCGAGCGCGATATCGGCCGCGCCCGCCGCCACGGCATAGACCGCGCCCCGGAAAGCCTCGGAGCCCGAGGCGCAGAAGTTCTCGACCCGGGTGACGGCGATATTGGGCAGGCGCAGGGCGATCGACAGCGGCGTGCCGCCCTTGCCCGAGCCGATCTCGTCGATGTGCGTCGAGAACCAGGCCGCGTCCAGTTGGGTCTGATCGACGCCCGCGTCCCGCATGGCCTCCAGATAGGCCTCGACCATCAGGTCATCGGGCCCGGCGTCCCAGCGCTCGCCGAACTTGCTGCAGCCCATCCCGAGGATGGCGACCTTGTCGCGGATACCCTGTGGCATGTCTGACTCCTATTCGGCGGCTTGAGCGGTCCGGCCGGCCAGCGCGGCGCGATCCGGCGTGGCCTTCCAGAAGTAGCGGACGAAGCCGCGCTTCTCGTCGACCTCCTTGATGCGGAACACCATCCGCACCGGCATGCCGGTCTCGACGTCTCCAGGTGCGACATCGGTGATGTCCATCATGATCCGTCCGCCGCCCTCGAAGACGATCATGCCGTAGTGGTTCGGCGGAGCCATGGAAAAGGTAAGGTAATCAGCCGAATAGCTGAGAACACTCGCGCGGCGTTCGGCGAAGCGATACGGCTCCTGGGTGTCGACGGCGGGGTTGTTCGGTGCGACCGAGATACGCGTGCGCGGGAATTGCACGACGCCGGTCTCGCGACAGCGGCCGCCGACCAGGCCAAGGATCATGTCCTCGTTGCGGTAGAGGGTGGTCAGGGCCGTCTTGTTGTCCTTCTCGGCCCGCATGCCCTTTTCCCATTCAATGAGTCCATTGAAGGTCAGGAATTTCAGGTAGTTGGTCTCGACTTCTCGATCAGCCAGCGAGCCGGCCACGCCCCGCGCAGGGCGCTGGCCTTGGCCGGTAGCGCGGAACACCAGCGCCTCGGCGCCTTGGCCGAACTGGGCGACAAGGATGACCTCGCCCGCCTTGGCGTCCTCCAGCGCGTGGGCCAGCATGATCGGCCCGTGCGCGCAGCCGGCCTCGCCCATCACGGCGGCGAGGTTGTCGCGGACGGCCTCGGGCCTGATTCCCACGGCCTTGGCCACGGTCGCGGCCATACCGGAAAAGGTCGACGGGAAGCAGAAATGATCGACTTCAGAAGCGCTTATCCCAGCGACCTCAAGCGCCGTTCGAACAGCCGGCGGGACCAGCTTGACGATACCCTCGTCTCGGATCCAACGCTCTTCCCAGTAATAGTCGAATCCGCCGTCGTCGCCGCGGAAGTGGTCGACGAAGTCGTCGGTGACCGAACCCCGTCCCAGCAGCTCGGCGGCGCCGGGGCCGTCGGTGACCACAAAGGCCGCCGCGCCGTCGCCGAAGTCCAGTTCCTGGGCCGAGACGGCGCGGGTCTTGCGGTGTTCACCGACGGTGACCAGAGAGGTTCCACCGCTCGCCAGCGCCTGGCCCAGCGCCGTCAGGCCGCAGCGCTGCGAACCAGTCACGTCGCTGGCGGTGATCGACTTCTCAAGGGTCAGGGCCGCCGAGACGATCCCCGCGTTCAGCCGGTCGGCGAACGGCGCGGTCGTCGAGGCGAAGTAGAGACTGTCGATGTGGGAACGGTCGTCGCTTGACCCCAGGGCGTCGCGGGCCGCCTCGACCGCCATGGTCAGGGCGTCCTCGTCCCAGTTGGCCATCGAGCGTTCGCCCTTGCCCTTGGCCTTCAGGTTCGGGGCGACCCAGGCATTGGCCTCGGTCACCGCCTTGCGGCTCAGACGCAGACGCGGCGCATAAGCGCCCCAGGCGGCGATGCCGGCCATGACGAACTCCCTGATGTCGAGGTTCGCGCCTCGATCTCGGGACTCAGCCTACGCTCGTCGCCACGGCCAGCAACCGTGCCCTGACGTCAGCGATACGGGTCGTCGGTATTCAGGTAGCCCGCCACATAGTCGGCGACGCCGTCCTCCAACGGAGTCATCGGCGCGTCGTAGCCCGCCGCTCGCAGGCGGCTCATGTCGGCCTGGGTGTAGTACTGGTACTTGCCGCGCAGCACCTCGGGCATGTCGATATAGGTGATGTCCGGCTCGCGGTTCACCGCCTCGAAGGTGGCCACGGCGAGATCCCTGAACGAGCGCGCGTGGCCCGAGCCCAGGTTGAAGACGCCGTTGACGGCCGGGTTCCTGGACAACCAGGCGATCACGTCGACGGCGTCCCGCACATAGACGAAATCGCGCAGCTGGCCGCCGTCTTCGTAGTCCGGGTGGTGCGACTTGAAGAGCTTGACCCCTTCGCCCGCGGCGACGCGCGGCCAGATCTGGGCCACGACCGACTTCATGCCGTCCTTGTGCTCCTCGTTGGGGCCGTAGACGTTGAAGAACTTAAGGCCCGCCCATTGGGTCGGGGCATGACCCCGATGGGCCTCGCGCACGGCGTAGATATCGAACAGGGCCTTGGACCAGCCATAGGCGTTCAACGGCCTCAGCGCCTGCAGCGAGGCCAGATCGTCCTTGCCCTCGAAGCCCAGCGAGCCGTCGCCATAGGTCGCCGCCGACGAGGCGTAGATCAGGCGCTTGCCGTGTTGCGCGCACCAGTCCCACAGGTTGCGCGACAGCACGAAATTGGACTGCACGATCTTGTCGGCGTCGGTCTCGGTGGTCGACGAGACCGCGCCCATGTGGACGATCAGTTCGACCTCGACGCCGCGCCTGGCCAGCCAGTCGAACAGTTGCTCGGGCGCGACGAAGTCGGCGATCGGGTGCTTGGCGATGTTGCGCCACTTGCCGCTGGCCGCGTCGCGCAGGCGATCGCAGATCACGACGTCCAAGGCAGAATCCTCGCACAGACGCGCGACGATGTTGGAACCGATGAAGCCCGCGCCGCCGGTGACGAGAACGATGCGACGGCTCATCGGGCTGATTTCTGGGCTACGGCTTTCGGCTGACTCAAGGCAACTCTTCCAGCGGACAGGGATTTCAGGCGCCCAAGAGGTGACCTTTCGGGCGGGGTGAGGCAAGTGCGGAAAGACACGGATCAGGACCCCGTCATCGTCTGGTTCCGCAACGACCTGCGATTAGCCGACAATCCGGCCCTGCGCCATGCCGCGGACAGCGGCCGGCCGGTGATCCCGCTCTACATTCTCGACGAGACGCCAGGTCTCCGCCCCCGGGGCGCGGCCTCCCTGTGGTGGCTCGACAAGTCTCTGAGGAGCCTAGCCGAAAGCCTTGATAAACTTGGTAATAGGCTGGTGCTCCGCAAGGGCGCGGCGGCCGAGGTGCTGGACGACGTGCGCGCCGCCAGCGGCGCGAGCTGCGTGCTGTGGAACCGTCTCTACGACCAGGCCAGCATCGATCGCGACACCGCGATCAAAACCCGCCTGAAGGACGCCGACGCCGATTGCCAGTGCTTCAACGCCGGCCTTTTGAACGAACCCTGGACGGTGCGGAACGGCGCCAAGCAGCCCTACAAGGTCTTCACGCCCTACTGGCGAGCGGCGCGCGAGCACCTGACCGAGGTCGCTGTAGAACCCGCGCCCAAACACCTGAAATCACCCGAACATTTCCCGTACAGCGAAAGTCTCGCTGACTGGAATCTGCATCCGACCAAGCCCGACTGGTCGAAGGGCTTCGATCTCTGGGCGCCTGGCGAGGCCGGAGCGCTGGAGCGACTCAACGCATTCATTTCCGGTCCGATCGATAGCTACGGCGAGAAGCGCGACCTGCCGGGCGTCGAGGCGACCTCGCGCCTGTCGCCTCACCTGCACTTCGGCGAGATCGGCCCGCGCCAGGTCTGGCTGGCCGCCCGCAACGCCGCCGAGCATGGAGACGCCCCCGACGGCGAGATCGAGAAGTTCCTCTCCGAAGTCGGCTGGCGCGAGTTCAACCACTCGATCCTGTTCCATTGGCCGGAGCTGCCGACCCGGAGCTTCCGGCCCGAATTCGACGCCTTCCCATGGAAATCAAACCCGGCCTTCTTCGAGGCCTGGACCAAGGGCGAAACCGGCTATCCGATCGTCGACGCCGGCATGCGCGAGCTGTGGGTCACCGGCTTCATGCACAACCGCGTACGCATGATCGTCGCCTCGTTCCTGATCAAGCATCTGCTGATCGACTGGCGCGAGGGCGAGGCCTGGTTCTGGGACACCCTGGTGGACGCCGACCTGGCCAACAACGTCGGCAACTGGCAGTGGGTGGCCGGCAGCGGCGCGGACGCCTCGCCCTACTTCCGGATCTTCAATCCCATCGCCCAAGGCGAGAAGTTCGATCCGCGCGGCGTCTATGTCCGGCGCTGGGTTCCCGAACTGAAAGGCGTTCCCGACGAGGTTATCCACAAGCCATGGGAGCGGGCCCTGCATCTGCCGGCGGACGCAAAACGTCTCTATTCTAGACCAATCGTCGACCACGCCCAGGCGCGCGAGAAAGCCATGGAGGCCTATCGCGGACTGTAGCGGGTTTACGAGCCGGTCGTTAACGGCGTTAATGAACGCGCAACCGGATGCGAGGCCCCGCCTTGGATACGACGCTCTGGAACCACCCCGACCTGAAGGCCGCCCCGGCCGCCTTTCGCACCGCCCTGCGGGTGGCGGCGACGAACTGGGAGACCGGTTCGGTCACCTTCATCCTGCCCACCGGCGCGCCGCTGACCGTCCGAGGCCGCCTGCCGGGTCCGGACGCCACGATCCGGATCCACGACTACAACTTCATCCGCCGCGCCTTCTCGTCCGGCGATATCGGCTTCGCCGAAGGCTTCATGGCGGGCGAATGGGAAACACCCGACCTGTCGACCGTGCTGGAGGCGTTCTCGCTGAACTTCGACAGGCTGTCGGCGCTGGTCGAGGGCAACCCGGTGATGCGGATGGTCAACGCCCTCTATCACCTGTTTCACCGCAACAGCCGCGACGGCTCGAGACGGAACATCCACGCCCACTACGACCTGGGCAACGCGTTCTATTCGCGCTGGCTGGACCCCAGCATGACCTATTCCTCGGCCCTTTATGAGCGGCCCAACCAGTCCTTACCCGAGGCGCAAACCGCCAAGTACGCGGCCCTGGCCCGGACCATCGACCTCTCACCCGACAAGCACGTGCTGGAGATCGGCTGCGGCTGGGGCGGCTTCGCAGAGTTCGCGGCCAAGGAGGTCGGGGCCAAGGTCACCGGCATCACCATCTCCCGGGCCCAATACGATTTCGCGCGAAAGCGCCTGTTCGATCAGGGGCTGGCCGAGAAGGCCGACATCCAGTTGATCGACTATCGCGACGTCCGGGGCCAATTCGACGCCGTGGCCTCGATCGAGATGTTCGAGGCGGTCGGCGAGGAATACTGGCCATCATATTTCGGCAAGATCCGCGAGGTGTTGAAGCCCGGCGGCCGCGCAGGCCTACAGATCATCACCATCCGCGACGAGCTGTTCGCCAGCTATCGCGGACGCACCGACTTCATCCAGCGCTACATCTTCCCGGGCGGCATGCTGCCCAGCGAGGCGCGCCTTAAGGAAGAGACCGAGCGCGCGGGCCTGGAGTGGAGCGATCTCAAGCGCTTCGGCCAGAACTATGCCGACACCCTGGCCGAATGGGCGCGGCAGTTCGAAGGCGCCTGGAGCGACATCCGCAAGGACGGTTTCGACGAACGGTTCCGGCGCCTGTGGCGGTTCTATCTCAGCTACTGCGAGGCCGGCTTTCGGACCGAACGGACCAATGTCATTCAGTTGGGCCTGAGCCGCAGTTGATATCCATAGCTTGTGGATATCAGGCCAAGTGACGGTCAAGCTTAAGGTTTACCGGCCGTCGCTGAGGCGCTTTCAGGAAAACTAGGGTTGCGCAGGCTTTTCGCGGCACGATCTACCAGCCAACCGAAAGATCCTCCCAAGGCCCCGCATGACCGCCCTGCCCAGCGTACTAGACGCGATCGGAAACACCCCGCTGATCCGCTTGCGCCACGCCAGCGAGGCCACCGGCTGCGAGATCCTGGGCAAGGCCGAGTTCATGAACCCCGGCCAGTCGGTCAAGGACCGCGCGGCCCTGGGCATCATTCGTGACGCGGAGGCCAAGGGCTTGCTGAAACCCGGCGGCCGCATCGTGGAGGGCACCGCCGGCAACACCGGCATCGGCCTGGCCATGGTCGCCTCGGCGCTAGGCTACAAGACCACGATCGTCATCCCGCGCACCCAGAGCCAGGAGAAGAAGGACGCCATCCGCTTGCTGGGCGCGGAACTGGTCGAGGTCGACGCCGTCCCCTACTCCAATCCCGACAACTATGTCCGCTATTCCGGGCGCTTGGCCGAGGAACTTGCCAAAACCGAAGGGAATGGAGTTGTCTGGGCCAACCAGTTCGACAATGTCGCCAACCGCGACGCCCACTATCGCACGACCGGCCCGGAAATCTTCGAACAGACCGGCGGCGAAGTTGATGGGTTCATCTGCGCGGTCGGCTCGGGCGGCACCCTGGCCGGCGTCGCCCAGGCTTTGCGCGAGCGCAAGCCCGGCGTGAAGATCGGTCTGGCCGACCCCTACGGCGCCGCGCTGTACGCCTGGTACAAGGACGGCGCGCTGAAATCCGAAGGAACCTCGATCAGCGAGGGCATCGGTCAAGGTCGCATCACCGCCAACCTGAAGGATCTGATCGTCGACCATCCGTTCCGCGTCGCCGACGAAGAGATGCTGGAGGTGCTCTACGATCTCGTCCAGCACGAGGGTCTGTGCCTGGGCGGCTCGTCGGGCGTCAACATCGCCGGCGCGATCAAGCTGGCCCGCGAACTGGGTCCTGGCCACACCATCGTGACCATCCTGTGCGACCACGGCTCGCGCTACCAGTCCAAGCTGTTCAATCCCGAATTCCTGAAGGAAAAGGGCTTGCCGACGCCGCCTTGGATGTAAACTCGTCGCCGAGTCTGATCCTAAGAGGCGTCCCATGGCCATCCCGTCCGATCCGCTGGTCTCCACCGCCTGGCTGGCCGAGCATCTCGACGCGCCGGACGTGCGCGTGGTCGACGCCTCGTGGCACATGCCCGCCGCCCAGCGCGATCCGGCCCAGGAGTTCCTGGCCGCTCACATCCCCGGCGCGGTTTTCTTCGACATCGACGGCATCTCGGACGAGACCTCCGACTTGCCGCACATGATCCCGACGGCGGTGAAGTTCGCCTCGCGGGTCAGGAAGCTGGGCCTGGGCGACGGTTCGCGGATCGTCGTCTACGACAGCAGCGGCATCCTGCCGGCCGCCCGCGCCTGGTGGCACTTCCGCGCCATGGGTCACGAGGACGTCGTGGTGCTGGACGGCGGCCTGCCCAAGTGGATCGCCGAGGGTCGCCCGGTCGAGGACGGTCCGGCAATGCCACAGGAACGGCACTTCACCCCGCGCTACCAGGCCGACATCTACCGCTCGCTGGAGCAGATGCGCGAGATCGTCGCGACCGGCCGCGAGCAGATCATCGACGCCCGCGCCGCCGGCCGCTTCGAGGGCAAGGACCCCGAGCCCCGCGCCGGCCTGCGCGGCGGCCACATGCCCGGGGCCCGCAACATCCCGCTCTCGGCCCTGCTGGCCGCCGACGGGACCATGCTGCCGGCCGAGAAATTGAAGACGGTGTTCGAGTCCGCGGGAGTCGACATCAACAAGCCGATCACCTCGACCTGCGGCTCGGGCATCACCGCCTCGGTCGTGGCCCTGGCCCTGGCGCGTTTGGGCAAGCCGCGTTCGGCGGTCTATGACGGCTCGTGGACGGAATGGGGCGGCCTGGCGGACACGCCGGTGGTCACCGGCCCCGCGGCTTAGCGCATCGGCGGGGCGTACAGCAGGCCGGGCTTGGGCGCGTTCCACAGCGCGTTGAGGCCTCGGTCCAGCTTCAGGGCCGAACCGCCGCCGATGTCGCGGTCGAAGATCTCGCCGTAACTTCCCCCCGCGATAATCGCGCGGTAGGCCCAGTCGGCGTCCAGGCCCAGCATGGCGCCGAACCCGCCCTCGCCCAGCAGCCGCCGCGCCTCGGGATCGGCGCCGGTCTTCATGTCCTTGGCGCTGGCCTTGGTCACCCCGTGCTCCTCGGCCAGAACCAGGGCGTAGAGGGTCCAGCGGACGATGTCGGTCCAGGCCGGATCGTCCTGGCGCACCAGCGGTCCCAGCGGTTCCTTGGAGATGGCGTCGGGCAGGATCACGTGGGCGCCTGGATCGTCCAGCACCGACCGCGCCGCCGCCAGCGCCGAGATGTCGGCGGTGAAGGCGTCGCACTTGTCGGCCTGGTAAGCGGCGCGGGCCTGTTCCTCGCTGTCGAACGCCATGGCCGTGTAGGCGATGCCGCGCGCTCTGAAGAAGTCCTCCAGGTTCTGGGCCGAGGTGGCGCCGGTCTGGACGCAGATCTTGGCCGTGTTCAGCTCGACGGCGCTGGTCAGGTTCAGATTGCGGCGGACCATAAAGCCCTGGCCGTCGAAATAGGAGATCGCCGCCATGTCCAGCTGGTCGCCGGCGTCGCGCGAGAAGGTCCAGGAAGTGTTGCGCCACAGGACATCGACCTTGCCGGTGCGCAGAGCGGTGATCCGCTCCTCGTTGCCCAGCGGCACGAAGGTGACCTTGTCGGGCTTGCCGAGCACGGCGGCGGCCAGGGCGCGGCAGAAATCGACGTTGAAGCCGCGCCAGTGTCCGCCATTATCCCGGAAGGCGAAGCCCGGCAGCTCGGGATTCACCCCGCAACGCAACTCGCCGCGCGCCTTGATGGCCTTCAGGGTCTTGCTGGGCGCGGCGGGTTTGATGGCCAGCGGCGGCGCCTGTTCGGCGGGACGCGGCTCGGGCGTGGGTTTGCGCTGGCCGCACCCCGCGAGCGCGAGCATCGACAAGACCACTACGCCAAAACGCACCGACACCCGATCACTCCTTGAACCGTGCGCGCGCGGCGCTAGAGCCTGCCTGAGCAGGCTCTATCTCTTACGCTTAGAGCGTGGCAGACGCCAAAACCGCTCACACTTTTGGCTGCCACGCTCTAAACCACAACCGTACCGCCGCGTCGCCGAGAGTCCCCGCCATGGATGAAGAAACCCGCCTGATCCGCAAGGGCTCCGAGCCGACCGCCCTGGCGCGCACGGTCAATCCGCCGATCCAGCGCGCCTCGACGGTGCTGCTGCCCAACGCGGCGTCACTCTACGACGATGACCAGATCACCTACGGCATCACGGGCCTGTCCTCGCCCGCCGCCCTGCAGAAGGCCCTGGCGGAGCTGGAAGGGTCGCCGGACGTCACCCTCTATCCCTCGGGTCTGGCGGCGATCACCGGCGCCATGCTGGCGGTGCTGAAGGCCGGCGACGAGATCCTGGTGGTCGATAGCGCCTACAAGCCAACACGCCGGTTCTGCGACCGGGTTCTGACCCGTTTCGGCGTCACCACCACCTACTATGACCCGGCGCTGGACGCCGATGGTCTGATGGCGCTGGTGACGCCCAAGACCCGGATGATCCTGCTGGAAGCCCCGGGCTCCCTGACCTTCGAGATGCAGGACGTGCCGGCCATCGCCAAGGCCGCCAATGACCGCGGCGTCATCACCCTGATCGACAACACCTGGGCGGCCGGCCTCTATTTCAAGCCGCTGGCGCACGGCGTGACGATCAGCGTCCAGGCCCTGACCAAATATGTCGGCGGCCACTCGGACTGCTTCATGGGCTCGGCCACGACCATGGATGCCGACATCGGCAACGCGCTGGGCGACGCCATGTGGGACATCGGCTGGTCGGTGTCGCCCGACGACGCCTACACCATGCTCCGGGGCCTGCGGACCCTGACCACGCGCCTGCCCCGCCATCACGAGAACGGTCTCGTCATCGCCCGTTGGCTGCAGGACCGTCCCGAGGTGGCGCGGGTGCTGCATCCCGCTCTGCCCGGCGATCCGGGCCACGCGCTCTGGAAGCGCGACTTCACCGGCGCCTGCGGCCTGTTCGGCGTGGTGCTCAAGCCGTGCGGCCAGCGCGCCGTCCATGCCTTCCTCGACGCGCTGAAGCTGTTCGGCCTGGGCTTCTCGTGGGGCGGCTACGAGAGCCTGGCCATTCACTGCGATCCGCAGCTCAAGAACCGCTCGGTCCCGGTCAGCTTGGAAGGCCCGCTGCTGCGTTTCCACATCGGCCTCGAAGCGATCGAGGATCTGAAGATCGACCTCGACCGCGGGTTCGAGGCGCTCCGCTCGGCCTAGAGGTAGCGCATCTCAGCTTCGCTGGGCTGCTCCCACCAGAGATTGTCGCGGCCGTTGGCATAGCTGATCGGCGCGGCGGCAAGCTCCTCCGGCGTGGTGTCGTCCAGCGTCGCCACTTGGATCGTGACGAAATCACCGCCCAGTTCGGCGACATGACCGTGGCCGAACACCCGAACACCGCACGTCGCGCAGAACCGATGATGGCAGCTCATCGAGCCGAACAGGTAGTCGCCCAAGCGATCCTCGCCTGCCAGCAGTCGGAAAGCGTCTGGCTTCATCAAGACGCCCCAGCTGCGGGTCTTGGCGCAGATCGAGCAATTGCAGCGGCCGGTTCCGGCCTGCAGGTCAATCTCGGCTTCGTAGCGGACGGCGCCGCAGTGGCAGCTGCCGGTATGGGTCTTGAGCATCGGATGTCCCTCTCGGTGTTTCGTTGCACACCGTTCTAGGAACATGCTGCTGCCACCCTACTGTCAGCATCGACGTCGCGATCACGCCAAAAGCGATTGGAACATGCAATCGCCGCGTAGGCTCTTGCGGTCAGGTTGCAAGGCAAGCCAGTCTCGGCGTCTCGTTGTGAGGGGGAGTCTTTTCATGTTGCTCTACGTGTTCGCGTTACTGATCGGCATGATCGCCGGTCTGCGCGCCATGACCGCGCCCGCCGCCGCCGCTTGGGCCGCCCGCTTGGGCTGGCTGCCGCTGGCCGGCTACCCACTGGCCTGGCTGGGCGGGCTGATCCCGGTCCTGGTCCTCAGCGCCCTGGCCGCGCTGGAACTGATCGCCGACCAGCATCCCAAGACGCCGAGCCGCAAGGTTCCGCACCAGTTCATCGCCCGCGTGCTCACCGGCGCCTTCGCCGGCGCGGCCCTGATGATGCCCGGCACCCACTGGCTGCGCGGCATGATCATCGGCGCGGTCGGCGCGGTGATCGGCACGTTCGTCGGCGCCGAGTTCCGGGGTCGCCTGGCGGCCAGGTTCGGCAAGGACAAGCCGGCCGCCATCATCGAGGACGTCGTCGCCGTCGTCGGCGCCTTCGCGATCTTCTTCCTGGCCAAGGCCGCGATCTGACCATGGCCGCCGCCGAAACCTTCGACGCCATCATCATCGGGGCCGGTCAGGCCGGGCCCTCCCTGGCCGGTCGCCTCAGCGCCGCCGGCTGGACCGTGGCGATGGTCGAGCGCAAGGACTTCGGCGGCACCTGCGTCAATACCGGCTGTATGCCGACCAAGACCCTGGTCGCCAGCGCCTACGCCGCGCATCTTGCTCGCCGCGCGGCGGACTACGGCGTCATCCTCCAGGGCGACGTCGGCGTCGACATGAAACGGGTCAAGGATCGCCAGCAGACGGTGGTCCGCGACGCCCGCGGCAATGTCGAAAAATGGCTGCGGGGCATGAAGGGCGTCACGGTCCTCCAGGGCCATGCCCGCTTCGAGAGCGCCGACACCGTCCGCGTGGGCGAGCGTCTGCTGACCGCGCCCAAGATCTTCCTGAATGTCGGCGGCCGGGCCAACGCGCCGGACATGCCGGGGATCGGCGACATCGACTACCTGACCAATGTCGGGATGATGCAGCTGGACACCCTGCCCGAGCATCTGGTCATCGTCGGCGGCAGCTATATCGGGCTGGAATTCGCCCAGATGTTCCGCCGCTTCGGCAGCCAGGTGACCGTCGTCGAGATGGGCCCGCGCCTGATCGGCCGCGAGGACCCGGAGATCTCCGACACGGTCCGCGAAATCCTGGAAGCCGAGGGCGTCACCGTCCGTCTCAACGCCGAGTGCATCAGCTTCAGCATTTGCCCAGAAGGCTACTGCGTCCATGTCACTTGCCAGGCCGGCGCGCCGCAGGTGACCGGTTCTCACGTGCTGCTCGCCGTGGGCCGTAAGCCCAACACCGACGACCTGGGGCTCGACAAGGCCGGGATCGCGACCGACAAGCGCGGCTATGTCGTGGTCGACGACCATCTTAGGACCAATGTTCCCGGGATCTGGGCGATGGGCGACTGCAACGGCAAGGGCGCCTTCACCCACACCGCCTACAACGACTTCGAGATCATCGCCGCCAATCTGCTGGATGAAGATCCGCGCAAGGTCAGCGACCGCATCACCTGCTACGGCCTGTTCATCGACCCGCCTCTGGGCCGCGTGGGCATGACCGAGGCGGAGGCCAAGGCCAGCGGCCGGCCGTTGCTGGTCGGCCAGCGCCCGATGACCCGCGTCGGCCGCGCCGTCGAGAAGGGCGAGACCCAAGGCTTCATGAAAGTGGTGGTCGACGCCGAGACCAAGGAGATCCTCGGCGCGGCGATCCTGGGCTTGAATGGCGACGAGGTGGTCCACGGCATGCTGGACCTCATGTACGCCAAGGCGCCCTACACGGTCATATCGCGGGCGGTGCACATCCACCCCACGGTATCGGAGCTGGTTCCGACCATGCTCCAGGAGCTGAAGCCGCTTTAGATTTTCACCGCGTCGCCTTCAGACGAAATCGTGACTGTTGCGGTTGCGATGGAAAGCCCAGTCCCCACCTAGCTTCGCAGACGCCGACGGAGGGTCGGCGCCCCGTTCGAGGGACAAGTCTCCTATGCCTACCCTGTTCGACCCGCTGCGCGTCGGCGCTCTGAACCTGCCTAACCGCGTCGTCATGGCGCCGCTGACCCGCCTGCGCGCCGGTCCGACCAACATCCCCAACGCCCTGATGGCGGAGTACTACGCCCAGCGCGCCTCGGCCGGCCTGCTGATCACCGAGGGCGTGCCGGTTAGCCCGCAAGGCGTCGGCTATGCTGGCGTCCCCGGCATCTGGTCGAGGGAACAGACCGAAGCCTGGAAACAGGTGACCAAGGCCGTGCACGACAAGGGCGGCCGCATCTTCATGCAGATCTGGCACGTCGGCCGGATCTCCGATCCGGAACATCTGAACGGCGAATTGCCGGTCGGCCCGAGCGCCATCGCCGCCAAGGGCCATGTCAGCCTGCTGCGCCCCGAGCGCCCCTATCCCACTCCGCACGCCCTCACCACCGAGGAAATCGCCAGCGTGGTTGAGGCCTTCCGCCAAGCCGCCCAGAACGCCAAGGACGCCGGCTTCGACGGTGTGCAACTGCATGGCGCCAATGGCTATCTGCTCGACCAATTCCTGCAGGACGGCTCGAACCAGCGCACCGACCAGTATGGCGGCTCGATCGAGAACCGCGCCCGCCTGCTGCTGGAAGCCACCGACGCGGCGATCTCGGTGTTCGGCGCTGACCGCGTCGGCGTCCACCTGGCCCCGCGCGCCGACAGCCACTCGATGGGCGACAGCAACCTGCCAGCGACTTTCGGCTATGTCGCCAAGGCCTTGGGCGAGCGCAAGATCGCCTTCATCTCGGCCCGCGAGTACGAGGCGGCCGACAGTCTGGGTCCGGCGCTGAAGGCGGCGTTCGGCGGCGTCTACATCGCCAATGAGAAGTTCGATCTGGCCAGCGCCAACGCCGCCATCGCGGCGGGCAAGGCCGACGCCATCGCCTTCGGCAAGGCCTATATCGCCAATCCGGACCTGGTGGAGCGCCTGAAGAAGGGCGCGCCGCTCAATGCGCCCGATCCCACCACCTTCTACGGCTTCGACAACGGCGCCCGGGGTTACACCGACTATCCGACCCTGGCTCAGGTCAGCGAACCGGCCGAGTAATCGATGCGATCCTCGCGATGGCTTCAGGTCGTCGCGGGGATCAGCCCCTCGGCCAGGTAAGCCTGCGCCACGGCCTCGGCGACCTTGATGCCATCCACCGCCGCGGAGAGGATGCCGCCGGCATAGCCCGCGCCTTCGCCGGCCGGGAACAGGCCGGCGGTGTTCAGGCTCTGGAAGTCCTTGCCCCGGGTGATCCGGATCGGCGAGGACGTCCGGGTCTCTACGCCCGTCAGGAGCACGTCGGGGTGGTCGTAACCGGCGATCTGGCGGCCGAAGACCGGCAACGCCTCGCGCATGGCCTCGATCACGAAGTCCGGCAGGCAGGCCGACAGGTCCGTCAGCGTCACGCCCGGCTTGTACGACGGCGCGACCTCGCCCAGATCCGTCGAGGCTCGACCGGCCATGAAATCACCGACCTTCTGGGCCGGGGCGGCATAGCTGGAACCACCCGCCACATAGGCCAGGCTCTCCCACCTGCGCTGGAACTCGATCCCGGCCAGCGGATGGCCCGGATAGTCGCGCTCGGGGTCGATGCCGACCACGAAGCCGGAATTGGCGTTCCGCTCGTTGCGCGAATACTGGCTCATGCCGTTGGTGACGACACGGCCGGGCTCCGACGTCGCCGCCACCACCGTGCCGCCCGGGCACATGCAGAAGCTGTAGACGGTGCGGCCATTCTTGCAGTGGTGCGACAGGCTGTAGTCGGCCGCGCCCAGGTCGGGGTGACCCGCGCAGGTCCCGAAGCGCGCCTTGTCCATCCACGACTGCGGATGCTCGATGCGCACGCCGATCGAAAACGGCTTGGCCTCGATATGGACGCCGCGCTCGTGCAGGACTTCGAAGGTGTCGCGCGCGCTGTGACCCAGGGCCATGACCACATGGGTCGTCGCCATATAGCCGCCGCCGGCGATGTGCAGGCCTTTCAGCCGGCGCGCGCCGTCGGCGCCGACCGCGATGTCGAAGTCCTCGACCTTGTGCCGCCAGCGATACTCGCCGCCCAGGCTCTCGATCAGCGCGCGCATCTGCTCGACCATGTGCACCAGGCGGAAAGTACCGATGTGCGGATGGGCCTCGGTCAGGATCTCTTCCGGCGCGCCCGCCTTGACGAATTCCTCCAGCACCTTGCGGCCCAGGAAGCGCGGGTCCTTGATCTGGCTGTAGAGCTTGCCATCCGAGAAGGTCCCCGCCCCGCCCTCGCCGAACTGGACGTTGGACTCCGGGTTCAGCTCGCCGCGCCGCCACAGGCCCCAGGTGTCCTTGGTCCGCTCGCGCACCACCTTGCCGCGATCGACGATAATCGGCTTCAGGCCCATCTGGGCCAGGATCAGGCCGGCGAACAGGCCGCAGGGGCCGGCGCCGATCACCACCGGGCGCGGACCGTCGAAGCCCTCCGGCGCCTTGGCCACGAAGCGGTATTCGGTGTCGGGCGTGACGCGGACATGGTGGTCGCCCGTAAAGCGCGCCAGAACGGCGGCCTCGTCGCGTAGCGCCACGTCGACCGAATAGACCATCAGGATCGCCGACTTGCGGCGCGCGTCGTGAGCGCGGCGGGCGACTTCGAAGCTCACCAGGTCGTCGGCCTCGATCCCCAGCCGTTCGACGATGGCGGGCTTCATCGCCTCCGGCGGGTGGCCGAGCGGCAGCTTCAGTTCCGAAATACGCAGCATGGCGGGCGTCTTAGCCAAAAGCGGGCTCGCGCGCCATCGCGATACGCATCCTCGGCGCGCCGTCCAAAGCCATCCGCGCAAGGATGGATCACGACAACCGTCGCAAACACTTCATAAAATTCCAGCGCCGAAAGCTGTCCCCGCCAAGGCCTCAGCCGCCTCTCCCCGCCAGACGATCGGCGGGGAAACCTCCCCGTCCCGTCATCGCTCAAGCGGAAACCGCAAGGGATCGGGGCCATGCTCAAAGTCACCAAGTTCAACCTTCTGACCACGACGGCGCTGACCGTCGCCGTGCTGGGCGTCGCCGCCCAGGCGCACGCCGCCGAGACGCCGGCCCCAGCCGCCGCGTCTGGCGACGTCTCGGAAGTCGACGCCATCGTCGTCACCGGCTTCCGCGACAGCCTGCTGCACGCCCGCGACCTCAAGCGTAAGGCCGTCGGCGCCGTCGACGTGATCGTTTCCGAGGACATCGCCGCCTTCCCCGACCTGAACCTGGCGGAATCGCTGCAGCGCGTCCCCGGCGTGACGATCTCGCGCGACAGCGGCGAAGGCCGTCAGATCACCTTGCGAGGCCTGGGTCCTGACTTCACCCGCACCCAGCTGAACGGCATGGAAGTGCTGGGCAACACCGCCTCGGGCATGGACAACCGCGGCGGCGTCAGCCGCTCGCGAGCTTTCGATTTCAGCCTGTTCGCCTCGGAACTGTTCAACCGCGTGACGGTGCAGAAGTCCTACGCCTCCGAGCAGGACGAAGGCGGCATCGGCGGCACCGTGCAACTGGCGACCGCCAAGCCGTTCGACTATCCGGGCTTCAAGGCCGTGCTGTCGGCCAAGGGCCAGCGCAACAGCAACGCTAACGACAAGATCACGCCGCGCGTGGTCGGACTGATCTCCAACCGCTGGGGCGACTTCGGCGCCCTGGCCTCGATCGCCTATGGCGAAACCGACTCCAACGAGTTCGGCTATCGCAGCTACAATTGGGGTCGGATCCGCGCCAATCCGGGCAATATCGGCTCGGGGGTCAGCGCCGCCGACGCCGCGCGCCTGACGGCCGCCACCGCGACCGTCTTCGCCCCGCAGGCCAATACCTATTCGACCTGGTTCGACCACCGCAAGCGCCTGGGCGCGACGGTGGCCCTGCAGTACGAGCCGGGCGACAAGCTGAAGCTGGCCTTCGACGGCCTGTACAGCCAGCTGGAAAACAGCCGCCAGAACTTCTCGCTGGCCACTTCGGGCGTCAACAGCCTGACCGGCAACATCACCGGCACGCAGGTGATGCAGACGGCGGTGATCCAGGGCGACACCCTGATCGCCTCCAGCTACACCGGCGTCGACATCCGCAGCGAGTTCAACCGCGAGGAAGACAAGACCAAGTTCTATCAGCTGGGTCTGAGCGGCTCGTACCAGGCCACCGACAAGCTGCTGCTGTCGGGCCTGATCGGCTACTCGAAGTCGGACTACGCCCTGCCGGTCTTCGACAAGGTGTTCCTGGAATCCAAGAACTACGCCTTCAGCTTCGACGACCGTCCGAGCATGCCGATCAACACCTACGGCCCCGGCCTGACCGACCCGGCCAAGTGGGACCTGATGCGGATGGACACACAGGAGAACAAGATCTCCTCGGAGTATGCCAACGCCAAGTTCGACGCGGCCTTCGCCGCCAACGAGATTTCCACCCTGAAGGGCGGCGTCTCGTACAAGAAGTTCAAGAACTATGGCGCTCAGTGGGGCGACAAGCAGTTCAGGAACGTCCCGGCCAACACCGTCATCCCCAACACCCTGAAGATGGTCGTGCCCTTCAAGTCTCTGGGCGCCTACATCGTCGGCGACGTCGATCCGGTCTACGCCCAGATCGGCCAGACGCGTGACCTGGAAGCCCAGGGCGCGAAGTACGCCACCCCGGGCACGGCCTTCACAGTGACCGAGGAGACCAAGGCGGCCTATCTGCAGTACGACCTGAACACCGAGATCCTGGGCAAGGGCGTGCGGGCCAACGCCGGCGTGCGCTACTATTCGACCGACCTGAGCTCGGACGGCACCCTGAACACCGGGACCAGCCTCCAGCCGGTGTCGATCAAGCACAAGTATAACGGCTGGCTGCCGGCCCTGAACGTGGCCGTCGATGTCAACGAAGGCATGGTCGCCCGCTTCAGCGCCAACCGCGACATCAGCCGCCCGGCCCTGGGCGACCTGGCCGCCGCCGGTTCGCTGACCACCGCCCCGTTCGGCGGCACGATCAGCACCGGCAACCCGAACCTGACGCCGTTCACCTCGGACTCGATCGAAGGCTCGCTGGAGTTCTACGACGGCAAGGTCGGGTCGTTCACGATCGGCGTCTTCTACAAGAAGCTGAAGTCGTTCATCACGTCGCAGACCAGCATCATGCCCTATTCGCAGACGGGCTTCCCGCTTTCGTTCCTGCTGCCGGGCCAGGATGGCTCGATCCTGTACAATGTCAGCCGCCCGGTGAACGGCCCTGGCGCCGACATCCAGGGCCTGGAAGCCTCGTTCCAGCGCGACTTCGACTTCCTGCCCGCCCCGTTCAACCACCTGGGCGTCGTGGCCAACGGCACCTATGCCGACGGCTCCTCGCCGGTGATCATCAGCGGCCAGTCGGTGACCCTGCCGCTGTTCCAGCTGTCGAAGTACTCGGCCAACGCTACCATTTATTACGAGACGGATGCCTGGGGCATGCGCCTGTCGACCGCCTATCGGGACAAGTACCTGACTGGCGCCGGCGGCAACGGCAACATCGGCGACGGTTACAAGGCGACCAACAACATCGACTTCGCCGCCCACTACAACGTTCTGCCGAAGCTGAAGCTGACGCTGGAAGGCATCAACCTCTCCAACGAGCACAGCATCCAGTTCACCGACATCGCCACCAAGCGGACGACGGTGAACGTCAGCAGCGGTCGCACCATCCTGATCGGCGCGACCTACGAATTCTAAGCCCTTTCCAAGAGCCCCCTTGAACTGGGCCGCCGTCCTCTTCCGGATGGCGGCCCTCTTTTTTCGCATGGCCAGCCCGACGTTGCTGTTGGGCCACGCCGGGGCGCTCGGACAGATCCGTCCACAGAACCTTCAAATTAGTGACATGCGTCCTTTGTAGGGGTTCGCGCGGGCGCCTGAAGCTTTGCCGGCCGCCGTTGTGAGGACGCTTATGGCGGGACGGCGCGCCTGGCTGTCACGATCAGGTCCAGTCATGGCCGGCTCGATACTGGCCCTGGTCGCCGTGGCGCCTGTGTGGGCCGAAGCGCCGAAGCGCTTCGAGATCCGAGGCGGCGATCTCTCTCAAGCCCTCAACGCCTTTTCTCATCAGGCCGACGTGCCCGTCATGACCCTGGCCGACATCCGCCGCCGCACCAGCCGGGGCGTGCGCGGCCTGCTGACGCCCGAGCAGGCGTTGAACCGCCTGATCGACGGCCAGAACCTGCGCGCCGTGGCGGCGGGAGGCGGCTATGTCCTGCGCGAAGCGACCGCCTCGCTTTCCCCGCCTCCGCCCGTCGCGCCGCGCTACCTGCCCTCCCCCGAGGCGCCGACCGAGGTCGACCAGGTCGTCGTCACCGGCTTTCGCGAGACCCTGCAGCACGCCCGCGACTTGAAGCGGCGCGTGGCCGGCGCCCAGGAGGTGATCCTGGCCGAGGACATCGCCGCTTTCCCCGACCTCAATCTCGCCGAGTCCCTGCAGCGCGTGCCCGGCATGACCATCTCGCGCGACACCGGCGAAGGCCGGCAGATCGCCCTGCGGGGCCTAGGCCCCGACTTCACCCGCGCCCAACTGAATGGCATGGAGGTCTCGGCCTCGACGGCCTCGGGCATGGACAATCGCGGCTCGGTCAGCCGCACCCGGGCCTTCGACTATTCGATCTTCGCCAGCGAGCTCTTCAACAAGGTCACGGTGTGGAAGTCCTACGCCGTCGACCAGGATGAAGGCGGCATCGGCGGCACGGTCGAGCTGCGGACGGCCAAGCCCTTCGACTATCCGGACGACAAGCTGGCCTTCTCGGCCAAGGCCCTGAACAACAGCGCCACCGGCGTGGTCAGCCCGCGCATCGCGGCCCTGGCCTCGCGGCGCTGGGGCGACGTCGGCGCGCTGGTCTCCGTGGCCTATAGCGAAAATGACGCCAACGAGTACGGCTATCGCAACTGGGGCTGGTCGCCGGTGACCTTCGGCGCGGCCAATATCGGGCCGGACGTGGCGCGCGACGTCGCCGACCGCCTGCTGGCCACCGGCCCCGACCGCGTCGTCGCGCCCATGGCCGAGAGCTATTCGACCTGGTTCGACCACCGCAAGCGGCTGGGGGTCACCCTGTCCCTGCAATATGAGCCCGGCGACCGCGTGAAGCTGGGCGCGGACCTGCTCTACGGGCGCCTTTCCAACGATCGTGACGAATTCTCGCTGGCGGCGGCCGGCGAGAATCCGCTGACCGGCGACGTCAAGGGAACCCAGCGCCTGCGCGCCGCCGAGATCCGGGGCGACAGCCTCGTCTATGCCGACTATTCCGGCGGCGTCGATCTGCGCAGCGAGCATAAGCGCTCGGAGGACACGACCGTCTTCCTGCAGGGCGCCATCAATGGCGAGATCCAGACTGGCGACCGTCTGCGCCTGCGCGGCGCGGTCGGCTATTCGAAGTCGGATTTCGAAGGACCGGTCTTCGACAAGATCTTCTTGCAGGCCAGCGACAAGGCCTTCGCCTACGACCTGCGCGGCGGCGATGCGGCGGCGAACAGCACCTATGGCTTCGACCCGGCCGATCCCACCCAGTGGAGCCTGATGCGGGCCGACACCCGCGAGGATCAGGTCGTCAACCAGTTCACTACCGGACGCCTCGACTTCGACTACCAAGCCGCGCCAGCCCTGACGATCGAGGGCGGCGCCCAGTACAAGGCGTTCCGCAACGACGGCTACACCCGCCGCGGCCGCGCGGACTATCCGACCGGCGGTTCCGCGCCCCAGGCGGTCAAGGAACTGGTCTTCGAGAAATCGCTGCGGCCCTACATCGTCGGCGACATCGACGCGACCTTCGCGCGCCTGGGCCTGAACCGCGACCTGACCGAAGCCGACGACATCCCTGGCTCGCACTATTCGCTCAGCGAGAAGACCTTCGCCGCCTATCTGCTAGCGCGGACCACCGGCCTGGTGGGCGACAGGACCTGGCGCGGCGATTTCGGCTTCCGCTACTACGCCACGGACCTGACCTCGGCCGGCATGGTCAATACCGGGACCAAGCTGGAGCCGGCCTCGATCCACGGCCAGTACGACGGCGTGCTGCCGGCCCTGAACCTGGCGGTCGACCTGTCGCAGCGCGTCGTCGCCCGCGTCTCGGCCAATCGCAACATCAGCCGGCCCAGCCTTTCGGACCTGCGAGCCGCCGGCAACGTCAACTCGGCCCCGTTCGGCGGCACGATCTCGGCCGGCAATCCGAACCTGCGCCCGTTCCTGGCCGACGCGATCGAGGGCGCGCTGGAGGTCTATCAGGGCCGTGGCGGTTCTTTCGCCATCAGCCTATTCTACAAGCGGATGGACTCGTTCATCACCACGGCGACCAGCGCGGTGCGCTATGGCTCGACCGGCTATCCGCTGTCATTCCTGGCGCCCGGCAACGGTCCCGATACGGTCTACACCTTCGTACGGCCGGTGAACGGCGACGGTGCTTCGATCAAGGGGATCGAGCTGGCCCTGCAGCGCGACTTCACCTTCCTGCCCGCCCCGTTCGACAAGCTGGGCTTCGTCGGCAACGTCACCCACGCCGCCGGCCGCTCGAACGTGCTGATCGAGGACCGCTCGATAGCCCTGAACCTCTTCCAGCTGTCGGAATGGACCTCGAACGCGACGCTCTATTACGAGACGGCGCGCTGGGGCGCGCGGGTCTCCTCGGCCTACCGTTCGGGCTATCTGGACGGCGCGGGCAGCCCGGGCTCGATCGGCTCGGGCTACAAGGCGTCGAACAACGTCGACTTCGCCGCCCACTACAACACAGCCGGCGGACTGCGGATCGTGCTGGAAGGCGTCAACCTGACCGACGAACCGATCACCCAGTACAGTGACATCACCGAGACGCGCCTGACCGCCCGCACGGTCAGCGGCCGCACCTTCACGCTGGGCGTGACCTATGAATTTTGAAGGGCCAACTCCGAGGCTCAAACATTTTCTGTCCCCGTTCGCGCGGCTCGCGCCTCTCCCCTCCATGGACGCGTGCACGACCATGCCGACTGGAAGCGCCATGAAGGACGTCCTCGCGGAGTTGCGACCCCACGAGCGCAAGCTGGCGGCCTATATCGTGCGGCGATCGAAGGATCCCACGCGCGCCGAGGACATCCTGCAGGAGACCCTCCTGACCGTGATGCGCCAGGCGCGGAAGCAGGAGATCAGCCAACCGCTGGCCTATGCCTATCGGGTGGCGGACTCGCTGATCTACGCCCAGGCCCGCCGCGACCGGCGCGAGGAGCCGATCGGCGACGAGGATTTCGGCTGCGACCTGCCCCTGCCCGACGCGGTGCTGGAACACAAGCAACGCGCCGCCGTATTCGAAAAGGCGCTGAAGCGTCTCTCGCCGCTGCGCCGCGACATCTTCATCCGCCGTCACATCGACGGCCAGTCCAGACAAGCCATCGCCGACGATCTTCGGATCAATGTGGAGGCCGTCAAGAAACACCTCGTGCGGGCCATGACCGAACTGGCCGGCGCGATGCAGGACGCGGCGGTCAACGCCGCGCGAGAAGGGAGCCGCCAGGATGCGCGCTAACGACAACTGGCGCCCGCCATCCGACGAGGACTTGGAGGTCGCGGCCGACTGGGCCGATCGCCTGCCCGACCTGACGCAAACCGAGCGAGCCGAGCTGGAAGCCTGGCTGGCCAGCGCGCCCAGCCGCGCGGCCGCTTTCGCCCTGATGCGTGACACCCAGCGCGACACCGCCCTGCTGGACGCCGTCGAGCGCATCCGCGCCGCGCCCGCCAAGAGGCGACACCTGCGCATGGGCCTGATCGCCGCCGGCGTCGCCATGGTCGCGGGGCTGTCGGTCACGGTGCTGATGCGTCCGTACCTGAGCGAAAAGACGATCGACCTGGCCACCCCGGTGGGCGCGCGCGCCGAGCATCGGATGAGCGACAAGTCCGTGATCACCCTGGCCGCCGACACCGGCGTCTCGGTGCGCTACAGCCGCGCCGCCCGCGACGTGGCGCTGAACAAGGGCGACGCGGTGTTCGACGTCGCCAAGGACGCCAGGCGCCCCTTCCGGGTCCAGGCCGGCGACACCCAGGTGACCGCCGTCGGCACCACCTTCGAGGTCGAACTGGTCAGCGACGCCGTCCAGGTCCGCGTGTTCGACGGCGTGGTGCGGGTCAACCGCGATGGCGCCGAACGCCGCGTCGGCAAGGGCGAGTGGCTGATGCTGGTCGCCGACCGCGCGCCGGTCCAGGGCCGTCTGGGCGCCGACAGCTACCAGGCCTGGCGTTCGGACTGGCTGGACGCCGACGCCCTGCCGCTGAAGTATGTGATCGCCCGCCTCAACCGCTACACCGCCCAGAGCGTGGCCCTGCACGATGCGACGCTGGGCGAGCTGAAAGTCAGCGGCCGCTTCAAGCTGGACCGCCCCGCCGAGTCCCTGGCGATGATCGCCGCCCTGCTGGACATGCGGACCGACCCGGACGGCCGCAAGATCTATCTCTCGCCGCGCCAGACCCCGTCCCAGGCGGCGCGGGAACCGACGACCTAGCCCCGCGCGGCGGAAGGGCTATGGTTCCGAGGTCGTTCTCCGCATGGAAGGTTCATGGACCGCATAGACGCCATGAAGGTGTTCGTGACGGCGCTGGACGAGGGCAGCCTCGTCGGCGCGGCCCGCAAGCTCGGCCGCTCTCCGGCCGCGGTCAGCCGCGCCATCGTCTTGCTGGAGAACCACGTCGGCGCGCCGCTGCTGCACCGCACGACCCGGGTCATCAGGCTGTCCGAGGCCGGCGAGCGCTACGCCGCCGCCTGCCGTCGGGCCCTGGTCGACCTGGAGGAAGCCGACATGCTCGTCGCCGACGAGAAGTCCGCCCCGCGCGGCGTGCTGTCGGTTACCGCGCCGGTGTTCGGCGGCGAGGTGATCCTGCGGCCAATCATCGAGGCCTTCATGGAGGCCTATCCCGAGACCGGCGTTCGCCTCAACCTGTTCGACCGCCCGGTGAACCTTATCGAGGAAGGCCACGACGTCGCCCTGCGCTTCGCGGCGGTGCAGGACTCGACGCTGACGGCGGAAAAGGTCGGCGAAATCAGCCGCGTGGTGGTCGCCGCGCCCGCCTATCTGGACAGCGGCCCGCCCATCATCGAGCCGGCGGATCTGGCCGGCCACAGGATCATCGCCATGGCCCGCTTCGGCGTCGACTCCTGGAGCTTTCCGGGCGCGCCCCTGCCGCGCACGGTCGCGATCCAGCCACGTCTGGTGGTCAACAGCGCCCGGGCCGCCATCGCCTCGGCCGTCGAGGGACGCGGCGTCACTCGGCTCTCCTCGCACCATGTCGCGGCCGAATTGAAGGCGGGAACCTTGCGGCGGGTGCTGGAGAAGGACGAACCGCCGCCTCTGCCCGTCAACCTGGTCACGCCGCACGGCCGCCAGGCGATCCCCAAGGTTCGCGCCTTCGTCGACTTCGCCGTCCCGCGCCTGCGCGCGGCTTTCGAAGGCCTGGCCGACTAACGCCCCAACGGCACGGCCGCCGGGGCGGCGATCCGCCAGCGAATGGACCCGGCGACTATTGCGCCTGACGCAAGCGGGTCTTCCGATGGGCGGGCGTTCGGTCGGGACGCGATCGGCGCTATGACTGCCGTGCTCAGCTAACAGGACAATACCATGACTAGCATCCTGCGGCGGATCGGCATGCGACTTCCGATCGTCCAGGCGCCCATGGCGGGCACATCCACTCCCGCCCTGGCCGCGGCGGTGACAAACGCGGGCGCTTTGGGCTCGATCAGCGTCGGCGCGGTCGACGCCCCCAAGGCCGGCGAAATGATCGCCGCGCTGAAGGCGCTGACCGACGGCCCGTTCAACGTCAACGTCTTCACCCACCAGCCGGCCAAGGCCGACCCGGTCCGCGAGCGCGGCTGGACAGAGGCCCTGCGCCCGGTGTTCGCGGCCTATGACGCCGAGCCGCCGGCGACGCTGCGCGAGATCTACACCAGCTTCAATGTCGACGACGCGATGCTGGAGACGCTTCTGGCGGCGCGTCCTGTCGTGGTCAGCTTCCACTTCGGCCTGCCGCCCGAGCCCGTCATCCAGCGGCTGAAGGCCGAGGGGATCATACTGCTGGCCTCGGCCACCAATCCCGACGAAGGCCGCGCCGTCGAGCGCGCCGGCGTCGATGCGGTCGTCGCCCAGGGCTGGGAGGCCGGCGGCCATCGCGGCGTGTTCGATCCGACCGCGCCCGACCCACGGCTCGGCGCGATGGCCCTGACGCGTCTGCTGGTCCGCGAGCTCTCGATCCCGGTGATCGCGGCTGGCGGCGTCATGGATGGGGTCGGCATAGCCGCCGCGCTCGATCTCGGGGCCGTGGCCGTCCAGATGGGCACGGCCTTCATCGCCTCGCCGGAGTCGAGCGCCGACGCCGATCATCGCGCGGCCCTGCTGGGCCCCGGCGCGGCGGCGACCGAAATGACCCAGCTCATCTCCGGCCGGCCGGCGCGCTCGCTGCCCAACCGCTTCACGGCCCTGAAAGACCCGTTGGGCGGCGTCGCCCTGCCCGACTATCCGATTGCCTACGACGCCGGAAAAGCCCTGGCGGCGGCCGCCCGGACCAAGGGCGAAGGGGGCTTCGGCGCCCAATGGGCCGGCCAAGGCGCGCCGCTGGCCCGCGCCCTGCCCGCCGCCGAACTGGTCGCCACCTTGGCGGCCGAGCTCGAAGCGGCGCATAGAGGACACTGATACATCGCCAGGGGACGCGGGTGGATCGCCTCGACGCCATGAAGGTCTTCGTGGTCGCGCTGGACGAGGGCAGCCTCGCCGGCGCCAGCCGCGTCCTGGGCCGTTCTCCCGCCGCCGTCAGTCGCGCGATCGCATTCCTGGAACAGCATGTCGGCGGCCAACTGCTCTATCGCACCACGCGCGGCATGAGGCTCAGCCCAGCGGGCGAGCGCTACGCCGCCGCCTGCCGTCGCATCCTGTCAGACCTGGAGGAAGCCCAGTTGCACGCCGCCGGCGAGCGCGCGACGCCGCGCGGCGTCCTGACCCTCTCCGGACCGCCCATCGCCGGCGAGGACGTGCTGCGCCCGATCGTCGACGCCTTCCTGAAGGCCCACCCGATGGTGTCCGTGCGGCTGCAGCTGGTCGATCGCCATGTCAGCCTGATCGACGAGGGTGTCGACATCGCCCTGCGCGTGGCCGACCTGCCGGACTCCTCGCTGATCGCCGTGAAGGTCGGGGCCGACGTGCGGCGCATCGTCGTCGCCTCGCCGCGATACCTGGCCGAGAACCCGGCGATCCGCGAGCCTGGCGACCTGGCCAGGCACCAGATCGTGGCCATGGGCAATTTCGGGCTCGACAGCTGGACCTTCCCGCCAGCGCGCGTCGTCGGCTTCACGCCGAGGGTCGTCGTCAACACCGTCCGCGCGGCGGCCGCCTCGGCGATCGAGGGCCTGGGCGTCACGCGGCTCTATTCCTACCACGTGGCCGATGAGGTTCGGGACGGCCGACTGAAGGTGGTGCTGGCCGACCACGAGCCGCGCCCACAGCCCGTGCATATGGTCGTGCAGCCGTTCCGGATCACCGTGCCGAAGGTCCGCGCCTTTCTCGACTTCGCCACGCCGCGCTTGAAGGCCGCCTTCGCCCAGATGGCCGGCGAGGCGCGGAACATGGCGAAGGGCGAGCCGTCGACCGGCTCACCCCCGCAAGATCAGAATTCCATGACAAGAGGCTGATCAACCCGACTTTTTGTCCGCCAACGTCCTGCGATACTCCAGCGCCGGCAGGCCGCCCCAACCCCAGTTGTCGAGCTCAACCTCGTGGATGGTGACGAAGGTCGAGTCCTTGGGCTTGCGCAGCACCTCCAGCAACAGGTCGCTGACGCCGGCGATCAGCCGGGCCTTCTCGTCGGCGGTGGGAGCCTCGCGGCCTTCACCAGTCCCTTCGCGGGTGACGTAGATGTTGACGATCGGCATGGCTGGCCCCTTACCAGTGACCAGCGGCCTGACCGCCGTCGACATAGAGGGTCGAGCCCGTCACGAACGGGGCCTTTTCGAGGTAGAGGATGGCGTCGACGACGTCCTGGATCTCGCCCATCCGGCCGACCGGATGCAGAGCGGCCAGGAAGTCATGGGTCTCGGGGCCATGCATCGGCGTCTTGATCACGCCCGGCGCCACGGCGTTCACGCGGATCCCGCGACCGGCATACTCGATCGCCAGGCCCTTGGTCGCCGCCTTCAGCCCGCCCTTGGTGATCGAGGCCAGCACGGCGGGCACGCCGTTGATCGGCTGGTCGACCAGGCTGGTGGTGATCTGCACCACGTGGCCAGAGCCCTGCGCTTCCATATGGCGGATGGCCTGCTGGGTGACGAAGAAGAAGCCGGCCAGGTTGGTGTTGATGTTGGCCGTCCAGTCCTCGACCGAGAACGCGGTGAAGGGCTTGGCGGTGAAGACGCCCGCGTTGTTGATCAGGGTGTCGACGCGGCCGAACGTCCGGATTGTTTCAGCCACGATCCGCTCGGCCGCGGCCGGGTCGGATACGTCGCCAGCGATGTTCAGGATGTCAGGATCGGCGCTCGGCCCGATCGAGCGCGAATTGGCGACGACGCGGTAGTCGGCGTCGCGATAGGCCTTGACCAGGGCGGCGCCGATGCCTTGCGAGGCGCCGGTGATGATGACGACTTTCTTGTGCGTGTTCATGGGACCTTCTCCAGGTGGCGGCGACCTCGCCGTCGATGGAGAGAAGGTGGTCCACGCCGTCAGATGATCGAATACCCGCCACACGATGGGCAGTCTTGCGCACGCCGGTACAATCCGACGCCACAGTTCCGGGACACCTGTCGCCGCTGGCGGCCTTCTCCTGGCTGAAGGCGACGGCCGCCGAGCATGGCTGGCGCACGGCCATCGACGCCGCCCGCGCCTCGACCCAGCCCCTGTGGCGCAACTGGTCGGCCGAGCAGAAGCAAGCCTTCCTGCGCCACGCCCGCCCCTTCTGGGAAATCCATCGCCACCGCCTGGCCCCGCAGGTCGCCCGATTCCGAAGTTCGTCGGAGCTTGCCACAAGCGCTTGCGAACTTCGGAATCGGGACACTAGCCTTCGACCGGCTCACCGATCGCGATGAAGCCGTGGGCCTGGCTTCGCGTCGCTTCGCCGGTGGTGATGCGCATCAGGGGGTTGGGCCGCGGCTCGGCGACCTTGGTCAGGGCGTTGCGGTCGACATGGCGGAACGGCGCGGTGCGGCCACGGACCTGCAGCATGGTCGTGGAGACGTACGACCAACCGCCATCGGCGTCGAACTTCACGTCCAGTTCGTAGGAATCCGTCCGGAACGCCCATTCCAGGAAATCGGTCGAGCAAATGCCATAGCCCGGTCCGCCCCGCTCGGCGCGGACCATCAGGCCCGAACCATCCTCGCTGGCCCGGCCGGCCGCGAGCGCCACCTGGCCGCGCGGAATGGCCAGGGTCTGCAGGATCAGGCCCGTCGCCGGCTCGTACAGCCAGTAGCCGACCTGGTCGTGGAAGGTGGCCTCCTCGTCCGAGGCGACGATGTGGACGTGGTAGCGCAGGCCATAGAACAGCTGCGGACCGTTGGCCTGAGGATCGATCGGCTGCATTTCGATGCGTTCAAGGAAGTCGCGCCGTTCTGGGCCATCGGCCTTCGGGTTCAGATCGACGCCCTTCAGCCCCTCCCACACGCCGGCCAGCCGACGCAGCGGACCCAGATTGGCCAGCGCATCCGGATCCACGTCCGAAGGCTCGGTGAAGATGTCGTCGGGAAAATTGATCATGCCGGCCTCCGGTGACGCTTGACCCCGGCTCTAGCGGCCCGGGCGCGCGGGTCAAGTCGAAGAACCTCTACTTAGGCGTTCGCCCGGGTGTAAGCGCGGCCTTCGATGCGGTCTTGATGATCGATGCGCCCGAAGGCGAGCACGCGCCGGCCATGGCTTCCTTCCTTGCGCTCCCGCGCCGTGGACCTGAACACGGGCGCGGGATGTCGTGCTTAGAAGGTGGCGTCGATCGCGTTCGGAAGACTGTGGCGACCGGCTTGGTCGCCGACGGTATGATAGTAGCGGTGGCCGCCATAGAGTCCGATGGCCGAGGCGTAGCAGCCTCGATCACATTGCGACAAGGGCTGATAAATTTAAGGGAGCCGGCTCATGCCGTTCGCGATTTCACGCCGGACCATTCTGGCCAGCGTCGGGCTCCTCGCGGCCTCGCCCGCCCTTGGCGCCGCGACATCCAAGGCCCTGCAGCCGGTGCTCGACTATGTCAGCGGCCAGAACACCACCGGCTTCCTGGTGGTCCAAGACGGCAAGACCCTGGTCGAAAGGAACTGGCCTCTGCCGGCCGATGCAGGCCAATTCCAGGCCAGCTTCACCTACGGAAAGACCATGGACGGCGCCCTGCTGGAGGATGTCGCCTCGCAACAGAAGAGCTTCGTCTCGATGCTGGTCGCCATCGCCATCGACAAGGGCCTGATCGATGTCGACAAGCCGGTCGATCACTATATCGGCGCGGGCTGGTCCAAGGCTTCGCCCGAGCAGGAAGCCGCGATCCGCGTGATCCACCTGCTGACGATGGCCTCGGGCCTGGACGAGAAGCTCGCCTTCGTCGCCCCGGCGGGAACGCGATTTTTCTACAATACCCCGGTCTATGCGGTGACCAAACGCGTCGTGGCCACCGCCGCCAAGCTGCCGCTCGAGACCGTCACCCACGACTGGCTGACCGCGCCGGCCGGCATGAGCAACACCGCCTGGCGCCAGCGGCCAGCCGCCTTCGCCAGCGTCGGCAACGCCACGGGCCTGGTCACCTGCCCACGCGACGTCGCCCGGTTTGGCCAGATCGTGCTGGACGGCGGCAAGGCGGCCGACGGCAAGCGGATCGTCTCCGAAGCGAGCCTCAAGGCCATGTTCGTCCGCTCGGCGACCAACTCCGCCTATGGCCGGCTATGGTGGCTGAACGGCGGCTCGGAAACCCTCCGCGCGACGGGCCGCGCCACGCCCGGTCCGCTCATTCCCGCCGCTCCCGCCGATACGATCGCTGCCCTCGGAGCGCTGGACCGCCGTCTGTACGTCACGCCCAGCCGCAAGCTGGTCGTTGTCCGCCTGGGCCAGGCCGTCGCCGACAAGGACTTCGACCAGCAGCTGTGGCTGCGCCTGTCGAAGGCGCTGGGCTGACGCCTCAAGCCGCCTTGGCGTCCTGCGCCGCCTTGGCGGCCAGAAACGCCGGCCGCGCGGAGAGTCGCTCCCAATAGGCCGCGACTTCCGGGCTGAACTTGTGATCCAGCCCCAGGGTGCGGGCCAGCAGCAGGGCGTAGCCGACGCAGAGGTCGGCCGTCGTGAACCGTCCGGCGCACAGCCATTCGCGGTCGGCCAGGGCGCGGGTCAGGTGGCGCAGGCGCGACAGGAACCACTGGGCGTAGTCGTCGGCGGCCTGCTTCACCCGACGCTCCTCAGGCTCCAGCCGCGTGTAGCGCAGCACGATCGTCTGCGGGAACGTCAGCGTCGCCTCGCTGCGATGCATCCAGTCCAGCCACAGGCCGTAGTCGGGCTCATCGACCGCGACCGCCAGCGGCGTTGGACCATGGCGCGTGGCCAGGTACTGCGGAATCGCGGCCGACTCGGTCATCCGCGTCTCGCCGTCGACCAGCAGCGGAATGGTGCCCAGCGGGTTCAGGGCCAGGTACTCAGGCGCCAGGAAGCGCGGCGGGAACGGCAACAGGTGCAGGCGATAGGCCAGCCCCATCTCCTCGAGCGTCCAAAGGGCCCGGAACGATCGCGCGTCGTGGCAGTGATAGAGTTCGATCACCCGGGGCCCCTCGCCTAGGCCCACGCCGCCGTCCGAAGGCGGTGTGGGCAATCTGATTGCGGCGATCGTACAACAAGAATTGCGATTGAACGCCTGCCCACGAATTCACGGCAAGGCCGCCGGCGTCCGTGCGCCTAGTTCAGGCCCGGCTTGGCGCGCGGATAACTGCGGGTCGACAGCGCCGGAACCTTGTAGTCGACCTGGAAGTGGCAGGCCTCGCCATAGGTCTTCACGGCCTCGGCGCACCCGGCGGCCAGGGTCGCGGGGCTGGGCTTGGCCCCCTGCTCGATCCACGCGGTCATGGCGCGCAGCAGGGCGGCGTATTCGGGCGTGGCGAGCTTGGAGTGCTCGTGCTCGTCGGTGAACGACTGGACCAGCAGGTCGCTCTTGCCAGCCTTGGCGACGGTGTCATGGAACACCTGTTCCAGTTCAACGAAGGCGGTCGGATCGTCGATGGCGTGCATCGTCAGGGTCGGAACCAGCAGCTTGCCGGTCAGGTCGCTGTCGTCGGCCAGCTTGCGCACGCCCTCGGGATCGGCCTTGAAGCGGATCACGCCCTTGTTCAGCGCCGTATCGTCGTCCGAGCCCTTGTAGGTCACGCCGATATTGGTGAAGGGGTTCTCGCCGTCCAGCCGTTTGTTGACCATGTCGGCGAAGGTGAAGGTCGCCCAGCCCAGGTGACTGCCCAGGGTGCGCTCGGGGATCTTCGTGACGGCCAGGATGTTGGTCAGGTTACGCTGCTGCCGGGCGGTGCGCTGGCCGACCGGCAGGTCGACGCCGGTACACGCATTGACGCGCTCGTCCAGCGCCTTGTTGGTCAGCTTCGACCCAACTGGCTGACCCTGCCACAGCGGATACTGGGTCTCGCCCGCCTCCGGGTGGTTGCCGCAATAGTACTGGTAGACGGCCCGCAAGTCGGCGCGGAAGTCGTAGGCGCGCGTGCCGCCCGAGACCACGCCGCTGGTCAGGATGACGCCGTCATAGACGAGCTTGCCGTCGGCGTCCTTGCCGTAGAGTTCGGCGGTCTTGGCCGCGACATTGCCGCCCCACGACTGGCCGTGCAGAACCGTGCGCTTGGGCCGACCATAGGTCTCCCAGAACAGCTTGCGCAGGTTGTCGCTGTCCTCGGCGGCCGAGCGGACCCCGTAGCCTTCACGGCGATAATTGGAGCCGGCCCAGGCGTAGCCCTCGGCGACGGTGACGGCGAAGCGCTGCAGATCCTCGATCGCGTCGTCGGGCTTGGGCTTCTTCAGGCGCGGCCCGCCATGGGTATGCAGGACGAGCGTTCCGTTCCAAGCCTTTGGAATAGCGATCCAATAGTAGGCGCCATTCATGTCCTGGCCGGCCACACATTTGGTCTCGGCCGGCAGACCATCGGGACAGGTCTTCGAGGCGGGCGCTTCGGCATGGGCGGCCGAGGCGGACATCGCCAGGCCGAAAGCCAGAGCGGCGCCCGAGAGCTTTGGAGACAGCTTCATCACCGGCGAAAACCTCGTCACGCAAATACGAAGGGAAGCCGGCCGCTCCATGGGAGGATGTTGGAACGGCCGGGGGGCTCAGCCTCAGAACGACTTGCTGACGCTCATGTACCAGTAGCGGGCATAGGGGTTGTAGAGCGAGCCGATGAAGCCGTTCGAGGACAGCGGCGGATCCTTGTCGAACAGGTTGCGCGCGCCGACCCGGATGCGGGTGTCGTTGGCCCAGCCCTTCCGCGCGAAGCGATACTGGGCATAGAGGTTGACCGTGGTCAGCGGCTCCACGCGCCAGGGCTCGCCCTTGGTCGACAGCAGGTCGGTGTCCAGCACCGCGCCGGTGTAGATCACCGAGGCGCCGATCTGAACCGGGCCGCCGCGCCAGGTGCCCGTGCCGCTCCACTTCCACTTCGGCTTGCCGTTGCGCTTCAGCAGGTCGCCCGGATCGGTCAGCGGCGTGGCCGGGTTGATCGTGCCGGCGGCGCGGGCGGCGAACAGGTCGGCGATCGGCGGGGCCAGTTCCTGCGAGAACTTGTCCATGTACGTGCCGTCGACATTGGCGCTGAAGCGACCCAGCTTGTCGGTGCGCAGCGTCCAGTTCAGGCCGAAGTCGATGCCGCTGACGGTCTGGGGCTGCAGGTTCTTGAACTGGTCGCGGATCTCAAGGATCTGGCCGACTGGGGTCAGGCCCGTGCCGTTGAAAAAGGCGATGTCGTCCACCGTCGGGGCGGCGCGGATGACGTTGGCGTTGGTCGTGCCCGTCAGGCGGAACAGATAGTCCTGCACGGCGGCGTTGGTCGAGCCCAGCGTGCCGACTATGCCCTGCTGCTTGATCTGCCAACGATCGACAGTGACCGTGAAGCGGCCGAACTGCTCCGGAATGAAGGTCGGCTGCAGCACGACGCCCACCGAATAGCTCTCGCTCTCCTCGGCCTTCAGGTTCGGGTTGCCGGCCGTGGTGAAGCGGATGCCTACTCCGCGCGTGCAGGCGCTGAAGGTCGAGATGCGGCCGGCGCGCAGGTCGGCCTCGCAGCGGTAATAGTCGGTGACGGTGTTGGTCCGCGAATAGGCGAACGGATTGGTCGTCTCCAGGTTCGGGGCGCGGAAGCCCTTCTGCCAGGAGCCGCGGAAGCGGACGCCGTCGACCACGTCCCAGGCGAAGGCCACCTTCGGCTTCGCGACCGACCCGAAGTCGCTATAGTTCTCGTAGCGGCCGGCCAGCTGGAGATCGATGCGGCGGACCAGCGGGATGTTCATCTCCGGCGAGACCAGCGGCAGGGCGAACTCGACGAAGGCCGAGCCGACATCGCGCGAGCCCTTGGTGCTGGGCGTGTCGTTGACGCCGGTGACGTTGCTGTTGCTGGTCGCGCCGGTCACCGGGTCGGTGAAGGGCGTGCGGCCGTCCAGCTGCGGGTCGCGGCGGTCCGCTTGCGTCTCGTGACGGAACTCGACGCCGGCGGCGACGCCGACATCGCCCGACCAGATGGTCAGCAGGTCCGGCTTGGAGACCTTGAAGTCGGCCAGGGTCAGGGTGGTGGTCGAGTGGCGCTTCAGGCGGAAGCGGATGGCGTCCAGCGCGGCCTTGGAGCTGGGCGTGCAGTCACGACCGCCCGTGCCGTCCAGGCAGCCACCGTTGAACGGGTTGTAGGCGTCGGGGGTCGACAGGGCCAGCGAGGCGGCCAGCTTCTTGCTGTCGATGCCGTCGCTCTCGTCCTTGGCGTCGGCCTTCGAATAGAGCAGCGCCGAGTCCCAGGACCACCCCCACCGCTCGCCCTTCAGCCCGCCCAGGAAGCGGGTCTGATAGTTCTCGACCTCGACCTTGCTCGGGCCCAGGTCGTTGAAGCGGTAGTTGGTGAAGGTCACCGGCAGGCCGGTGACCGGCACATTGGTCAGGCCCGGCAAGCGGTTAGGATTGACCGTACCGTTGGCGAAGGTCACCGGGCCGAAGGGGTTCCAGTAGTTGCTGGCCGGCACGCCGATGGTCACCAGGCTGGTGCCCTGGGTCGTCAGGCCCTCGGACGTGGCGTGGTAGAAGCCGAGCTCGCCATAGGCCGTCAGGGCGTCGCTGATGTCGTAGTGGCCGTTCAAGAACAGGTTCTGGCGCTCGATCTCCGGCGCGACGGTCGTCGCGTCGTTTTGCACCGCGTTGTAACGGTAGGCGTTGGCGGTGTTGCCGGTCGCCAGGTTGCCCGTGCCCAGGCAAAGGCCATTGCCGATCTGGGTGGCGCAGCCGGCGATGGTGTTGGGCTGCACGTGGGTCGCGCCCGCCGCCGTGGTCAGCGCCGTCGTGCCTTGGCGAATGACGCCGGGGCCGCCGAACACCGTGAAATTGGCGAACGAGTTCTGGTTGCCGCGGTTGTCGGGCGCGGCGCTGGCGGCGTAGTCCGGATAACCGGCGAACAACGAGCGCAGGTCCTGGGTCGCGGTATAGGGCCGGTCGCTGGGACGCTGGGCCGTGCGCCAGGTGAAGTTGCCGTTCAGCGAAATGTTGCCCCGGCCTTCGGCGAAGTTGCGGCCGGCGAAGATGTTGCTGGTGTATTCCTTGCGGTGCGTGCCCTCGGCCCAGCCGTACTGGGCGTCGACGGTCAGGCCGTCGAAGTCGCTCCGCAGCACGGTATTGACCACCCCAGCCACGGCGTCCGCGCCGTAGATGGCGGCCGCGCCGTCGCGCAGCACTTCAAGGCGCTCGAGGTTCGAGGTCGGGATGGCGTTGGCGTTGTAGCCCAGCAACGGCACGGTGCCAGATGACTGGCTGGTCGGGTGCGAGACCAGACGGCGGCCGTTCAGCAGCACCAGGGTGTTGCCGACGCCCAGGCTGCGCAGGTTGATCGAATTGACGTCGCCGCGCGTCGAGTTGCTGGTCTGGGCCGCGTTGCTGGGATTGATGAAGACGTCGCCCATCGCCGGGATCGAGCGGAACAGGTCGTCGCCCGAGACCGCGCCGGTGGCGGCGATCTGATTGTTGTCCAGCACGGTCACCGGCAGCGCGGCCGTGGTCTTGGCGCCCTTGATCTGGCTGCCGACCACGATGATTTCTTCGACCTTGGTGTCGGCGGCTTCCTGGGCGGCGGCGCCGGTGGCGATCAGCAGGCTGGCCAGGGCCGCGCCTTGGACGAGGCGGCGGCGATAGCCGCGGAGGGTTTGGTGCGTCACGTTTAGCTCCCCAATTTTCTTGTTCTGACTAGACTCTGGAGTTCGATCCGGCCGCCTTAAGGGCGCACGGGGTCCGGGATGGGACCGCCGGCGGCCGGCGGGTGTTTCTTCGGGTTCAGGGCCGACTTGAAAGCCGCGACGTCCAGGCCGCGCTCCCAGCGCGAGACGACGATCGCCGCCACCGCGTTGCCGGTGAAATTGGTCAGCGCCCGGCACTCGGACATGAAGCGGTCGACGCCCAGGATCAGGGCCATGCCGGCCACCGGAACGGAGGGGACCACCGACAGGGTCGCGGCCAGGGTGATGAAGCCCGCGCCGGTCACGCCCGCCGCGCCCTTCGAGCTCAGCATGGCCACACCCAGCAGCAGCGCCTGCTGCTCCCACGACAAATGAACGCCGGTGGCCTGGGCGATGAACAGCGCCGCCAGGGTCATGTAGATGTTGGTGCCGTCCAGATTGAACGAATAGCCCAGCGGGACGACGAGACCGACGACCGACTTCGGACAACCGGCCTTTTCCAGCTTCTCGATCAGGCTGGGCAGCGCGGCTTCCGACGAACTGGTTCCCAGCACCAGCAGCAGTTCGGCCTTCAGGTAGCGGATCAGGCTGAAGATCGAGAAGCCGTTGGCGATACCCACCGCGCCCAGCACCACGATCACGAACAGCGCCGAGGTCAGGTAGAAGGTGCCGACCAGCATGGCCAGGTTGGCGACCGAGGCGATGCCGTACTTGCCGATCGTGAAGGCGAAGGCCCCGAAGGCGCCGATCGGGGCGGCCTTCATCACGATGTGCACGAACTTGAAGAAGGCCTGGGCGACCAGTTCCAGGAAGTCGACCACGGGCCGGGCCGGCTCGCCGACCAGGGTCAGCGACAGGCCGAACAGGATCGAGATCAGCAGCACCTGCAGGATCTCGCCCTCGGCGAAGGCGCCGACCACGGTGTCCGGGATGATGTGCATCAGGAAGCCGACAACGGTCTGGTCATGCGCCTTGGCGGCGTATTCGGCGACCTTGTCGGTCTTCAGGGTGGCCGGATCGATGTTCATGCCCGCGCCCGGCTGGACGACATTGGCGACGATCAGGCCGACGATCAGGGCCAGGGTCGAGAAGACCAGGAAATAGACCAACGCCTTGACGGCCACGCGGCCGACCTTTTCCAGGTCGCGCATGCCGGCGATGCCGGTCACGACAGTCAGGAAGATCACCGGGGCGATGACCATCTTCACCAGCTTGATGAAGGCGTCGCCCAGCGGCTTCAGCGATTGGCCCATCTCCGGATAGTAGTGGCCGATGGCGCCGCCCAGGACGATGGCGAGCAGCACCTGGAAATAGAGGTGCTGGAAGAACGGCTTGGATCGCTCGGGAGTTCGCGCGGGCGCGGCCGGTTGGATCGTCTTCACTGTCGCCTCTCGGACTGGCCTGTTGGCCGCGTTTCCACCCCGCGCCCCTTTGCCAGGACGCCTGGATAGACGATCCTTTCAGGCGGAAGTCCACGCAAGCGGCATGAAGAAAAGCCACAAGACATTGCTTCTATTTGATATTTTATCTTCGAAGGCGAGACGGCCCGCTTCGCTGACTGCGAAAATCCTCACACCAAATCCGGCATTTGTGCGAGAATCCACACAAACCCTGGAAGCCCGTCGATGACGACCTTGCGGTCGCCGAATCTCGCCGACCCGATCGCCCTTCGCTGGGCGGCCTATTTCGCGGTGAGCGTGATCATCCTGGCGGCGGTCGTCGGCTTCGCGGGCGCGGTCGCCGAACGGCGCACCGAGGCCGACCTGGCGCGTCAGGCCCAGACCTCCGCCACCCTGCACGCGGCCGTACTGCGCAGTGAACTGGCCAAGCACCGCTCGCTGCCCTTCGTGCTGGCCCAGGACCCTGACGTGGCCGAGACCCTGCGCTCGGCCGATCCGCGTGGCATCGACGCCCTGAACCGCAAGCTGGAGACCCTGAGCGGCGGCACGCGCGCGGCGGTGATCTATGTGCTGAACGCCAAGGGCAAGACCATCGCCGCCAGCAACTGGCGCGAGCCGACCAGCTTCGTGGGTTCCGACTACAGCTTCCGCCCCTATTTCAAGGAAGCCAGCGCCAAGGGCGTCGCCGAGCTGTTCGCGCTGGGCACGGTCAGCCGCAGGCCAGGCCTGTTCATGTCCCGCCGCGTCGAGGGGCGCGAGGGCATGCTCGGCGTCGTGGTCGTGAAGGTCGAGTTCGAGGCGCTGGAGGCCGAGTGGTCTTCCGCCGAACCCGCTTTCGTCGCCGACCCGCGCGGCGTGATCCTGGTGACCTCCATCCCGGCCTGGCGGTTCTCGACCCTCACGCGTCTGCCCCGCGCCGAGCAGGAACAACTGCGCACCGAGCACCGCTTCGGAGACGCCCCGTTCGCGGTGCTGAAGGCCACGCCCGCGCCCGCGGCCGGCCGGCCGCCGGTCCTGACCACGGCGGCGGCGGACGGTGATACGCGCTTCATGGCCGCCAGCGCCGACCTGGGGGCCGCCGGCTGGACGGTCTTCACCTTCACGCCCGTGGGCGAAGCCTTGCGGGCCGCCGTCGCCGGGGCGCGCGCCATCGCCCTGCTGGTCGGCCTGGTCGTTTGCGGCGTCGCCTTCGCCATCCTGCGCTGGCGCGGCCAGGCCAGCCTCCGCGCCGCCCGGCAGGAGGCCGCCCGGCTGGAGCTGGAGGCGCGCGTCGCCGAGCGCACGACCGAGCTTCGCGAGACCAACCAGCGCCTGGTCGTCGAGATCGAGGAGCGTCGCCGCGCCGAGGCCCACGTCCACCTGATGCAGGACGAGCTGGTCCAGTCGAACAAGCTGGCCACCCTGGGCCAGATCGCCGCCGGCGTGGCGCACGAGATCAACCAACCGGTCGCCGCCATCCGCGCCTATGCTGACAACGCCGCCGCCTTCCTGGATCGCGCCGACGACAAGACCGCCAGGGCCAATCTCGGCCTCATCGCCGGCCTGACCGAGCGTATCGGTCTGATCACCGACGAACTGCGCGCCTTCGCCCGCAAGTCCAGCGCGCCCGCCGCGCCGGTGACCGTGCGCGACGCCATCGATGGCGCCCTGCTGCTGGTCGGCCCACGCGTGCGTCAGCAGAACGTTCGGGTGATCCGCGACGAGGCCGACGAGGCCGCCCGCGTGATGGCCGAGCGCTTCCGGCTGGAGCAGGTGCTGGTCAATCTGCTGCAGAACGCCCTGGAAGCGCTGGAGGACACGCCCGATCCGGAGATCCGCGTCGAGGTCGTGGTCAAGCGCGCGCAGGTGCGGATCAGGGTCGCCGACAACGGTCCCGGTGTCGCCCCCGAGGCGGCCAGGAGCCTGTTCACGCCCTTCGCGACCACCAAGCCGCGCGGCCTTGGTCTCGGCCTGGTGATTAGCCGCGACATCGTCGCCGAGTTCCGCGGCGAGCTTTCCCTGGAGCCCGCCCCTGGCGGCGCCCGCTTCGTCATGTCCCTCCCCAAGGCGCGTATCTGATGTTTGCTCCCGTCAACCAAGTGGCCTTCATCGACGATGACGACGTGCTGCGCGACGCCAATGTCCAGACCCTGCAATTGGCCGGGTTCGAGGTCTTGGCCTTCGCCGCGGCCGAGGCTGCGTTGGCCGCCTTGCCCGCCGGATTCCCAGGCGTGGTGGTCAGCGACATCCGCATGCCGGGTCTGGACGGCCGCCAACTGTTTCGTCGCCTCAAGGCCCAGGACGAGGATCTGCCGGTCATCCTGATCACAGGCCACGCCGACGTCTCCGAGGCGGTCGAAGCCATGCATGACGGCGTCTACGACTTCGTAGCCAAGCCCTACGCCCCCGAACGCCTGGTCAGCAGCGTCCGCCGCGCGATGGAGAAGCGTCGGCTGGTGCTGGAGAATCGCACCCTGCGCACTCTCGCCGTCGAGGCCCAGAGCGACTGGCCGCTGATCGGCCAGACGGCGGTCATGGAGCGATTGCGCGCCACGCTACGACAGCTGGCGAACGCCGATGTCGACGTACTGCTGGAGGGCGAGACCGGGGTCGGCAAGGAGTTGGCCGCCCGCGCCCTGCACGCCTGGGGCCGCCGCCGTGACCGCGAATTCGTCGCCGTCGACTGCGCCGCCCTGCCCGCCGTGGCCCTGGACAGCGAGCTGTTCGGCCACGAGCTGGGCGCGTTCAGCGGCGCGGTGCGCCAGCGGGCCGGCCGCATCCAGCAAGCCGATCGCGGCACCCTGTTCCTCGACGAGATCGAGACCCTGGCCCCCGAGGCGCAGGGCAAGTTCCTGCGGGTGCTGGAAGAGCGCGAGATCACGCCGATGGGCTCGAACCGCGCCCAGACTCTGGACCTGCGCGTCGTCGCGGCCGCCAAGTCGGACCTCTCGGACGCCGTCGCCGCCGGAGCCTTCCGCGAGGACCTGTTCCACCGCCTGGACGTCGTGCGCATCCGCATCCCGCCGCTGCGCGAGCGGCGCGAAGACGTCCCGTTGCTGTTCGCCCACTTCCTGGCCCGAGCCCGCGAACGGCTGGAGGGCGAGCCGCCCAAGATCGACGACAAGATCCGCTGGCGTCTCTACAACCACGACTGGCCCGGCAATGTCCGCGAACTCAGCCACTACGCCCAGCGGGTGGCGCTAGGCCTGGCGGACCAGGGCGGCGATCCGCGGGCGGATCCGCCGCCGCCCCTGCCGGCGCGCGTCGCCACCTACGAGGCGCACCTGATCGAGGAAGCCCTCACCGCCGGCGAAGGCGACGTCCGCAAGGCGCTGGAGGTCCTGCGCATTCCGCGCAAGACCTTCTACGACAAGATCGAGCGCCACGGCATCGATCTGGCCCGGCATCGTCGCCGGTCGCGTTAGCAGCCTGCTATCGGCAGGGCTGGCCGTAGACGAGCGGCCGGCAGACGCCGTCGATGTCGGCTGGCGGCTTGATCCCCGTGGCGGCGGCGAGGGTTGGGGCGATGTCGACCGTGTCCAGCGGCAGCACCCGCTCGTGCGGCGTCGCGCCCTTCCACCAGAACAGGATCGGCACGCGCCGGTCGTAGTCCCAGGGGCTGCCGTGGGTCGAGACATAGGTCGCGCCCGCCGCGGCCGGCACGCGGTTGGGCTTGAAGGCGATCAGTATATCCCCGACCCGGCCCGGATAGACGCTGCGACGCACGCGCTCGGCCACCGACAGTTCCTCGATCGCGGCGTCGGCCGGCGCTGGCGCCAGGGTCAGAATGGCGTTGGAATCGAAGGCCTCGGCCACGGCCGGATCACGCTGGATCAAGGCCAGGGCCGCGGCGGTGATGCGAGCGCGGTCGGTGATCGAGGGCGTCTTGCGATCCGGTCCGACGACGTAGATCTGGTCTATGCCGCCGTCGGCGATCAGCGGATCCCACGACAAGTCGAGATCCTTGCGCAGGTGGGCGTTCAGCCCGGCGACCCACGGCTTGCCGATCACGCGCTCGCTGTCATAGCCCTCGTCATGCAGGCGCTCGGCGAAGTCGGCTCCGCCGTGGTCGGCGGCCAGCACGACCAGGACCCCGCCCCTGACCTTGTCCAGGCTCTTGAGGAACGCGCCCAGGCGGTCGTCGAGGCGGGCGATCTGGTCGCACATCTCCGGACCGCGCGTACCAAAGCGGTGGCCGATGAAGTCGGTGGCCGACAGGCTGACGGTCAGCACGTCGACCTGCGAGCCGTCACCTAAGGCGTACGTCTCGCGCAGGGTCTGGGCCAGTTCCAGGGTCACCTGGTCGGTATAGGGGCTGGCATAGAGATCGCGCTGCTGGCCGGCCTCGTCGGGCGCGACCGGAATCGGCAGGGCCGCGCGCCACTTGCGACCGCCGGTCTCGTAGTCGGCCTCCAGCGCCTGGCAACGCTTGGCCGAGCCGCCGATCAGCTTCTTGTCGTAGTCCCAGACATAAGGATGCTTCTTCAGATCCGCCGCCAGCCTGGCGTTGAAGGCGGCGACGGGCTTCAAGCGTTCTTCCGCCGTCTGGCCCTGGGCGACCCAGGTCGTGAAGCCGAAACCCGGCTGGTACCAGAACTGGCCGTCGGCCTGGTGACCCGACATGGTGATCGCCCCGCGATCCTTGCCCGACACGCCGAACACCCGGCTTTTCGGCGATACGGCCTTCAGCCAGTCGCCATAGGTGGTGGCGACCATATTGGCCGGCGACACCGCCCGCCCCTTCGGATTGTCGGCCGGCGTCGCGCTGGGATCGGCCAGGCAGTAAACCGTCTTGCCGGTGGCCAGGTCGTACCAGTCATTGGCGCTGATGCCGGTCTTGTTCGGATGCTTGCCGGTCAGCAGGGTCGAGTGGCCCGGGCAGGTCTCGGTGAAGGCGTGCGACTGGTAGCCGTTCGGATAGACGACGCCGCTGCTCAGCGTCTTCAGCCCACCCGTGAACTCCGGCCGGTGCTGGGCGTAGAGGTTGGCGCTGAACTGGTCGATCGAGATGACCACGACCAACTTCGGATCCGGCTTGGCCGAGATCGTGGACGCGTGGGCGGTCAAGCCGGTCGACATGGCGGCGGCGAACAGGCCGCAGGTAAGCATCTTGTTCATTCGAAGCGATTTCGCCCGAACCGCCCATCCGCGCAAGGATTGAAACGATCCGGGCGACTCTCATCTCATCCTTGCGTGAGATTCGGGCGTGAGCCCCGACGCTCCGCCAGCCAGACATAGAAGCTCGGCAGCACCAGCAGGGTCAGCACGGTCGAGGTCAGCAGGCCGCCAACCACCACAGTGGCGAGGGGCTTCTGGACCTCTGCCCCGGGGCCGATGGCCAGGGCCATCGGAATGAACCCCAGGATCGCCACAAGCGCCGTGGTCAGGACCGCTCGCAAGCGGCCGACGGCGCCGTCGATTACCGCGGCAGCGATGTCGCTTGCGCCTTCCATCCGCTGCTTGATGCTCTGCATCAGCACGAGTCCGTTCAGCGTCGCCACGCCTGAGACGGCGATGAAGCCGACCGCCGCCGAGATCGAGAACGGCATCCCCCGCAGCAAAAGCGCCAGCGCGCCGCCGACCAGGGCCAAGGGCACGCAGCCGAAGACCAGCGCCGCCTCCGTCGCCGAGCCAAGGGCGAAGAACAGCAGCACGACGATGACCAGGAACACGACCGGCACGATGATCGCCAATCGCGCGCTGGCCCGCTCCAGGTTCTGGAACTGACCGCCCCATTCGAGCCAGGAGCCGGGTGTTGGCCTGACCTCGCGCGTCACGGCGGCCTGGGCGTCGGCGACGAAGCCGCCCAGGTCGCGGCCCCGGACATTGGCCTGGACCACGATCCGCCGCTTGCCGTTCTCGCGACTGACCTGATTGGGGCCCTCGGCGGTGTCGAAGCGGGCGATGCTGGACAGCGGGATGGCCGTCGAGCCTTCTCCGCTTTCCGATACGACCGGCAACTGGCCCATCACGGCCGGATCGGCGCGCGAGGCGTCGTCCAGCCGCACGACTACGTCGAAGCGGCGGTCGCCCTCCAGGATATGGCCGGCCTCGCGACCGCCGAGGCCGATCTCGAGGGCGTCGGCCGCGTCGCTGGCGTGGACGCCCAAGGCGGCGGCGGCCGTACGGTCGACACTGGCGGTGATCGTCGGTTGGCCGGAGATCTGCTCGACCTTCACATCCGCCGCGCCGGCGACCTTGCGCAGCGTCGCCGCGATCTGGTCGGCGGTCCGGCTCATGGCGGCGAAGTCGTCGCCATAGACCTTCACCGCCACGTCCGATCGCACGCCGGCGATCAGCTCGTTGAAGCGCATCTGGATCGGTTGAGTGAACTCATAGGCGTTGCCAATCAGCTTGCCGAGGTCGCCCTCCATGCGCTCGACCAGCTTGGCCTTCGGCAGGCTCGGATCGGGCCAGTCCTTGCGCGGCTTCAGGATCACGAAGGTGTCCGAGGCGCTCGGCGGCATCGGGTCGGAGGCGATCTCGGCGGTGCCGGTGCGGGTGAAGACCAGGGCCACCTCGGGCTGGGCCGAGAGCACCTTCTCGACCTCGAACTGCATGGCCTGGCTCTCCTCAAGCGAGATCGAGGGGACGCGACTGGCCTGGACCAGCAGATCGCCTTCATCGAGCGTCGGGGCGAACTCCCGACCAAGGGCGAAGAAGGCGATGACGCCGAGCGCCAGCGCCAGGACCGCACCGCCGGCCACCGCCTTCGGACGCGCCACGGCCGCGCGCAGCACCGGCTCGAAGCGCGTGCGGATGGCGGCCATGGCCTTGGTCTCGCCGTGACCTTTCGGCTCGCGCACCGCCAGGGCGGTCAGGGCCGGGACCAGGGTCAGGGACAGCACGAAGGCGCCAGCCAGCGCGAACATCACCGTGGCGGCCATCGGCGTGAACATCTTGCCCTCGACGCCCTCGAAGGTCAGCAGCGGGGCGTAGACCAGCAGGATGATCGCCTGGCCGAAGGCGGCGGGGCGCGCCATCTCCTTGGCCGCGTCGACGGCGATCGACAGGCGCTCGGCGGCGGTCAGAGCGCGTCCCTCGGTGTCGCGGCGCTGAGCCAGGCGTCCCAGCGTGTTCTCGATCACCACGACCGCGCCGTCGACGATCAGACCGAAGTCCAGCGCCCCAAGGCTCATCAGATTGCCGCTGATTCCGAACCGCCGCATGGCGATGGCGGCGATCAGGAACGAAAGCGGGATGACCAACGCCGTGATCAAGGCGGCGCGGAAGTTCCCCAGCGCGAAGAACAACACCGCGATGACCAGCAGGGCCCCGACCGTCAGGTTGTGCTCGACCGTGCGGATCGTGGCGTCGACCAGCCGGGTGCGATCCAGCACGGGCTTGATGATCACTTCGGGCGGCAGGCTGGGCGCTATGGCCTTGAGGCGCTCGTCGACCCGGGCGGCGACGGTGCGGCTGTTCTCACCGACCAGCATCAGGGCCGTGCCGATCACCACCTCGCGGCCGTTCTCGCTGGCCGAGCCCAGGCGGGGGGCATGGCCGATGGCGACCGTGGCGACGTCCGAGACCTTGACGACCGCGCCGCCGCGACGGCCGATCGGGGTGTCGGCCAGTTCGGCCAGGCTCTTCACCCGCGCATCGGTGCGGACGATATAGGCCTCGCCGCCGCGCTGGACGTAGCCAGCCCCGGCGATGCGGTTGGCGTGCTCCAGAGCCTCGACCAGCTGCGGCAGGCTGATCCCGCGCGCGGCCAGCTTGGCCGGATCGGGATGGACCGCGTACTCCTTGACGTAGCCACCCAGCACGTCGACGCCAGCGACGCCGTTCAGGGTCTTCAACTGCGGGGCGACGATCCAGTCCTGGACGGTGCGCAGATAGGTGGCCTTCTCGACGTCGGTCCGCAGGGTCTCGCCCTCGGGCGTGACATAGGAGACCCCGGATCGCGCCGGCGCGCCCTTGAACTCGACGGTCCAGATATAGACCTCGCCCAGGCCGGTGACGGGCGGTCCCATGCTGGGCTCCAGACCTTCAGGCAGGTTGGCGCGGGCCGCCTGCAGGCGCTCGTTGATCAGGGTGCGGGCGAAATAGAGGTCTGTGCTGTCGGTGAACACCGCGGTGATCTGCGAGAAGCCGTGACGTGACAGCGAGCGGGTCTCGACCAGGCCCGGCGTGCCGGCCAGGGCCGTCTCGAGAGGGAAGGTCACCTGCCGCTCGACCTCCTCGGGGCCGAGCGCCGGCGCGATGGTGTTGATCTGCACCTGGCGGTTGGTGATGTCGGGCACGACGTCGATCGGCAGGCGCGACAGCTGCTGCAGGCCGAAGGCGAACAGCGCCACGGCCAGCAGAACGACGATCCAGCGGAAGCGGACCGAAAGGTCGATGAGGCGGTTCAGCATGATCAGTCCTCGTGCCCCGCCTCGCCCTTGCCCAGTTCGGCCTTCAGCCGGAAAGCGCCCTTGCCGGCAAGGGTCTCGCTGCCGGCGAGGCCTTTCAGGATCTCGACCGAACCGGCGGCGGTCCGGCCGGTCACGACCGGCGTGGCGCGGAAGCCCTTCGGCTCGGCGACGAACACCACGGTGCGCCCCTCCAGGGTCTGGACCGCCTCGGCCGGGACCGTGAGACCGCCCTGCCCCTTGGCGAGGATCACCCGGGCCGAGACGATCGCGCCGATCTGCGGCGCAGGCGTGGTCGGCTTGGCCCGCACGACCGCCGCGCCAGCGCCGAGCGCGCTGGGGGCGACGGCGACGATGCGTGCGCTGGCTTCCCCGCCTTCCGGCCGCTGAACCAGGATCGCATCGCCGACATGGATAGCGCCGGCCGAGGCCGGCGGCGCGTCGAAGACGTACTCGACCTGGTCCTGGTCGGCGATCTCGGCGACGAGACCGCCTTGCGCGAGGAAGCCGCCGACCCGGGCGTCGATCCGGGTGACGATCCCGGCGATCGGGGCGCGCAGGGTCGCGAGGCCGCCGGCGCTGGGCGCGCCCTGGGCGGCGACCTGGGCGCGGGCGGCGCGCAGTTCGGCCTGGGCCTTGTCGGCGGCGGCCTGACTGACTTCCCAGTCCTGCCGGGCGACGACCCCGGCCTCCAGCAGGCGAAGGTCACGAGCAGCGGCGGCCTGGGCGGCGCGCGCCCCGGCGCCGGCGGCGTCAACGCTGGCCCGCGCGCCGGCTCCCTCCGCGCTGCGTAGGGTGGCGACCGCCGCGCCGGCGGCCACGCGATCACCGGCGGCGACGTGGACGCGCTCGACCGTCCCCGACACCGGAGCGCCGAGGGCGGCCGAGGCATTGACGGCCAGGGCGACCCGACCGGGCAGAACCAGCTCGGAGCCGCCGCCGCGTCCGACCGTGGTGGTCAGCACACCGGCCTTGAAGGCGTCGGCGGCGGACAGCGCCACGAAGTCTTCCTCGTGCGGCGCTTCCCCCTTCTCTTCGTGAGCCGGAGGTCGCGCCGGCGCCGGGTCGGTCAGGCGACCCAGGCCAAAGCCCAGGCCGGCGGTGGTCACCAGCGCGGTGGCCGCGCCGGCGAGGATCCATTTGCGGTCGTTCATTGGATGTCCCCAAAAGCGATCTGTCCGTTGGCCTGGGCGAGGTCCGCCATAGCCTTGGCGCGCGTCAGCCGCGCCTCGACGTTGCGTTGGCGCGCGGCGACGAGGTCGCGACGCGCGGAAAGGAGTTCGAGCAGCGGCAGCTTGCCGGCCTCGTAGCCCAGGCGGGCCAGGCGATAGGCCTCGCGGGCGGCGGCCTCGCCTTCACGGGCGGCGGCGGCGGAGCGTTCGGCCGCCCCCGCCTCCCCCTCGGCGCCGCGGCGGTCGGCGACCGCGTCGGCCTGGGCCATGAGCAGCCTGGCCCGCGCCGCGTCGGCCTCGGCCCGCGCCGCCTTCACGGCGCCGCGGTTGCGGTCGAACAGCGGCAGGGGCAGCGAGAAGCCGGCCACGGCGGCGGTGGCGTCCTCGCCGGCCAGCCGGCGAATGCCGAAATTGACGGTGACGTCGGGCGTGGCGCGGCGGTGTTCCAGGTCGAGCTTTCGCGTCGCGACCCGCTGTTCGGCCTCGGCGACGGCGACCGTCGGCGCTTGAGCCGTGACGGCGGAGGGGCGCCAGGCATGGTCCAACGCGCCGGGCGTCACGGCGGTGAAGGTCCGCTCGCCGCCGGTCAGGGCCGCCAGCCGAGCCAGCGCCCCGCCCGATTCCGCCTCGGCCCGCGAGACCTCGGCCTGCGCGACCGAGACCGCCGCGCGCGCCTGTAAGGCGCGTAGTTCGGCTTCCTTGCCGTTGTCGACCAACAACCGCGCCGCCCGGGCGTCGGCCTCGGCCAGCTCATGGCTCTCCCTGGCGACGACCAGCCGTTCGCTCGCGGCCTCCGCGGTCGCATAGGCCACGACCAGGTCGCGGGCGTAGGCGACACGGCCTAGGACAGCGCGCGATCGTGCTGTGTCGAGCTCGGCCTTGGCCGTGGCCACCCGCGCGCCGCGCTTGCCGCCCAGCTCCAGGGTCTGGCCGATCGACAAGGTCGTCTCGGCGCTCTGGAAGTCGCGGTAAGATCCGTTGCCTCCAACGTTTTCGACCTGCAGGTCCAGCGTCGGATTGGGCCGGGCGTAGGCCTGTTGGGCGCGCCCCTCGGCGGCGCGCGTTTCGGCCTCACCGACAATCAGATAGGGCGCGGCGGCCTCGCGCAGCAGGGTTTCCAGGGGCGGCGCGGTCTGGGCCGCCGCCACGCTATGGAGCGCGCCGCAAACGGCGGACGCCAAGGCCGCACGCAGCGGCCATCGGTTCGATGACATGAAGATTCCTCGCGATGACATGACGATGGCGCGCGAAAAGCGCGCGGGTCGTCAGCCGCGAGGAGGTCGATCGAGGGCGGAGACCGTCAGCGACGGCAGGGCGTGGACCGGCGTGATGGCGTGACGGGCGCCCGTGAGGGCCGGCGCGGCGACGCTCGAAACGGGCGCGTCGAGCGCGGGACCGGCGTGATGACAGTGACCACCCAGGCAACAGGCCGCCTTGCACGGCGCGCTATCCTGTCCGTGGTCGGCCTGGATCGCTTGGCTGGCGGTCATCGCGGCCCCGTCCGCCGCGCAGAGGCAAGCCGCGGCGCTGGTCATCGGCGCGGCGACGAGCAGGGACAGGACACAGGCGGCCAGAAGGCCTCCCAAGTTCCGCCACCATGTCGCTTTGCGCCGCATGACCGCTCTCATAGCGCCGAGGCGCGACTTTGAGAACGCGTTACATAATCACAGTTCAGACCGCCTTGGCGTGCCGGTCGGCCGCCTTGGGCAGGCGCGCGTCGAAGGCGGCGGCGACCACGCGCATCAGGCGTCGCGCCGTCTCCGGGATCGAGATCACCGCGCCGTCACGGTGGCAAAGTCCGGCCAAAGCCAGGGCGTCGACGGCGTCGAGACTCTCGGCCAGCAGATCGCTGGACATCTCTTGATCCCGGCAGATCGCCTCGACATCGACGGAGAGGTCGCACATCAACCGTTCGATCACCAGCGCGCGCAGGCGATCCTCGTCGCCCACGGCCAAGGCGCGGTACAACGGCAGTTCGCCCTCGGCGATCCGGGCCGCCCATTGGTCGCTCGGCACGTGGTTCTGGACGAAGCCCTCGCGGAACTGACCGATCGACGACGGCCCAATGGGGATGAGCACCGCCGCCGCGTCGTCGGTATAGCCCTGGAAATTGCGCCGCATCCGTCCCTCCGCCGCCGCCTGGCTAAGCGCGTCGTCAGGCAAGGCGTAGTGGTCGAGGCCGATCCGCACGTAGCCGGCCTCGACCAGGGCCGCGTCGGCCGCCTCGGCCTGCAGCCAGCGTCCATCGAGATCGGCGAGGTCGGCCTCGCGGATCATCGTCTGGTGCTTCTTCATCCACGGCACATGGGCATAGCCGAACACGGCGATCCGGTCGGGTCGCAGGGCGACGGCCTCCCGGGCCGAGGCGTGGACATTATCGGGCGTCTGGCCGGGCAGACCGTACATCAGGTCGAAGTTCACGCCGCCGACACCCGCGCCGCGCAGCCCCTCGACCGCCCGTGCGACTTGCTCATAGGGTTGGACCCGGTTGACCAAGGTCTGGACGTTCGCATCGAAGGTCTGGACGCCCAGGCTGACGCGGGTCACGCCAGCCTCGCCGACCGCCGCGATGAAGTCTTGCGACAACATGCCAGGATCGAGCTCCGCGGCGATCTCGGCGCCGGGCCGCAGGCGGAAGGCGCGCGCCAGTCGGGCCGTCACGTCGACGAAATCGGCCGGTCGCAGCGCGTTGGGGCTGCCGCCGCCGAAGTGCAGGTGCGCTAGGCCGTCGTGCTCGCCCAGTCGGCCGGCGACCAGATCGATCTCGCGCCGGAGTACGTCGAGATAGCTCCCCACACGATCGTAGGTCGGAGCGATCGAGGTGTGGCAGCCGCAGTACCAGCACAGGCGGCGGCAGAACGGCACGTGGACATAGACCGACAGCCGGTCATCCGGCCGTGTCGCCCCATACCAGCCCTCGGCCTCGCTCGCATGGGCGCTGTCGAAGGCCAGGGCCGTCGGATAGCTGGTGTAGCGCGGCAGGTTGCGCTCGGCGTGCGGGCGTTGGGCGGCGGGCAGGATCGTGGCGGTCATGGGCGGGCGTCCTCGGGGACCGGGAAATCGATGGCTTTGCAGCGGCGACGTTCGCGCTCTGCCTGGCCCGGGTGGGCGGCGTCGAAGGGGGCGTGATTGTCGATCGAGTTATCGGCGGCCGCCAGCAAGGCAAGGTCACCGGGCCGCCGCAGGGTGACGATGGGACCGTCGACCTCGACACCCAGCGGCGCCAGGCTGGCGAAGCCGCGTGACAGGTTCTCGGGCGTCATGCCCAGCAGCGAGGCCAGCACCCGCTTGCGGCTGGGCAAAGTCAGGCGGGTCGCGCCGTCCTGGCGCCTGTGCTGGGTCAGCAGATAGTTGGCCAGGCGCTCCTGCGTACCGCGCAGCCGCTGGTTCTTCAGGGCGCGAACGACGCCGCTGTAGCAACCGGAAAGCTCCTCGGAGATCGCGAAGGCCAGGGCGGGATCGGTCCGGGCGGCCAGGCGCAGCGCCGCACCGGGGATCAGCAAAACCTCGCTGCGCGGGGCGGCCCAGGCCGTCACCAAGGCCGGCACGTCCAGAATCACCGAGGCCAACATCACGGTGGACAAGGGTTCCAGCAGGGCCAGGGTCGCGCCCTGCCCGTCCCGTCCGCTCTCCAGAGCGACCGAGCCCTCCATAAGGATCGGAAGCCAGGGGCTGACCTCGCCCTCGAGCGTCAAGGCGGTGCGGCGCGAAACGCTTCGCAGCACGGCGTCGCGCATCAGCTGGGCGAAGCTGTCGGCGGAGGCGGCGTCCAACAAGGGCAGCTTGCGGACACGAAGCAGGTCGGCGGTGTCGAGGGACATGCGGGCCCTTCTACGATGAGGTGAACCCGTCTTGCCGCGTTCGACGATCGCGAACCTTGATCGGCGTCAATCCTCCGCCGGCGGCTTGTCGTCGAGATGGTCGTAGAGGATGCGGGCGGCGTCGCCCTTGGGGTCGTCGTACTGGCCCGAGCGCATGGTCCAGAAGAAGGCCAGCAGACCGATGGCGCCAAGCCCGATCGAGGCCGGCGCCAGGAACAGGATGATGTTCATCGGCGGGGCCATCTCAAACGAGGCCTTGCGGCGTTCAGCAACACCACGATCGACGAACCCGACATGGCCAGGGCCGCGATGAAGGGATTGACCAGGCCCGCCATCGCGGCGGGCATGGCCACGACATTATAGATGGCCGAGAAGCCGAAATTCTGCAGCGCTCGACTGCGGGCCGACCGGGCGGTGTCGATCGCTTCGGCCACCGCGCCGAGGTCCTCGCCGGTGAAGACCAGGTCCGCCGCGTTCTGGGCGGCGTCGACCGCCGCGCCGGGCGCCATCGAAGCGTGCGCCCGAGCCAGGGCGGCGGCGTCGTTGAGGCCGTCGCCCACCATCAGCACCTTGCGGCCCTGCGCCTTGAGACCGTCCACGATCGCGGCCTTGTCGAAAGGCGTCAGGCCCGCGCGCCAGTCCGCGACGCCGACCGCGTGAGCGATCTCGCGCACCGGGCCCGCGAGATCGCCCGACAGAACCTCGACCGACAAGCCCATTCGGCGAAGTCGCGCGATGGCCTCGGACGCGTCGGCGCGCGGCTGGTCCTCGAACACGAAACGGATCTTCAGGTCGCCTTCGAATCCGAACCACAGCTCGGTCTCGCGCGCGTCGCCGTCCTTGACGCCGACGAAGGCCGCGCGACCCAGGCGCGCACGGCGGCCGTCGATCAGACCCTCGACGCCCTGCCCGGCCGTCTCGACGCAATCGGCGGCGACAGGGCCGGCGCCGGCTTGGGCGGCCAAGGCCTTGGCCAGGGGGTGGCGCGAGGCGCGCGCCAGGGGCGCGGCCAGGGCGACCAGATGGGCCGGCGCGTCGACAAGACGGGGGCAGCCTTCGGTCAGCACGCCGGTCTTGTCGAAGATGACGTGATCGACCTCGGCCAGGCGCTCCAGGGCCGCGCCGGACTTGACCAGCACGCCCCTGCGGAAGAGGCGGCTGCTGGCGGCGATCTGCACGGCCGGGGCGGCCAATCCCAGGGCGCAGGGGCAGGTGACGATCAGCACCGCCGCCGCCCGCAGCAGCGCCTCGCGCGGGCCCAGGCCCAGCGCCCAGCCGCCGACGAAGGTCGCGGCCGCGACGGTGTGGACGACCGGCACGTACAGCGCGGCGGCCTTGTCGGCCAGGCGGACGTAGGCCGAGCGGGTCTGGGCGCCGGCCTCCATCAGCCGGGCGATGGCGGCCAGGGTGGAGTCCTCGCTGCGCGCCGTGGCGGTCATGACCAGGCGGCCGGAGAGGTTCAGCGCGCCGGCGTGCAGTCGCGCCCCTACGGTGACCGGCGCAAGGGCCGTCTCGCCGGTGATCAGGGCGTTGTCGATCTCCGAGCGGCCGGCCTCGACCAGGCCGTCGACGGGCACACGATCACCAGGAGCCACGACCAGCCGATCCCCGACGACGATCTCGGCGACGGGCACGCCGTGCTCGGCCTCGCCCGACAGGCGCACAGCCACCGGGGCTTGCAGGGCCAACAGGTCGCGCGCCGCCGAGCGGGCGTTGGCGCGCAGGCGGTGATCCAGGTAGCGCCCGATCAGCAGCAGGAACAGCAGGGTGACGGCGGCGTCGAAATAGGCGTGCTGGCCGTGCAGCATGGTCTCGGAGAAGCTGACGATCAGAGTCAGGATCACGCCGATGGAGATCGGCACGTCCATGTTCGCCTTGCCGCGCTTCAACGACGCCCAGGCCGAACGGAAGAACGGCCGTCCCGCGAACAGGGCGCACGGCGTGGCGACGATCGCGGCCATCCAGTACATCAGGGTCAGGGTCGCCGGCGTCAGTTCCTGGCCGAACAGACCCGCCCAGGCCGGGACCGTGAACATCATCACATTGCCAGCCCCGAAGCCGGCGACGCCCAGCGCGACGGCCAGTTCGCGGCCCTCGCGATCGATCGCGGCGACAGCCTCGGCCGGATCGAACAGGCAGGCGCGGTAGCCCAGACCTTCGACCGTCTCGACGACGCGCTCCGGATGCGCCTCGCGCCCGGTGAGTTCGACGGCCAGCTTGCCCGTCGTGAGGTTCAGGCGGACGCCCGCGACGCCCGGCAAGCCGGCGACAGCGGTCTCGATCTTGCGGATGCAGGCGGCGCAGCGAGCGCCGCTCACCAGCAGTTCAAGCCGCCCTCGCCCCGCCTCGTCGCGGCGAACGAAGGCTTCCAGATCGCGATCCACCGTCAGGCTGGCGTTCATTTGACGGGCTCCAGCAGACGCGTTTCCAGCTCGAAGACGTCGCGGCTGTTACGCGCCGTGGCCCGCAGGTCCCAGGCGCCGTCGAGCCGCGCGCGGGTCTGATAGCGGCCGTCGCCCAGCGGCTTGAAGTCCAGGGTCTGGCGCCCGACCTCGGTGGCGGGACGCTCCAGGACACCGGTCATGGAAAGGCGGTCCAGCGGCGCGCCGGTCTTGTCGACGAGACGCACCACCACCGTGTCGCCGTCGGCCTTCTCGACCGAGGCGGTCCAACCCAAGGCCGCCTCGCGCTGGCGCTGGGCCAGCGTCTTGTTGAAGGCCAGGCCCGCCTCATAGGGGTTGGAGGCGACCTCGCCCGAGAAGGTGCCGTAGGCCTTGATCATGAACAGCGTGTCGACGCCGATCACGACGGCGAAGAACGCCACGACGGCGATCAGGACATGCCAGCCGGTGATGGGCTTGGCGGTCTTGGACTGGACGATCTCGGGGGACGAGGCGGCGGTCATTGCGGGTTCGCGGCTCCGGAGAGGAAGACGGTCTTGGCGTCGGCCTGAACGTCGCCGGCGCGGGCGATGAAGCGGGCCGGCGTGCTGGCCGCGAGCTCGGCTTCGGGCGGCGCGGTGACGAAGACCCGCACCGAAGCGACTTGGTCCGCCGGCACGGTGACGCTGACGGCGCCCGGGGCGCCCGGCTGGTTGAGGCGCGCGCCGGTCACGCCGTCGAACGCGATCTCGAACCGGCGGTCGAAGAAGGTCCGGTTGGTGATCTTCAGCGTATAGCCGTCCCGCACCGCGCCGTCGTGCATACGCACGAAGATCGGGTTGCGGTCGCGGATGACGTGGAGGTCGGCCTTGGGCCGGCTGATCAACGCGCCCAGCGTCAGGCCGCCGACCACCGTCAGGGCCAGGGCGTAGTAGATGGTCCGCGAACGCACGGGCTTGTAGGTCGACTTGCGCCCGCAGGCGCGGGCGGCGACGGCCGCGTCGGTATCGTAGGCGATAAGACCCGTGGGCCGGGCCAGCTTGGTCATGACCTCGTCGCACGCGTCGACGCAGAGGCCGCAGTTGATGCACTCCAACTGGCTGCCGTCGCGGATGTCGATGCCCATCGGGCAGACCACGACGCACTGGTGACAGTCGATGCAGTCGCCGCGCCCCGCCCAGTCCTGGCCCTTCTTGTGCGCGCCGCGCGGCTCGCCGCGATCACGCAGATAGGTCACCTGCAGCGAGTGCTGGTCCAGCATGGCGCCCTGGATGCGCGGCCACGGGCACATATAGGTGCAGACCTGCTCGCGCATCCAGCCGGCGAAGACATAGGTAGTCACCGTCAGCAAGGCGCAGGAGACATAGGCCGTGGCCGGGGCCTGACCGATCCAGAAGGTGCGGATCAGGGTCGGGGCGTCATGGAAATAGAAGATCCACGCCCCACCGGTGCCGAAGGCGATGCCAAGCCAGGTCAGATGCTTGCCCGCCTTGCGCCAGAGCTTGTCGAAGGACATCGGCGCGGCGTCCAGGCGCATGCGGGCGTTGCGGTCGCCCTCGAACAGACGCTCGACGACGATGAAGAGGTCGGTCCAGACGGTCTGGGGGCAAGTATAGCCGCACCACAGTCGGCCAAACAGCGCGGTGACCAGGAACAGGGCCAGGGCGCCGGCGACCATCAGCCCCGTGATGATATGGACGTCCTGCGGCCACAGCTGGATGTCGAAGAAGTAGAAGCGGCCGCCCGTGAAGTCGACCAGCGCGGCCTGCTGCGGGAAGCCTTCGGGTCGGCGCCAGCGGATCCATGGGGTGACGTAGTAGATCGACAGGGTGGCGATGAGCAGCGCCCACTTCACCCTGCGCCACGTCCCGTGGACCAGCTTGGGATAGATCGGCTCGCGCGGCTTGTAGAGGCCGCCGCCCTTGGGCGCGCCCTTGTCCTTGGCCCGGGCGGCGGCTGAGACCGCCGTCCGGTTTTCGGTTTTGGGTTTGGTGTTGTCGATGAGGGTTGGCATGGCCGGTTATTGTCCGGCGGCGTTGGCGTGGACGTAGACGGCGATGGCCTTGATGGTCTCGGGGCTGAGGCGGCCGCTCCAGGTGGGCATGACGCCGCCGTTGCCGGCGAAGATCTGGCCGCGGATGGCGGCGCGGTCGGCGCCGTAGAGCCATTCGCTGTCGGTCAGGTTGGGGGCGCCGAGGGTCTGGTCGCCCTTGCCTTCCAGGCCGTGGCAGGCCACGCACTGGGTGTCGAAGACCGGCTTGGCGCGGGCGATGGCTCCAGCGTCGGCCGGACGGTTCGACAGGTGGACGACATATTCGGTCAGGTCGTCGATCTGCTCGGGCTTGAGCAGCTCGTCGCGGCCGAAGGCGGGCATCTGCGACATGCGCGCGCCGTCCGCGCCGGTGCGCACGCCGTGGGTAATGGTGTACTGGATGTCCTCCAGCTTGCCGCCCCACAGCCAGACGTCGTCGCGCAGGTTGGGATAGCCCTTGCCGCCGGTGCCGCCGATGCCGTGGCAGGTGGCGCAGTTGTCGCCGAACACCGACTGGCCGACCTGCTGGGCGTAGGCCTGCAGCTTGGGATCCTGCTCGATCTGCTCGAGGCTGGCGGTGCGCAGCTGGGCCGCGCCCGCGCCGCGCTGGACGTCCAGCGCCTTGAGCTCGTGGCCCACGGCGGCCCGGTCGGACTGGTGCAGCAGGCCCTTGGTGTA